>JACQVW010000176.1 GCA_016209535.1 Planctomycetota bacterium | reverse complement strand
TCAAGTAGCTCGCGTAGTTGACGATGACTCCGAAGCCCACGGAGAGGCTGAAGAAGATCTGCCCCGCCGCGCTGAGCCAGACCTGGGGCCGCGCGAGCTGGGCGACCCAGGAGGCGCCGGGCTCAGCGGGCTTGGGGTTCCACATGAAGCCCAGCCCGTTGAGCACGGTCAGCTCGGGCTTCGACGGATCGGGCGTCCCCAGTGTCAAGACGCGCACGAGGACCAGGAGGGCGCAGACCGCCATGGCCGGCATGGCCCAGGTGCAGAACCTCTCGATCCCCTTGGAGAGGCCGCGGAAGATCAAGATGAAGTTGATCGTGAAGACGATCAACCAGACGAGGACTCCAGGCTGCAGGCCGCCCCCCTCGAGGAGCACCCCGTCCGTGTCGCGGCCGACGAACGCGCCGAAGAACCTCTTGCTCTCCTCGACCCACTTCGACGGGTCTTCCCCCAGGTTGATGGAACCTCGGAGGTAGCTCCACGAGTATCCCAGGCACCACGCCTCGATGTACACGTAGTACATGTAGATCACGATGGGGATCACGAGACCCAGGACGCCGGCGAAGCGCCAGAAGGGGTGGCGGCCGAGGACGCCGAAGATCGCCGGGCAGGACCGGAATCCGAACTGCCCGCCGTACTTCCCCATGGTCCACTCGGCCCAGCAGATCGGGATCCCGAGGAAGAGGAGCGCGCAGAAGTACGGGATCATGAACGCGCCGCCGCCGTTCTGGACGGCCTGGCCCGGGAACCTCAGGAAGTTCCCGAGGCCCACGGCCGAGCCGGCCACGGCCATGATCATCCCGACGCGGGTCGCCCACTGCTCCCTGGGTGCTCCGTTGCCCATGGGGGTCCTCAGCCTTCCTTCCTTGCCTGACGGCCTCGAGTCACAGGAGCGATAAGATACCTGCCGCGGCGCGGGCTTGGGAAGGGCGGACCGGCTGCTTGCTACTCCTTGACGTGGACCTTGTCCCGCCGCAGGAGCTCGGGGGCCTCCTCGTCGGCGAGTTCGAGGCCCGTCGCGAACCGGAGCTCGCTCATGGTCTTCTCGGTCGAGACCATGCTCGTCGCCACCTCGTCGACCTGGCTCGTGATGAAGTCGGGCTCGTGGCGGTTCACGGCGATCTCGCTCAGGGAGCGGATCTTGTTCTCGAGACGGTCGATCTCGAGGGCCACGAGATCGCAGTTCGATCGGGCCTTCTCGTGGTTCTCGAGTCGGGCCTTGCACGTGGCCAGGTTGTCCTCGAGGGCCTTGCGGACCCTCTGCTGCTGCGGGGCGTCGGAGGCCGGGCCCAGGGCGCGGAGCCGGGCCTCGAGCCTCTCGATCTCCTCCCCGATCTCGTCGCCGCTCGTCGTCTCGAGGAACCTCTCGAGGGAGTGGTGGGTGTAGAGGAGGCGGAGGAAGATCCAGAGCAGCCGATCGAGACCCTGGAGCTGGATCGAGTCGAGGGGCGGCGGCGCGCCGGCCGCGCCGGGGTCCTTGATCTCCAGGGCAAGCTGGCGCAGCTCGAGGCACCGCGCCCGCAGCGACTCGTAGCGCTCGAGGGAGCGCGCCGGGAGCGCGCGGAGGATCCTGAGGAGGCCCTCCTCGGCCCGGGCCGTGCCCACATCCCTCGTGAGCTTCGCTGCCTGGGCATCGACGTACCGCTGGAACTTGGGGTGCGTGCCGAGGAGACCCAGGTACCCGACCTCGGCGGCGATGACGAGGGGCCAGAACACGTCAGGCCGCCCGCTCAGGAACGCTAACCCGCTCGCCCCGAGGAACAGGAGCAGGTTCCAGCGGTTCAGGAAGGCCGACTTGAGGTACTTGCCGAGGTTCACGGTCCGACGAGCCAGGGCCGGGCGCCGGCGGCTGGGCCGCGCGGGTCGGCCAGTTTAACCCTTCCGCGCCCGCCTTTCCTCCTCGAGCTTCACGATGAGGTCCCGGATGTAGCTCACGGTCTCCTGGAACCGCGGCTCGCGCTGCATCTCCTTCGACGGCCGGTCGGCGGGCTCGACCTCCATCTCCTTCAGGATCGTCCCCGGAGAGCTCGTGAAAACGTAGACGCGGTCGCCCAGGAAGACCGCCTCCTCGATCGAGTGCGTGACGAAGAAGACCGTCGCCTGCACCTCGCGCCAGAGCGCAACGAGAAGGTCCTGCATGCTCATGCGCGTGTGGGGGTCGAGGGCGCCGAAGGGCTCGTCCATGAGGATGATCCGGGGCTTCAGGATCAAGGTGCGCGCGATGGCGACCCTCTGGCGCATGCCGCCCGAGAGCTCGTGGGGGTACTTCTCGGCGTCCCTCGCGACGTTCAAGCCCACCTTGGCGATCCACTCGCGGGCGAGGTCGTAGCGCTCCAGGCGCGGCGCCGCGCGGCACTCGAGGCCGAAGGCGACGTTGTCGAGGACGGTCCGGTGGTCGAAGCTCGTGTAGTCCTGGAAGACCATGCCGCGGTCGGCGCCGGGGCCCGCGACGGGCTTCCCCAGGACCAGGACCCGCCCCGAGGTGGCCGGGTGCTGCGGCTCGAGGCCCGCGATGAGGCGGAGCACCGTGCTCTTCCCGCAGCCGCTCGGGCCCAGGATCGAGATGAATTCGCCCTTCCCGGGCAGGTCCGGCACGGCGAAGGTGACGTCGCGGATCGCCGTGAAGCTGTTGGGCAGGTCCGGGTGGTAGGTCTTGGTGACGCCCGCGAACTGGACCACGTGGGGCCCGGGGACCTCCTCCGGTGCGCGGACGTGCTCGAGAACCTCGCTCATGCCCACGGGCTGCGCGGGCACTGCGGCGGCGGATGGCGGGGGGGCCGCGGGCTTCGCGGGGGCGGGCGGCGCCGCCGGCTTCTCGGCCTCGCTCATCGCTCGTCCCCCTGCGGCCCGCTCCGCCAGAAGACGCCCTTCAGGTCCTCCCAGCGGTGGATGCAGGCTCGTACGCAGCGGTTGAGGAGCCCCCGGCCCCCGTAGCGATGGGGGAAGAGCTCCTTCTGGATCCAGAAGAGGCACTTGTCGAGGGCCAGGGCCACGACGGGGATGATCAGGAGCACGAGCAGGATATGCTCCTTCGTCCCGCGCCGCTGGGAGATGTTGATGATGTCGCCCAGGCCGCCCGAGCCCTCGGTGGACTTCACGACCTCGGCGAGCATGATGTAGCCGAAGGCGATCCCGAAGAGGAGCCGGAGCGAGTTGAAGATGCTCGGGAGGGCCAGGGGGAAGAGCACCTTGAGGATCACCTCTCTGCGCCTCGCCCCGAGCGTGTACGCCGTGTCGATGTACTCGCCGCCCACGTCGAGGACCGCCCGCGCCGTATCCGAGATGACGAAGGCGACGCAGGCGATGAAGATGAACATCACCTTCTGCATCTCGCCGATCCCGAAGAAGTAGAACGTGAGCGGGATGAGCGCGGCGATGGGGATGTTCCTGCCGAAGATCGAGAGGGGCGAGAAGAAGGCGTTCAGGCGCGTGAAGCAGCCGCAGAGGACGCCGAGGGGCACGCCGACGAGCGCCGCAAGCCCGAAGCCCAGCGCCACGCGGCGCAGGCTCGCGCCGATGTTGCGCGCCAGCGCGCGCTCGCTCCAGAGCTCCGAGAACGCCGCGAAGGTCTCGGCCGGGCTCGGGACGAGCGCCGGGCTCAAGATCCGCTCCTCCCCTGCGCCTCGGGTGGCGTACCACCAGAGCCCGAGACAAAGCGCCACACAGAGCGCCGCGTAGAGGAGCGTCTCCCACCGGGGGGCTTCCCCGCGGATCTTGAAGAAGCTCATCGCCGAGCCGCCTCCCTCACTCCTTCTCGGCCGAGTAGACCTTCACCTCCACGCGGCGGTTCTTCGCGTGGTTCAAGGGGTCGGTCGGGTCCGCGGGGCGGTCCCACCCGATGCCCTCCACGGCGAGCTGGTTCGGGCTCAAGTTGAACTTCTTGACGATCCCCTCCTTGACGGAGCTGGCACGGTTCATGGCGAGCTCCTTCACGAGGCTCGGCGACACCTGACCGCGCATCGAGGAGTCCGTGTGGCCCTCGATGATCACGCGCGACAGGCCGAACTGGCCCACGAGGCGCCCCACGCCCTCGATGACCGCGTCGACGTTCGGGTCGTAGTGCTCCTCGACGTCCTTGTCGCCCACCTTCTTCGTGACCTTCTTGTAGAGGTCCCAGGAGTTGGGGAAGAAGTGGATGACGACGGTGTTCGTGAGGATCTCTTCGGACTCGCCGCGGATCTCCCCCACGGTCTTGGGCGCGAGGCTGACCTCGTACTCGTCCTTCTGGGAGGCGTACTTCGGCTCCTTGCCCAGCTTGTCGATGTAGGTGAAGTCCATGACCTGGTCGAAGGGCACGGGCTGGTGGCGGATCGAGCCGATGCGCTTGTAGAGGTAGTAGGCCTGGCGCCACACGCGCTCGAAGTTGGTCGGGTTGTTGGCGTTCAGGAAGAACTGGTAGTTCTCGGCCCAGTTCGTGTTGTGGGCGTCCCCGAACATGTTCATGGTGTCGGTCTCGGGGATGTTGTAGCCCTCGCTCATGAGCTTGGCGCACCGCTGCTTCTTCGCGGGGTCTTTCATGTCCTCCATGGCGTCGAAGATCCCCCGCACGAGGCCCTCGATGATCCCCGGGTGGTCCTTGGCGAAGTCGGCCCGCGCGAACCAGACATCGGCGATGAGCTTGTTCGCCGTGGCCGTCGTCACCAGCATGCGGTTCCCCTTCACCTTCTCGAGGCTGTAGATGTCGGGCGCCCAGGACACGGCGGCCGAGATGCCCTTCTCCGAGTTGAAGGCTGCCGCGGCCTGGAACGCGTCGTCCGTGTAGCGCCAGGTGACCTCCGAGGGCTGGACGCCGCCCGCGATGAGCACGTTCAAGGCGAAGTAGTGGCTCGGCGAGTTCTGCGCGAGGACGACCTGCTTCCCGCGCAGGTCCGAGACGGTCTTGACCGCCTCCCGGACGACGATGCCGTCACCTCCGTTCGACCAGTCCACCTGCTGGTAGACGCGCGGCATGACGCGCGAGTCCCTCGGCTTCCCGGTCGCGTCGACGAAGCCCTCGAGGAAGAGCGGCACCATGTCGAGGGTGCCCCAGCCGATGTGGACCTCGCCCGCCGCGTAGGCATCGCGCATGGCGACGGGGTTGTCGATGAGGATCAGCTCGACCTTGAAGTCCTTGCCGCCCGGGGCCTTCCAGGCCTTCCCCGCCTTGAAGCCTTCGTTGGCGAGGATGATGGGCCCCCACCCGGCCCACACGTTCAAGGCGAAGCGCAGCGTGTCGTTCTCGAGGGCCTTGTAGGCCGAGATCCCCTTCACCTCGGGGAGGCGCTCCGCCGGCTTGAACTTGTACTCCTTGAGGGTCGTCACCCCGGCCGCGTCGGGCGCCTCGGCGCCCGCGGCTTCGCCGCCGGCGGGGGCGGGCTGCGCCGCGTCCTTGGCGGCGTCCTTCGCCGCCGGCCCGCCGCCGGCGGGCACGGGCGGCGGCTTGGGGGCGAACCTGTCGCGCCAGACCGCGAAGGCCACGAGGCCCGCGATTACCAGGGCGATCGCGATGTAAAACGGTGCTTTCGGCTGTCCTGCCATGGGTTTATCTCCCTCCGAGAGCGATCTCGGGTCTTGGTGCTTGCTACCTCTCAGCCGGCATCTCTTCAGCCGGCATCTCCTCGGCGAAGATGCGCTTGTCGTAGATCTCGCCCAGGCGCGCCTGGAGCTCCGCTCCGCCGGCGGCCTCCGTCACGTCGCCGCCCACGTCGCCGAGGAAACGGAACTTCTTCGAGGATGTGTCGAAGGCCACCATGTGGATGGGCACCGCCCCTTCGGTCTCCGAGTGGTAGAGCCTCGCCACCATCTCGGGCGCCGGGCCCGACGTGTTCTCGCCATCGGTGATGCACACGATGTGCTTGCGGAGGCATCCCGACGCGTAGAGCGCCCGGTAGCCCGTCTCGATGGCCCGGCCGATGGCCGTGCCGCTCGAGCTCCGCGCCCTCGCGAGCGCGTCGCGGGCCTTCGCCGCGTCGAAGGGGCCCATGGGGAGGAGCGTCGAGACGGAGCTCGAGAACTGAAAGATCCCCAGCTCGAGCGTCGTATCCGGGTGCGCCTTGAGCCACTCGGCCGTGTGGCCGATGATGCCCTCGAGGGCCTCGCGGGCGATCTCGTGCTTGGGCCGCTCGCGGCCCGTGCGGTCGCGGGCGCCCTGGAGCATGCTGCTCGAGGCGTCGAGGAGCACGGCGACGGCCGTGCAGAGGCGGTCCTCGCCACGGGGCAGGTCCACCCGCGGCCCCGAACGCGCCCCGGCGGCGGGCGGCGGGGGCGTCTTCCCGCTCGGCACGCGGCGGCTCTCGCCGCAGCCCGCCGCCAGCGCGAGGGTGACGCCCAAGACGAGCCAGCGCGCGGTCATCGGCGTCGCCCTCACCCCCGGAACCGGGTCACGTGCCGGGCCTTCTGCATGCTGTTCAAGATCTGCATGATGTCGTAGGCCGTGAGCTCGCAGAGGAGGCGCGTCACCTTCGCGTGGAGCCCGTCGTCGAGGAGCGGCTCGACCGCCTTCATGCACTTCACGAGCCGCTCCTCCTGGGCCTTCACCTCGGAGTCGTCGACCTCGCCGTCGGCGACGGCCTCGAGG
>JACQVW010000190.1 GCA_016209535.1 Planctomycetota bacterium | reverse complement strand
CTGCCGGCGCTCGATCTCGCCCCAGAAGCGCATCTGCTCCTCCGTGGCGTTCCTGTAGAGCTCGCGGAGCACCCGGTTCTGCTTCGTGAGGCAGAGGGGCAGCCCGCCGGCCTCGGCGATGGCGCGGACGAGGACCGCGGTGAGCTCGGCGGGAATGTCGAAGGTCTCGACGAGGACCTTTTCGCCCTCCTTCACGCGGCAGGAGTGGCGGACGATGATCTCGGCGAGCTTCCGGTAGCGGGGATCGGTCATGGTAGGGCTCGGATCGGCCTTGGATCGCTTGGGAGGAGAGCGTGTATCATGAGGCCCTACTCTCTAGCACGATCCCCAGGCTGAGCTCAAGGACTTTCGCCATGCGTCAGACCTTCGTCGCCTCCGGCTGCCGTCTCGCCGCCGCCCTCTCGCTTCCCGCCGGCGCCCCGAGGCGCATGGGGCGGTGAGTCGGAGAGGTCCATGGGCACGGCCCTGCGCGTCGTGCTGGCCCTCGCAGCCATCGGGGTCCTCATCTGGCTCTTCCGGCCGAGAGCCGAGCTCGTCGTCCTGATCCGCGGGGGCAAGCCCGAGGTGAGGCGGGGCAAGGTCTCGGGCCGCGTCCTCCAGGATTGGGCCCTGATCTGCCGCGACTGGGGGATCCGGGAAGGCACGATCCGCGGCGTGCGCGTGGGCCGGGACCACGTGTCCCTGCGGTTCTCGAGGGAGATCGCTCCGGAGCACCACCAGCGGTTCCGGAACGCGTGGGGGGTGCAGGGGTGAAGGGCTCGCCAGCCTGCGGAACCCTGGCCTCGACTGCGCCGGAGAAGCGCCGGGGCGACCCTACCTCGCCGGCCCAGCGCCCTTGAGCCGCTCCACGAACGCCGCGTGCTCGGGGGTCTGGACCCCCTCGGACAGGACCGAGAGCACCTTCGCCATGTCGCGCCGCAGGAGGGCGGGGACGTCGAGCCAGAGGCCGGGGAAGACCTCGCTGCGGCCGATCCCGGAGGCGTCGAGCCGGAGCGGCTCGTACCCGCCGCGGCGAAGGACGAGCCAGTCGAGGGCGCCGTCGAGCACGCGCCAGACGATGTACTCGCGCACGCCGTTCCGGCGGTACGCGTTCAACTTGGCGTTCGAGTCGTGACTTGCGCTCGTCGCGGCCACTTCGGCCACGAGCTCGGGGGCGCCTTCGACGTAGCCGTCGTCGCTCGTGCGGGATTGGCCGCCGTGCTCCGGCAGGATCCGCAGGAACACGTCGGGCTGGGGCTCGTCCTCAAGGTCGAGGCGGACGCTCGCGTTGTCGCCGGTCTCGACGCCGGGCGTCGATGCGACATAGTTCACGAGCCACCCGACGACGAAGGCATGGGGGGTCGCGTGGTCGCGTACTTTGACGGGGGAAGGCACGTGGACGACTCCCCCGACCAGCTCCGCCACCTTCAAGCCCGGCGTGGCGTCGTAACGCCGCTCGAACTCGTCGCGGGTGAGGCGTTCGCCGCTCTGGAGCGGCGGAATCACCTCGGCGCGAGAGGCGGGAGGCTGGGTCGGTTTGGTTGCTTGGACCACAGGTGTCTTCTCCGGCGACACACCCCGACAGATTTCCAACGATACACGACAGGCCCCCGGCATGCAAGCCCATTCATGGCGCTTTCACAACGGCACCTTGCTCCCCGCCCCCGGGACCTCGCGCACGTAGCGCGGCACCGCGTAGCCCGGGAGCCTCCGGCGCAGCTCCTCGACGAGCTCCCGGCCTCGCTCCTCGCTCACGCGGAAGTGGGCCGCGCCGCGGACGGGGTCGAGCTGGTGCAGGTAGTAGGGCAGGACGCGCAGCTCGAGGAGCCGCTCCGAGAGGCGGACCAGCGTGCTGGCGTCGTCGTTCACGCCGCGGAGGAGCACGGACTGGTTGAGGACGGGGACGCCGGCGTCCACGAGGCGCGTCAGGGCCTCGGCGCAGGCGCCCGCGATCTCCGCCGCGTGGTTCGCGTGGACCACCACGAAGGGCGCGAGGCGCGTCCCGCGGAGGCAGGCGATGAGGCCCTCCGTGACGCGCTCCGGGATGACGATGGGGAGCCGGGTGTGCACGCGCAGGCGGGCCAGGTGAGGGACCTCGGCGAGCGCGGCGACGAGCGCTTCGAGGGCCGCGTCCGAGAGGACGAGGGGGTCCCCGCCGCTCAAGATGACCTCGCTCAGGGTCGGGTCGGCGGCGATCCTGTCCAGCGCGGGCCTCCAGGCCTCGAGGCCCCGCGGCGTCTCGCCGTAGGGGAACTCGCGGCGGAAGCAGTAGCGGCAGTTGACGGCGCAGGAGCCCGCGGCGACGAGGAGGACCCGACCCTCGTATTTCTGAATCAACCCGGGGAGGAGCACGGCCTCCCGGTCCCCGACGGGGTCCTCGACGAAGCCCTCGGCCTCGTCCTCCTCGATGCCCAGGGGGAGCACCTGGCGGAGGAGCGGGTCGTCCGGGTCTCCCGGACGCATGCGGTCGAGGAAGCCGAGGGGCACGACGAGCCCGAAGCGGCGCGCGGCCCTGCGCGCCCCCTCCCGCAGGCCCTCGGGCAGCCCGAGGCGGTCGATCAGGTCATCGGGGTCCCGCACGGCCGTGGCAAGGGCCTTCTTCCAGGCAGCCGGGGAGACGGCCTCGCGGCCAGAAAACTCTATCGCGGAGAGCATCGGGCTGTAAAATATATCCTCTTTTTTCCCAGAGCGCGGCCTCAATCCTCAGCCCTCAGCAGTCCCAAGTCCCAAGCACCCTACGAAGCATGGCGAGCTACAACACGAGCGAGTTCAGGAAGGGCCTCAAGGTCCTCATCGACAACGAGCCCTACCTCATGATCGACATGGAGTTCATGAAGCCGGGGAAGGGCCAGGCCGTGTACCGGACGAAGCTCAAGAACCTCTTGAGGGGCAACGTCATCGACCGCAACTACCGGAGCGGTGACTCGATCGATGCCGCCGAGATCGAGGAGCACAGCGCCCAGTACCTCTACAACGACTCGAAGAACTGGTTCTTCATGAACCCGGAGAGCTTCGAGCAGTTCTCGATCTCGAAGGAAATCCTTGGCGACCTCGTGAAGTTCCTCAAGGACGGCACGACGGTGGAGGTAATGCTCTGGAACGGGAGGGCGATCTCCATCGAGCCGCCCAAGTCGGTCGATCTCCAGGTCACCTACACCGAACCCGCGGCCCGGGGCAACACGGCCACGAACGTCCAGAAGTCCGCCACCGTCGAGACGGGCGCCGAGGTCTTCGTGCCGGCCTTCATCAACATCGGCGACGTGGTCAAGGTGGATACGAGGACGGGCGAGTATATTGAGCGGGCCGCCAAGTCGTGAGCCGATCGACTTCCGGCCGGCGGCGCCGCTCGAGCACCTGAGGCGCCGGGCGGAGATCCTCCACGCCGCCCGTGCCTTCCTCCGCGGGCGCGGCGTCCTCGAGGTCGAGACGCCCGTCCTCTGCGCGGCCGGGGCCGTCGACGAGCACCTCGAGCCGGTCCCCGCTGAGCTCCGCCCCGATGGGCCTCGCGGCCCGTCGCGGCGCCTCTACCTCGTCACGTCCCCCGAGCACTCGATGAAGCGCCTCGTCGCCGCGGGCTCGGGACCCATCTTCCAGGTCACCCGGGCCTTCCGCGACGGCGAGCGCGGGCGCCTGCACAACCCGGAGTTCACCATCCTCGAGTGGTACCGCCCGGGCATCGACCACCACGCACTCATGGATGAGGTCGAAGCCCTCCTGCGGGTCCTCCTCGGCGGGGCTCCGGCGCTGCTCGGGGACGGGCCGTTCGACAGGCTCACCTACCGCCGGGCTTTCCTCGACGCCCTCGGCTTCGATCCTCACCGGGTCGCCGCCGGCGACCTCTCGCGCATCGCGGGCCTCGAGGGCGTTCCGCCGCCGCCGGGCATGGACGTGACGGACCGCGACGCCTGGCTCAACCTGCTCCTGGCCGCGCGGGTCGAGGGGACCCTAGGCCTCGAGCGGCCCGCGTTCATCCACGACTACCCGGCGTCGCAGGCGGCGCTGGCCAGGCTGCGCCTCGGGGACCCGTCCGTCGCGGAGCGCTTCGAGCTCTACGTGCGGGGCGTGGAGCTCGCCAACGGGTACCACGAGCTCCTGGACCCTCGCGAGCAGGAGCGGCGCTTCGTCGAGGCGAACGCGCGGCGCCGCGCCTCCGGGAAGGCCGAGCTGCCCATCGACCGGCGGCTGCTCGCGGCCCTCGAGCACGGCGTGCCCGCGTGCGCGGGCGTCGCCGTGGGGCTCGACCGGGTCGTGATGCTCGCGGTTGGGGCGAGCTCCATCGACGAGGTCATCGCCTTTCCCCTCGAGCAGGCATGAGCGCGAGCGCAGCGCACGGGACCCCGGACGCCGTCGTGGTGGGAGCGGGCGCTGCGGGCCTGCTCGCGGCGACCTTCGCGGCTCGAGGCGGTGCTCGCGTCCTGCTCCTCGAGACGCGGCCCGTTCCCGGGGCGAAGATCCGCGTGAGCGGCGGGGGCCGGTGCAACGTCCTCCCGTCCCGGGTGAGCCTCGAGGACTTCCACACGGGCGGCTCGGTCCACCTCCTGCGCAACGTCTTGCTCTCCTGGCCTCTCGAACGCGTGCGGGGGTTCTTCGAGGAGGACCTGAGTCTTCCCCTGAAGGTGGAGCCCACGGGCAAGATCTTCCCCGCGAGCGACAGATCCCGGGACGTGTTGCAGGCGCTCCTCGACGAGTGCGGCCGCGCCGGCGCGACGCTGCGCGGCGGCCAGCGCGTGACGCGCGTCGAGCGGATCGAGCGGATCGAGCGGGTCGAGCGGGTCGAGCCGACGGAGCGGAACGAGCGGGTCGAGAGCGGCGCCGGCAGGCCTCGGTTCCGCGTCGAGACCGCCGCGGGGCTCGCCGTGGAGGCCCCGAGGGTCGTCCTCGCCACGGGAGGCCTCTCGCTGCCGCGGACGGGGAGCGACGGCGGCGGGCTCGCCATCGTCCGCGCCCTCGGCCACTCCGTCCGGGACACGTATCCGGCCCTCGTCCCCCTCATGGCTCAAGACCCGGCCTGGCGGGAGCTCGCCGGGATCTCGCTGCGCGCTCGCCTCCGCGCCCTGGAGGGCGGGCGCGTCCTCGAGGAGCGCGACGGCGACTTCCTCTTCACGCACAAGGGCTTCAGCGGACCCGTGGTCCTCGACATGAGCCGCCACGTCGCGCGTCCCGGAGGCGATCGCGTGAAGCTCCTCGCGGCCTGGCTCGGGGGCGGGGCGCCCGACTGGGACGCCCTCCTCCGCGAGCCCGGGAAGCGCGCCGCCGCCACGGTCCTTCGCGCGCGCCTGCCCAGGCGCCTCGCGGACAGGCTGCTGGGGCTGTCGGGAGTGCCCGAGGGCCGCGGGACGAGCGAGCTCCGGCGCGTGGAGCGGGCGCGTCTCGTCGAGGCGCTCACGGCATGCCCCCTCGGCGTCTCGGGGAACGAAGGGTACGCGGTGGCCGAGGCGACGGCGGGCGGCGTGCCCCTCGAGGAGGTCGATCCGCGCACGCTCGAGAGCCGCGTCGCGCCAGGCCTCCACCTGTGCGGCGAGATGCTCGACGTCGTGGGGCGCATCGGCGGCTACAACTTCCTCTGGGCCTGGGTCACGGGCCGCAGGGCGGGGGAGGGG
>JACQVW010000189.1 GCA_016209535.1 Planctomycetota bacterium | reverse complement strand
GCGTGAAGACGCTGCCCTCGCCCTCGCGGCTCTCGAGCTCGAGGTCGCCCCCGAGCCTCCGCGCGAGCCGGCGCGCGATCGGGAGGCCGAGGCCGGCGCCCTTCACGGCGTAGTCCACGAAGCGGCCCCGGTCGAACTCCTCGAAGACGCGTTCCCGCTCGCCTCGCGGGTTGCCCGGGCCGTTGTCGCGGACGGCGTTGCGGGCGCCGCCGCCCGCGGCGCCGCTCGAGCCCGCGGCGAGCGAGAGGACGACCTCGGCGCCTTCGGCCCGGCGGTACTTGAGGGCGTTGTCGAGGAGGTTGAGGACGATCCTCTCGACGGCGCCGGGGTTCGTCTCGAGGGGGAGGCTCCCGTCGACCCCCTCGGTGCGGAAGGCGGCCTTCTCCTCCCGCGCCCGGTACGCGAAGCCCTCGGCGACCTCGCGGAGGAGCGCCGCGAGGTCGGCGGGCTCGCGGGCCAGCTCCGCCTCGGCTCGCTCGGGCCGCGAGAGGTCGAGGAGGTTCTCGAGGAGCTGCGAGAGGCGCGCCGCCTCGCGGCGGAGGTGCCCGCCGAAGAGGCGGGCTTGCGCCGGGTCGAGGCCCGGCTCGGAGAGCATCTCCGAGAACATGCGGACCGAGGTCACCGGCGTCTTGAGCTCGTGGGAGACGTTGGCGAGGAGGCGGGCGCGGAGGCGCGCCAGCTCGCGCTCGCGGCGGAGGAAGATGAGGAAGGCGGCGCCGCCCCCGAGGACCACGAGGACCTGGAGGCCGATGAAAGCGCGCTTCGTCCAGCGGCGCCGGTCGAGATAGTCGCGCCGCGTGGGGAGGGGCAAGTCCTGGACGAGGACTTGGCCCAGGACGGGGCCGCCGTCCGCGAGGCGCACGGGGTGGGATGCCGCGTCTCCTCCAGGAGGCGGCGTCTCGCCGGGCACCCACTGGAGCCAGTAGCCCTCGAGGGCGAGCTCCGGCGTCACGAAGGGCGCCGAGCGGAGAGCCCGCACGCGCCGGCCGCCGCGCTCCTCGCCACGGGCGAGGAGGAGCGTCGAGCCGGCGATGGCTGCATCCCGCCACGCGAGGACCTCCGGACACGCCCGGACGGCCGCCTCGAGGGTGCGCCGGGCCTCGACGAGGCCGCGGAGGTCCTCGCCGCCGGGCGAGACCTCGGCCGCGAGGCGCGCGAGGAGGGGTGTGGCGAGGCGCGGGGCCGCGTCGCGGAGGCGCGAGCGGGCCTCGGCTCGCAGCGGCTCGTCCTCGGCGCAGCCCTCGTGGAGGATGGCGACCGCCGCCGCGAGGTCCGCGGGCGGGCCCTCCTCGGTCGCGTGCCCCTCCCCGGTCGCGAAGACCTCGCGGAGAAGACCGCGCGCGAGGTCTCGCTGGCCCGCGGCGCGGGCGGCCCGCGCCCCGGCGAGGCGCAGGCGCGAGCGCAGCTCGGGAGCGCGGATGGCCGGGAGGTAGAACGCGTACGCGTCGAGGGCGCGCCCCGGGTCGCCGCGGGCCTCGTAGGCCTCGCCGCCGCGGCGCGAGAGGAGCCAGCGGCGGCGCTCCTCGGGTGTGCCCTCGGGCTCCTCGGGAGCGCGCGCCGGCGGCGCCGCAGGGTCGTAGCCGATCCAGCGGCCGCCCTCGGCGTACCCGGCGACGGGCGAGGCCTCGGCGAGATTCGCGGCCTCGCGGGCCGCCGCCTCCACCTTCGCGGCCTCGAGCTTGGCAAACTCGCGCGTCATGCGGGCGTAGGCCTCGAGCCCCTCGCGGTGCTCGAGGTCCACGGCGCGCCAGGCCCACCAGGTGAGCTGGGCAGCCGGGAGGAGGACGATGAGGGCGTAGAGGAGCGCTGCGCGGCGCACGGGTCAGTCCTTCTTCACCGCTCGCTGCTCCTTCGCGGCCTGGAGGATCGCCCGCCACTCGTCGCGCTCGGCGAGGACGGCCTTGATGGCCTTCAGCGTCTCGATGGCCCCCTTGCGGACGCTTTCGTCCCGGTCGTCGAGGAGCTTCACGAGAGGCTCGATCATGCGCGGGTCGGCGGACGAGGCGATTTGCGGGAAAAGCATGTCTGCACGGCGCGCCACCGGGTGCTCGAGGAGCCTCGCGTAGAGCTCGGGGCCCGGGAGCTTGTCGACCTCGAGGAGCGCCCTCGCGGCCCGGGACTGCACTCCCTCATCGGGGTCCTCGAGGGCCTTGAGGAGGACCTCGGGGTACTCGGGCCGCGTCCTCGGGTAGAGCTCGAGGCGCCGGTGCCGCGCGTGGGCCTCCGGGCTCTTCGCCAGCGCCTCCAGGACCGGGTCCTGCTCCTTCGAGTCGAGGGCCGCGAACCATTCGGCGAAATCGTCTACGTGCACGTAGATCAGGAGCATGTCGCCGGCCTCGATGAGCTTCCGCCAGTCGAGCCAGCCCTTGCCAGCGTCGCCGGCGGTCCGGACCGCCCAGGCGCGGACCGAGGCGTGCACCTTCGCGTTCAAGGCAAGCCCGCGCAGAGGCTCGAGGTCCTGGAGCTCCGCGCTGCCCTTGGGCAGCAGGCGACGCACCCAGTCGAGGAAGTCCTGGTCGCCCTCCTTGAGCTCCGCGGCGAGGGCGGCCCCGTGCAGGCGCTGGTAGGCTCGCTTGTCCACCGCGTCGAGGGCCCAGCCGATCGCGTAGGGCCCGAACATGCTGTGGTCCTCGTGCCCTCGACGACTCCGCTGAACGTGCTGGTGCCCTATGCGGCCTTGCTTCTGCACCCCCTGCAGCGGGGACTCCTCGTTCTGCTCCATCTGTCCTCGCCGGCGCCTCCAGTCCTCGAGGAGGATCCTCGAGGCATCGCCCGCCGCCTCGGGCCGCGCCGCGAGGCGCTGGAGGAGGCAGTAGACCGCGTACTCGCGCACGTGGAGGTCCGGCGGCGCGAGGACGAGCCGCTCGAGGGCGGGCAGCGCCTCGGGGTCCGCGCCCTTGGGCGCGATCGCCAGGGCCTCGAGGGCGATGGCGAGGACCACCGGGTCCTGCGAGTCGAGGAGGCCCGCCATCAGCTCCGCGTAGCGCGGCGACGGCGTCCAGGCCTTGTCGGGGCGCTCGCCGTAGGGCCTGTAGGTGGGCCACTCGGCTTCCTTCGCCCGCAGGAACCCCGCGAATTCCGCCGCCGCCTCGTCGTTCCGCTCGGCCAGGAGGTGGAGCGCGGGGAAAGACTCGTCGCCCCAGAGGCGAGCGGCCCGGAGGACCGCGCCCCAGGCGCCGGGAGCCTGGG
This sequence comes from Planctomycetota bacterium, assembly GCA_016209535.1. Lineage (GTDB taxonomy): Bacteria > Planctomycetota > UBA8108 > UBA8108 > SXIK01 > JACQVW01. The sequence goes on along the minus strand of JACQVW010000189.1, from coordinate 6,399 downwards.
CGAGCTTCTTCGGCTTCACGTACCGGGTCTCGAAGACCTCCACGATGGCCAGGCCCGCGTTCCCGCCCGCGAGATCCCGGAGCGCGTCGAAGCGCCCCAGGGCCTCGAGCTTCTCCACGTACCGCGGGACCGTGTGCCGGTCGGCCTCGTTCCGCTCGACGATCTCCGCCGCCCTCTCTTCCACGATCCGCCAGTGCCCCTCGGGGAGCTTCTCGGGGGCCTTCTCGAGTAGGATATCGAGGTAGCGGAGGCGGACATCGAGCGGGCAGCCCTTCTCCGCGGCCCGCGCAGCCATGGCCTCGAGGGCGCCGGGGGCCTCCCGCTCGGCGAGGGGGTAGATTACTTGCTGGTGGAGCCAGCTCTTCTCGAGGCTCTCGAGCTTCCTCGCGAGGTCCCTGGTGTCGCGGGCGGCGAGCTCGAGGGCGAAGCGGAGCGGGTCCGTGGCCGGGCTCCGCGGCACGCTCGCGATGGCCTCGAGCGCCTTCTTCCGCTCCTCCAGCGCGAGGGCCGGGAGCCGCTCGAGGATCTCCTCGATGCCCCGCCGGATTCGCAGGTGGTAGGTGTTGCCCGCATCCGCAGGGTCGACGAGCATCGCGAGGCGCTCGAGCTTGCCCACACGCACCGCGATCGTGGCGAGGTGCAGGCGGTGGGCCGGGTCGCGCGAGGCGTCGAGCACGCGCTCGAGGACGGGGAGGGCGATGGTCCCCAGCGCCAGGAGGCGCCGGCCGGCGGGCGGGTCCTCGTTCGAGGGCACGCTCACGAGCTCCATGGCCCAGTCGAAGACGCGGGCCTGGATCTCGGGGCTCTTCTCGATCTCGCGGATCCAGTCGAAGTCGGGGCTCTCGGCGCGGCCCGAGGTGATCTCCCGGAGGAAGCTCTGGGCCTGGCGGAGGACGTCGCCCTCCTTCGCATGGGTCTTCACCAGGTCCTCGAGCGTCTTCTTGGCCGCCTCGAGCTGCCCGAGCTTCCTCTGGCAGCGCCCGAGGGCGAGGAGCGCCCGGGCGCGGGTCACCTCGGGCACGGCTTCCTCGGCCGCGAGGGCCTTGTAGACGGCCATGGCTCGCTCGAGGTCGCCCGAGGAGACCTCGAGGAGCTCCGCGGCGACGAGGCGGTCCTCGGCGTCCTCGGCGCGAAGCGCGAGAGGACCGAGCGGCGCGAGGAGCGCCAGGAGGATCGCGAGACGATGGGCGGGGGCGGTCGGGGACGCACGCATGAGGCACCTCCTTGAGAAAAGTGTACTCTCCATGGCGCGCCACCCTACCGCAGAGTTGTTGGGGAATTGTTTGCGGGGGCGAGGATCTTGATGGCCCGGGCTGGAGCGGCGAGCATGACCCGCCATGGACGCAATGCTTGCCTTGTTCACCGCGGCGCTGCTCCCGCCTGCAGCCTGCGCCTTGGCCGCTCCCCCCCCCGAGGGCCCCCTGAAGGTCACGATCGACGCGGGCAAGCCGCTGAACCCGATCCACCCGATCCTCCACGGCCACTTCCTCGAGTTCATGTTCGAGGGTGTGAAGGGCGGGCTCCACGCCGAGCTGCTCAGGAACCGCGGCTTCGAAGGGCCCCCGAGCCGCATCGGGCTGCCGCGATACTGGGAGCGGTACCCCGACGACCGGATCCATGACCCGGCGATGAAGCTCGCGCAGGACCGGACCCAGCACTACCCGCCGATCGAGGACCTGATCGAGGGCGACAGCTCCGTGCGCGTCGACATCCGCCGCGACGACGGCAGGCCCCGTGGCATCTACCAGGCTCGGGTCCCAGCCCGCGCCGGGGTCGAGCACATCGCCCATGTGTGGGTGAAAGGCGAAGGCTTCCAGGGAAAGCTCGAGCTCGCCCTCGAGGAGGACCGCACCGAGGGCGACCGGCACTGCGCCGCCGAGGTCGGGGGGATCGGCCCCGAGTGGAGCAAGCTCGAGGTCCGCCTCAAGCCCTCGCGGGGCGACCCGCTGGCCCGCTTCGCGATCATCGTGAAGGGGAAAGGCAGGATATGGCTCGACCAGGCCTCGCTCCTCCCCGGCGACGCCCCCGGCGGCGTGCGCGCCGACGTCCTCGAGCGCATCCGCGCCCTCGTGCCCGGGTTCATCCGCTGGCCCGGCGGGAACGTGGCCCAGGACTACAACTGGCGGTGGGGGGTCGGCCCCCGCGACGCGCGGCCGACGTGGACGAACCCCTCCTGGGACAACGAGATCGAGGCCAACGACTTCGGGACGGATGAATTCATCGCGCTCTGCCGCGAGGTGGGCGCCGAGCCGTCCATCACGGTGAACCTCGAGGGCATGTACGGCTCCGTCGAGGAGGCCGCGGCCTGGGTCGAGTACGCGAACGGCCCCGCGGACTCGCGAGGCGGCTCGCTGCGCGCCCGGAACGGGCACCCGGAGCCGTATCGCGTCAAGTACTGGGAGCTCGGGAACGAGGTCTGGGGCAACTGGGTCCGCGGGCACTCCGACGCCGCGACCTGCGCGGCCAACACGGTCCGCTACGCCCAGGCGATGCGCGCGGTGGACCCGTCGATCGTGCTCATCGCCTGCGGGGACAACGCCATGGCCTGGAACAAGTTGGTCCTCGAGGGCGCCGGGAAGCACGTGGACGTCCTGTCGATCCACCACTACTTCGGCTCCGGCGACGCCGAGCGGAGGCCCGAGGCGTTCCTCGCGCGGCCGCTCCACTACGAGCGCTTCTACGGCGACGTGGAGGCGCTCATCCGCGAGGTCGTTCCGGGCCGGAGGATCCAGCTCGCGATCAACGAGTGGAACACAACGCTGCCCGTGCCCCGCCAGCATTCGATCGAGCCGGCCCTCTACGCGGCGCGCCTCATGAACGTCTTCGAGCGGAAAGGAGACCTCGTCGTCATGAGCGCCGTCTCGGACCTCGTGAACGGCTGGTCCGGAGGGATCATCCAGGCGAGCCGCCACGGGGTCTTCGTGACGCCGGTGTACCACGCGATCCAGCTCTGGCGCGAGCACCAGGGGGCCGAGCGCATCGCCTGCGAGGGAGGAGGCCCGGCGCTCGATCTCGGGGCTTCCCGCTCGGCGGACGGCCGCAAGGTCTATCTCAAGGCCGTGAACCTCGACCTCGAGCGCCCCGCGGCCCTCGAGGTGAGCTTGGTGGGCCTCCAGGGGGCGTCCGGCGCGGACCTGTCGGTGCTCGCGGCCCCCTCCCGCGATGCCGCGAACAGCTTCCGGACCCCGGACGCCGTGAAGGTCCAGCGCACGCGCATCCAGAGCGGCCCGCCCTTCGCGATCACGCTGCCGCCAGGCTCGGCGGCGGCGCTGGCGGTGGGGGCGAGGTGAGGGGGTGAGGGGAGGTTCCTCTCTCCCGCCAGGCTCGCGCTCGGACTCCGGGCGCCCGGTTCTTGAGATGGGCTTCAGGATTGGAAGCGGGAGAAGTCTGCTCGCGTGTTCTACCCCTGGGGAGCAGCCCAGCAGAGGGGTTTGGGAAGGGGGGCGGGGAAACGTCTGGGTTGCACGACGGACCGGCGCGCTGGGCAGCGTCGCGGTCTGCAGGAACTGCCTGGAGCGAGGGCGGCCTCTGGCCGTCGCGCCCCCGCCGGGCCAGGCGGCTCGCGCGGCAGACGCAGTGGGGCAGCGTGGGGGACCAGGCGCGGCCGGGCAAGGCGCGGCCGCCTTCATCCCGCCTTCACGTCGCGGCTCGCGCGGGGCCTCAGGATCCTCGGGGCTCCGAAGCCCCAAACTCGGCTTGACAACCGCCGGGCGGCATGGCGAAGTGATGGAAGGTCAAGAGCGGGCCTCGAACGACCTCGAACGATGTGGCCCGCGGTCGAGCCGAGGGTGAAGGTCACCGAGCGTGGATGCCTCCGTCATAGTCCGCGACTACGCCGCCGTCCGGGAGGAGCTGCTCGCGTTTGCGTCCCAGCTCTTCCCAGCGAAGGACCGCTCCTGGCGGGAGGATCTCGCCGACGAGGTGATCCACAGGCACCTCGCCGGCTTGAGCCGTGGCGACTATGACTTCAGCGCGTCCCCTGAGGCCGCCCGGCGGCGGGAGCTGTTGGTCCTCTACAAGTCCCTCCACCACGCCGGCATCGATTGGGTGCGGCGGGAGAAGGCACGAGTGAAGCCCGGCTCTCTCGAGACTCGACGCCCACGGGGCGATCCGCTTCAGGAGGTGGAGTCCGCGCTGGAGGCGAGGGACGCCTGGGAGGCCTACCTCGCGACCCCCACTCTGACGCCTCGGGACCGCGAGCAGCTTCGCCTCTTCTTCGAGGAGGGCTGGACGGCCCGGGAGATCGCCGCGTCCTCCGGCCAGGAGGCCGCAGCGGTGCGGAAGGCGCTGTCGCGCGCCTACCGGAAGATCGCGCGGCATCACTTCGGGAGGATAGGGAATGGTGCCTGAGCCGGACTACGAGGGCATGGTCGAGCGGCTCGAGCGCCTGGCGGGCGTCCGCGGGAGCCCATATAGCTTCGACCTCTCGAGCGTGGACTTCGCCGCGGGCTGCAGCTACCTCCAGGCACGGGGCTTGAGCATCCAGGAGATCGCCGAGGTGTTCGCCGTGGACCCGGAGCGCGTCAGGGATGCGTTGCGGCCGCGGGCTCGAGGGCGCTGGCTGGCAGCGGCTGCTGCCGCCCTGATTCTCCTCGCGGCGGGTTTCCTGGGGTTCACCGCTCTTGGCGGTCCAGGGCTCGAGGTGGAGCTGGTCCCTGAGCGGCTGAGATCGCCTCAGGCTCTGCCTGTGGGATCGGCCTTCTCCTTGAAGTTGCAGCGCCTCAGGAGCCCGTCGACGGTCCGCGTCATCAGGATCGACCCCGACCTCACCGTCGCGGCCGCCTTCCCGCGCGACGCATCGCAGGCCCTGCGGCGGTTCCGCGAGGGCGATCTGGTCCCGGGCGACTCGGGGGGCCGTTCGCTCGAGCTCGCGGCGGGCTCGTCGCCCGGCGAGGTGACCTTGCTCGTTGCGGTCGGCGGGCCGGTCGCTGATACCCCCGAGGAGGCCGAAGCGCTGCTCGCCGAGTCGGTGCAGGCCGCAAGGGCCGGAGGCGATCCGGTTGCGGAGCGGCACAGGCTGGCGCGGGCCGTCGCCCACGAGCTCCGGCGTCGCGGCGCCGAGGACGTCGCGGTGTTGACCTTTCAGGTCACGGAGTGAGGAGGGGACCGTGCCTGCGCGACCCGTGGCCAAGAAGCTCGACATGCGAAGGCGGGGGGCGCTCGCCGTCTCAGTCCTTGCCGTCTCCGTCCTCGCCGGCGCGGGGCTCTGCCTGGTGGGGCTCGTCCTCGCGGCGGCTCCTCGGCGTCCGTCGAGGACCGCTCTGGAGCGCCGCGTGGAGGTCCACGACGCGCGGGGCGACTCCAAGGCGGCACTGCCGGTCCGCAGGGAGCTCCTGACCCTGCTCCGGCGCGAAGGCGACGGTGCCGCGGCAGCGCGCTGCCTGTACGCGCTCGCGAGCGATCACCGGCACCTGCGCGAATTTGAGACCGCGGCGGCGCTCTACCGCGAGGCCGCAGAGGCCTTCGAGGGCCAAGGCGATCGCGACGGCCAGCTCGACTGCCGGCGCATGCTCGGGGTGATCGAGTATGAGCTCGACGAGCCGGCGAAGGCCCGCGAGACCCTCCTCGCAGCCCTGTCGTGGGCGGGAGACCGAGCAGGGAGTTGCGCCCGCGCCAGGGTCCTCGCTGACCTCGGGAACGCCTGCTACCACCTGGGTCGTCACGACGAGGCAGCCGGCTTCTACCAGCAGGGCCTCGCCCTCGAGGCTCGGCCAGGCCACGAGGCCGAGCGCGCCGGGACCTTCAACCTGCTCGGGCGGCTCCTGGACCAGCTCGGGAGGCTCGAGGAGGCCGAGCGGTGCTATCGCTCCGCCCTGGAGCTCGCGACCCGGGCCGGATGTGCTCTTGGCCGGGCCGGGGCACTCAGGAACCTCGCGGGACTCGAGGAGAAGAGGGGCTCCCCGCGCCGCGCCATCGCCCTGTGCCAGCAGGCCCTGTCCATCTACGACGAGCTGGAGCACGCCGCCGGCCGAGCGAGCGCCCTGAAGCACCTGGGCACCCTCCGGGCGCAGGCGGGAGACGTGCAGGCCGCGGTCAACGCCCTCCAGGAGGCCCTCGTCGGGTACAGGGATCTCGGCGACCCGGCAGGGCTCGCGAGGTGCTGCGCGAGCCTCGGCGAGGTGAACGAGCGGTTCGGCAGGAGGGAGGAGGCCGCGGCCTGTTTCCTTGCTGCACAGGAGGCCATCGAGGCCGCCGCTGCGAGGGGAAGCCGCGCCGAGGCTCTCGCGGCGCTCGCCGGCTCCAGCGTGGTGCGAGGCGAGGTCGAGGAGGGGATCCGGCGGCACGCCGCCGGCCGAGCGAGCGCCCTGAAGCACCTGGGCACCCTCCGGGCGCAGGCGGGAGACGTGCAGGCCGCGGTCAACGCCCTCCAGGAGGCCCTCGTCGGGTACAGGGATCTCG
>JACQVW010000188.1 GCA_016209535.1 Planctomycetota bacterium | reverse complement strand
CGTCTGGGGCCTGGGGGCGATCCTCTACGAGGTGCTGACAGGGTCGCCGCCCTTCGAGGGCGAGAGCCTGCAAGCGGTCCTCGGGAAGGCGCGACGGGGCGAGGTGGTGCCGCCGGGGAGGCGCGCGCCGGGCCGCGCGGTCCCGCGGGAGCTCGAGGCGGCCTGCCTCAAGGCCCTCGCGCCGCGGAAGGAGGACCGCTTCGCGAGCGCGCGGGAGCTTCACGACGCGCTCCAGGCCTACATCGAGGGCATCCACGACGCGGAGCGGCGCGCCGCCGAGGCGGCGAGGCTCCTCGAGCGCGCGGACGCCCTGCGCGGGGCCCTGCGCCGGGCCGAGGAGCGCGCCGCGGCGCTCGAGCGGGAGGAGGACGCGCTGCGCTCGAGGCTCCCCGACCACGCGCCCGAGGAGGAGAAGCGGCCGCTCTGGGGCCTCGCGGAGCGCGCCGCGGCGGCCCGGGAGGAGGCCTCGAGCGCCTTCGGCGAGGCCACGGCGGCCTACCTGGCCGTCACGAGCATCGACGGGGCGAACGTACGGGCCCGCGAGGCCCTCGCCGGGATCTACCTCGAGCGGCTCCGGGCCGCCGAGGAGACGGGGGACCGGCAGGCCGCCGCGTTTTACGAGCAGCTCGTCCGGCAGCACCACGGCGGCCGCTACGCGGTGGAGCTCGAGGGGGAGGGCCTCCTCCGCCTCGAGACGGACCCGCCGGGCGCGCGGGTCACCCTCTCGCGCTACGAGGAGCGCGGCCCGCTCCTCGTGGAGACGCCGCCCGAGCCCATCGGCGCGACGCCCCTCGAGCGGCGCCTCCCGCGCGGCTCCTACCTCCTCGTCCTCGAGCGGCCGGGGTCCGAGGACGTGCGCTACCCCTTCCTCCTCGAGCGCTGCGCGAGGCACGAGGAGCGGGTCCGCCTGCCGGCCGCGGGCTCGATCCCCGAGGGGTTCGTGTACGTGCCGGGGGGGCCGACGATCGTGGGGGGGGATGCCAAGCAGCTCCAGTGCCTCCCCCGGCGCCGCGCCGTGGTGAAGGACCTCGTGGTGGGGCGCTTCCCGGTGACCTTCGGGGAGTACTGCGAGCTCCTGAACGAGGAGTTTCGGGAGGAGAGGCCGGACGTCGAGGAGCACTTGCCGTTCTTCGGCGCACAGCGCTACCTCCAACGGGCCCCTGACGGGAGATTCGTGCCCGTCCCGAAGCTGGACCCTCGGCTTCCCGTGCTGGCCCTGACGGTTGACGCCCCCTTGGCCTACTGCCGCTGGCGGGGCCGCAAGCTCGGGAAGCCCGTGCGGCTCCTCGAGGAGGTCGAATGGGAGCGCTGCGCCCGGGGGGCCGACGGACGCACCTACCCGTGGGGCAATGGCTTCGACTGGGCCTTCTGCAAGGGGGCCCCCTCCCGGAAGGGCGAGCCGGCCCCGGAGCCCGTGGGGGTCTTCTCCCACGACGCCTCGCCCTTCGGCGTCCGCGACCTGGGGGGGGGCGTGAAGGACCTCTGCGCGGGCACGTACGCAGAGGGCTACAGGCCGCTCCGGGGCGGGTCGTGGTTCAACCACGTGCCTTTCGTGTGCCGCACGGACTTCCGCACCTTCCGGCGCGAGGGGACCCGGACCACAGACGCGGGCTTCCGCGTCTGCTATGATGGGCCCTGAAAAGGAGTGAAGGGCAGGCCGGGGCGGCGGCGGCGCTCCCTCGGGTGTAGCCGCGCTGCGCCGAAAGGAGGCCCGTCATGCGTGCCGTCACCCATCTCCTCGAAGCTTCAAGGGCTCTGATCGCAGGCCTCGCCCTGCTCGCGGGCCCCGCCATGCCCGCCGACCCGCCCTTCGTGCGGGGCGATATCAACCGCGACGGCGAGGTGAACCTCGTCGACGCGAGCTACTACTTCGACGCCCGCTACCTCGGGGCGCCGCCGCCGTCCTGCGTGGACGCGGCCGACGTCAACGACTCGGGCGCGATCGAGTTCGCGACGGACGCCGACCTGTACTTCCTCCTCGACTGGCTCTTCAAGGCGACGTCCCCGTCGACCCTGCCCGCTCCCTTTCCGTTCCCCGGCGCCGACCCCACGGCCGACGGCCTCGCCTGCGCCGACGCCGGGGTGACGCCGCCGGGGGACCCGCACAAGGGGTATGCGATGGACTGGGACACGGCGCCCGGAGTGCAGCCCGGCCAGAAGGACGTGGCGTCCTTCCTCCTCGCCACGACGGCGGGCCCGATCGAGTGCTTCTCGATCGCCTTCCGGATCGACAAGAAGTACGTCGAGAACGTCCGCGTGGACCTCCAGGGGACGATCTTCCCGACGGCGCTGCGCGCGAAGTTCGAGAGCTCCCCCGCCTTCCGCTGGAGGGTGGTGCCTTCCAAGCAGCCTGCGAAGTACGACCTCCTCCTGGTGGGCGCCATCTTCGTCCTCGACCCCACGATGCCCCTCCCGGCCGGCGACGGCGGCGGCGGGGCCTTCCAGCGCATCCCCTTTGCGGCCACCACGGGGCCTCTCGAGGACGCCCCCCTTCTGCGCGTCGTGGCCGACGTGAAGGCTGGCGCGCCGAAGGGAGGGCCCTTCACGGTGCTCTTCCCCGCCCCCGACGAGGACTTCGTCACAGCAGGCGACGCCGTGCACGGGCTCGGGAACGACTTCGGTGGGTTCAACCCCGCCAGGATCGGCGTGTGGTTCATCCCCCACTTCGTGGGCGAGATGCGCTGGGTCATAGGCGGGGGCGAGGAGTTCTTGTTCCGCGGCGACTCGAACCGCGACCTCAAGGTGGACATCTCGGACCCGTCCCACAGCCTGAACTTCCTCTTCCTCGGCGGCCCGGAGCCCCCCTGTCTCGACGCGGCGGACGCGAACGACGACGGCGAGGTGGACGTCTCGGACCCCGTGATGACCCTGCTCTACCTCTTTGACGACTCGGTCGCCTCGCTCCCTGCCCCGGGCGCGGACCGGTGCGGGCTCGACGTCACTCTGGACGTGCTGGGGTGCCTTGGGGGAGGATGCGGGGGCGGATGACAACAACGAACGCCTTGAGGAGGACACCATGAAGGAGTTCCGAATCACCGTTGGCAACCGCCCCGGCGAGCTCGCCCGGGTGGCGGAGAACCTGTCGCGCAAGGATGTGAACATCAAGGCCATCGCCGCGAGCGCGAGCGGCGGCACGGTCACCTTGCACTTGATCGGCCACGACATCGAGGCCACGCGCGCCGGCCTCACGGAGATGCGGGCCCAGTTCACGGAGCGGGAGGTGATCCCCCTGCTCCTCGAGGACAAGGCCGGCGCGCTCGCCGTGGTGGCGAAGCAGCTCGCCGATGCGGGGATCAACATCGACGCGATCTACCTCACCGGCAAGGCGGACGACCTGATCGAGCTGGCCCTCGCCGTCGAGGACGTCAAGAAGGCGAAGAAGGTGCTGAACGTGTAGGCCGGGCGCTCAGCACACGCGGGGCGGCCGTGAGGACGGTGTCCCGCGGCCGCATCTCCCTTGCGCGGCGTCGCAAGGGGGCGACCGGACTTGGATGTCGTCTTGGTGTGACTGCGGTCACACAGGTTCATGGCCAGGCCGGTTTGGCTATCTCGAGAAAACTCTCTTGACAAGCCGAGGCCCTGGCCAGTAGGTTCACCCACAGTAAGGGGCCGCTCAAGGGGGCGGCCGGGAACCTTGCGAGGCGAGCGAGCCGGGCACGTTGCTCTACCGCGCGCAGGGCTCTCGAGACGAAGTCGGGCAAGCGTGCCAGAAGACCGAATGGAGTGGGAGCGTGAACAAGCGCAAAAGACGAGTCTTCGGGTCTCTTTTCTTCTCTCTCTCTCTCTCTCTCTGAGTAGTGCCGTTGCGGGCGACCTGATCGACACGAGCCGCGCCGACCTCGACGGCGATGGAAAAGCGCGGCCCGAGGAGGCGATCACCCTGGACCAGTTCCTGGAGCTGGCCTTCTCGAGCGGCAAGGGGGCCGACTACATCGTCCAGATCGTCCAGGCCTACCTCCTCGCCGACAGCACGGCGGTCGTGGACCTCTCGAAGATCTTGGTGGTGTCTGAGAACCGCTATGGCCCCCTGGCCGGGTAGGTGACCCATTCTTCGGTTGTCCAGACGTGGTCGGCAAGTCCCGCCGCCATTGCGGGGGTTCGTGGCAGCCACTGCCCGT
>JACQVW010000163.1 GCA_016209535.1 Planctomycetota bacterium | reverse complement strand
ACGCGCGACAACTACGGCCGCGACCACCACCCCCGCTGCTTCACCATGTGGATGGCGGGCGGCGGCGCCCGCGGCGGCGCGATCTACGGCGAGACGGACGACTTCTCCTACAACATCGTCAAGGACCCGGTCCACGTCCGCGACTTCCACGCCACGATCCTTCACCTGCTGGGCTTCGACCACCAGCGGTTCACCTATCGCTACCAGGGCCTCGACCAGCGCCTGACGACGGTGGTGGAGCCGGCGAGGGTGGTGAGAGAGCTCCTGGCGTGATGCGGCTTCGGCGCCTCGCCGGCAGGGCAGCGCCGCGGCCGCCCCACCTCGGATGGCTCTGGGTCCAGGACACTCCTATCCCGCCACGGTTGCGGCGGGCAGTTGAGGAGCGTGCGGGGCGCGCGGCGGGCGCGAGCGGTGGAGGCACGCGGCGGGCTTCGTAGCGGCGGACCCGAGGGATTCACCGCCCGCGCGACGAGCGGGCGCCGGCCGCACAGGCCTCAGCGCCTCGGGACGCATTCGGATGGTTGCCCCTCAGGAGAGCGCGAATCTCTCTCCACGGCCGCCGCCGGGCGAGGGCGTCCGTCACCCCATCCAGCGCCGCGTCGGTCAGCTCTCGGACTCTGGCCGCATCCGCCTCCGAGAATGCGGGAAACCCAGCAGAAAGCAGCCGCAAGAGCGTGGCCAGCCGGCCTGCTCTCTCGCCACGTCTCTCACCGCGTCTCTCGCCGCGTCTCTCGCCGCGCTTCTCCAGGTGCTCCAGCAACGTCATGGCTGTCTCCTTCATGGGTTCGAACTCGGCCGTCGCCGAGGAGAGCGCTCTCCGGACCTCGGGCTCCTTCTCGGCGCCGATGGCGCTCGTCACGTAGTATATCGCCCGCCACAGCTCCCGCCGCAGTGCCTCCGGCGGCAAGTGGGAGCACAGGTCGCGCAGAACCGCGCGGAACTTGAGCCAGCGCAGCGGCTGGCCTTCTCCGATCGTCTTCAGGAGCGCGAGCCCCAGCCGCCCCGCCTCCGTGCCCCCCAGGTCCGCCTCGTCGAGCTCGCTCAGCTCGACCATCAGCATGCGGAAATCCAGCAAGTAAGGGGCGAGGACTGTCCCGGCCGGCTCCGGCAGCTCGTACTCGCTCGACAAGCTCGACGACCGCCCCCAGTGGCCGCTCTGGAGCAGCACCACGGTCAAGATGCAGGGCAGCGGGCGATCCGACGGCGCCGCCTCGAACTGGCGGCTGATGTAGCGGTGGAGCTGCCGAGGGGTGCAGGCCACCGGACGCCTCTTGTGCTCGAAGAGGAGCCGTATGCGGCGCTGGAGCGCGTCGCCGACGAGTCGCACGGAGAACAGGAGGTCGGCGAACTCGCGAGCCAGGTCGTCCTTGACGAAGCTCTCCGATTCGAGCCGTAGGCTGGACCAGTCGAAGAGGCGGGCCACTTTCGCGGGCAGGTAGCCGCGGAAGAACCCTCGCGCCTCGGGTAGCTCGCGGAAGACGCTCTTGGCATAGGCGTCGTGGGGGGTCGGGGTGCGCCACGAACGTTTGAGTCTCATGGTGAGAAAATATATGCCATACAGAATATTAAGTCAAGAGGCTCTCGTCTTCCCGTTGCTTGCCGTTATTGTCGCGTGCGCTCGAGATCCGACGGTCCTGCGGCGGAGTATTCTCCAGGTTGTCTCGGATTCGGCTCGGGCTCGGGAGGGAGGCGGCGTCGCACGTCGCCTCCCGCGGGGCCTGAGAGGTCGGGCTACTGCTCGACCGGGGCCGGGGCTCGCCTCGGATTCCCGGTCGGGCCGCTACCGGCCCCCAGGTCCGGGCGGGGGCGCGGGGGAGCCCCCTCCGGCTCCCGGCGCCCCGCCGGCGTTCGCGTACGTGACGATGTTCATGGCCAGGGTCCAGCGCTCGGAGTGGAACGTCCAGGGTTGGCCGGTCCGGTCGGCACGCAGCCCCTCGTAGAAGGCGTGCCCGTCGTGGTAGTAGTCACCGTCCGCGTAAAGGAGGATCGGGCCGCGAGGCGACCACCTCGATGTAGTAGGTCTTGCCCGGAACGAGGGACATCTCGTCGGGTGCGTACGCGACTTGGTAGAGGTCTGCGGGCTCGTCCCAGAGCCGCTCGAAGCCCGGCACCCTCGCCGGGATCTCCGGATAGCGGATGATGGGCCGGAGGGGCGAGCGGTGCGCGACGGCGACCTTCCGCGGCCCGGTCGGGGGCTCCCAGGCGCCGTCCGGGCGCACGCGGATCTCGCACCGGACCGGCTCGGCCGCGCCGCCGCGGGCGGTGTTCCCTCCGCCCCCGGCGCCCCCCGCGGCCGCTGCGCCGCCCCCCTGGCCGGCGGCCTCGACGTCGAGCTCTTCTCCGGAGCCGCCCACCGCCCAGAAGGAGATCCCCGCGAGGCTCGCGCCGTGGGACGTGAAGCTCTGGCCCCAGCTCGTCGAGGGACGGTGATGGGGGAGGAAGATCTCCCACTCCTCGGAACGGATGTCGCCAGCCGATTCGCGGAGACTCCTTGTCGCTGTGCCCCGCGCTCTGGTTCTCGATGAGGGGCTCTCGCTGGAACCGCATCCGGAGGGCCTGCCCGCCCGGTCCACCCTCGTGCACGCTCGCGTTGATCTTGTTCCCCCAGTCGACGATCTTGGGCCCGTCGAAGACCGTGATCCCGTGGAGCATGGTGCAGCGGGGCACGAAGGTCTGGTGGTAGTTCGTGGCCCGGGCCTTCAGGTCCCGGTCCCAGGAGGCGGGATAGCCGTCGGGGACGCACGCGTACTCGGTGGGGATGAGGATGTCGAGGGGCCCTGCGTCATTCCGCGCCGATGCGTCAACCCGCACCACGAAGGGCGGAGTCTCGATCCGGTCGAGCATTGCGATGAGGAAGAGCGGCTTCTCCTTCGTCGGCGGCGGGAGCCGGAAGGTGCCATCCTCGCCGATCCGGGCCGAGATGCCCTCGCCGCCCCCGGCGTGGTAGGCGTCGATCCACCCGGGGTGGCCGGAGAAGACGTGCGTCCCTGGGCGGCCGTTGATGTACGGGACGAGGATCCGCCCGTCCCGTGTCGCCGTATCCGCGGCGAGGGACGGGCACGTGGAGACGAGCGCGCTTCCGAGCGCAAAGCCGAAGGCGACGCAGAACGCGACGGCGAAGCCAATGCGAGCTCGTAGAGCGAGCTCGTCTCCTCGGCGGGGCGCAGCCGCCAGATCCTGGACCTCTCTTCCGCCGCGACGTTCTCGAGGAGGCGTATGGCGCTGTGGAGGGGTCTCGACCGCGCCCCGCGATTGTCCCTGGTCCTGCGGACTGCATCAAGGAACGTGCGGATCGCGGACTCGACCAGGGCCGAGAGGGTCGTCCCGCGCCGCGCCCCCTCTTCCTTGAGCTGCCCGACGACGCGGTCGTCGGTGGTGAGGGTGGTCTCCATGCTGCGTCGTGCGGCCGGATCGGGCGCAGGCAGGGCTTCTTGATCGCCATGGCCTGCGGATTCCGCGACGGCTTCGCGCGGGCAGGCTCCCCAGCCACATGTAGTGCAAACTTTCGGCGCCCCGTCGTCCTAAGTCCTTGCAGGCCAGCAAGCCGGTCCGGAAGGGTGTTCAAGTTGGGCGAGGTCGCGAGTCCTGCGGAACGACCCGGGAAACCCTCCCGCGCCCGCGCCGTCCGCTCGCGGCAATGCGAGGTCCTGCGAGGCTATGCGCCCCGGGCGTCCGGCTGTACCATCCCGCCTGCGAGACCTTGGGGCCGGGCGTGTCGAAGACGCTTTTCCGGGCCGAACCTGCTGGAGGTGCGCAACATGCTTCCCGTCGTGCTGGCTTGGGGCCGTCGCGTCCGTGTCGCATCCGCGGCCGTCGCCGCCGCCGCCGCGCTCGTCTCCCGAGCCGCCGCCCTGGCGCAGGGGCCTGGCCTCGAGCTCTCGTTCGAGCAGAAGGAGGCGGGGAGCGGGGGGCCGAGCTTCGTCGTCTCGGGCAGCCCGAGGGGGATCGAGGTCGCGCACGGCGGCGCCCTCTTCAATTGCTGCCTCCGGTTCTCGGCCGAGGTCACCCTCGAGGGCAGCGTCCTGAGGGTGACGGAGCGCGACGGCGACCCGCCCTGCTTCTGCGCCGACATCCCCTGGGACGTCCGGGTCGGGATCCTGGGGCTGGAGCCGGGCCCCTACGACGTCTACCTCCACGCGAAGGACGCGCGGCTCCTCGCGACGGCCGCGGTCGAGGTCCCGCGGACCAGCACGGCGGTCTTCGTCCGGGGCGCCGTGAACGGCGACGCCGCGGTCGACATCTCCGATGCCGTCTTGCTCCTGAGCTTCCTCTTCCTCGGCAGCAAGGGCCCTCCCTGCCTCGATGCGGGCGACGTGAACGACGACGGCACGCGCGACATCTCCGACCCCATCCACCTCCTGGAGCACCTCTTCGGCGGCGGGCCGGCCCCGCCCGCGCCCTTCCCGGAGGCCGGGGAGGACCCGACCGAGGATGGCGTCGTCTGCTCCCTCGAGAACGAGGTCGCCGCCGGTCCCTTCGTCCGTGACGGCGACTTCAACGGGGACGGCCAGACGGACCTCACGGACGGGGTCGCGCTGCTCGCCTACCTCACGCTGGGCGGCGTCCCTCCCGCCTGCGAGGACGCCGTGGACGGAAACGATGACGGCAACCTGGACCTCGAGGACCTCTGCTTCGTCTGCCCGCCCTGCTGCCCGTTCCTCCAGTGGCTCCCCGGTCCGCCCCTGGAGCCTCTGAGCTGCGGCCCGGACCCGACGCCGGACCGCCTCGGCTGCGCGGGGCTCGGGTGCGGGCCGTGACGGAAGCCCTCTCGGTGGTGATCGGATCGATCGCATCTCTCAGCGTGCTCGAAGGAAGGAGGCATGCGTCCCATGACGACAGCATCTCGCACGACAAGAGCATCCCGCACGACAAGCGCGTCTCGTAGGACCCTGATCGCAGCCCTCGCCGCCATTGGGGGAGCGGCCATCGCTCGCGCCCTCGCCCCGCCGCCCGCGGCCGCCCGGGCCGCCGGCGCTGCCGGCGCTGCCGGGGCCGCCGTCGCCGACCCCGACGACCCTCGCGCCGGGAAGGGCTTCATACCCACGCGCGTCTACGGCGAGGAGGAGGACCGCAAGCTCCTCGAGCTCTTCCGGGGACTGCGCGTGGCCGACGTCTCCGACGGCATGGACCGCGCCGGGCTCCAGGGGATCGGGCTCGTCTCGCCCGAGATCCGGCCGCTCTGGAAGGACACGGCTCGCTACACTCACCGCTTCGTGGGGATCGCCGTCACGGCGCGCTACGTGCCCACCCAGAGCCCGCCCGCGGGGCGGCGGAGCGAGGCGGAGTTCGACGCCTGGGTCGGCAAGTGGTACTCGGGCCTCTCGCCCGAGCCCTTCGTGCCGCTGATCCACCCCGGCACGGCCCTCGTGATCGAAGACGCCGAGGACGCCGACGTGGGGAGCATCGGCTCGAACAACATCCTCTCCTGGAAGCAGCGCGGGTGCGCGGGCGTCGTGACGAGTGCGACGGCCCGGGACACCGACGAGATCGCCGCCGAGGGCATACCGCTCTACTTCAAGCGGCCCGGCCGCGGGATCCGTCCGGGCCGGAACGAGATCGAGTCGGTGAACCGTCCCGTGGTCTGCGGAGGCGTCCAGGTGCGGCCCGGCGACGTGGTCGTCGCCGACGGCGACGGCGTCATCGTGGTGCCGAGGGCCGCCGCCGAGGAGGTCGCGCGCTACGCCCGGAAGATCCTCGACGGCGACAAGGCATCGCGCCGCGCGCTGTACGAGAAGCTCGGGCTGCCGCTGGACGAGTCGGTGAAGTAGCGTGGCGGCGACTCCCGCCCTTGATCCCCCGCTTCGCCGTGCGATCATGAGGGGCCCATGGACCCCTTGACTCGATTCACCGCGATCTACGGTGCCCTCAACGCCGAGCGCGGGTGGTGGAGCGAGGCGTCGAGCCTCCGCTTCGCGGCCGTCGCGGCCATGGCCAGTCCGGGGCCGCCCGAGGCCGTGGCGAGGGCGATCCGCGGAGCCGCCGAGGAGCTCCGGAAGGGCTCGCGCTGGTACGGCGAGCTCAGGAGCTCCCTCCGCTTCGTGGTCAGCGCGCTCCTGGTGAACGCCGGGGACGATCCCGCCCGCTTCCAGGCCGAGGTCGACCGTGTGCGGGGGCTCTTCCGCGAGCGGTGCCTGCGCCGGAGCGGTGCCTACGAGGTGATCGCGGTGCTCCTCCTCCGCCAGCAGGCGCGCCTCGAGCCCGTCCCGGAGGCATCGATCGCCCGCTTCGAGGCGATCTACGAGGAGATGAAGCGCCACCACTGGTGGCTCACGGGCCCCGAGGACTTCCCCTTCTGCGCCTTGCTCGCGGGTGCGCGCGGCGTCCCGCGGCAGATCGGCGAGGCGATGGAGGCCGTCTACCAGGCGCTCCACGCCGAGGGTTTCTCCGCCGGCGACCCGCTCCAGACGGCCGCCGGCATCCTCGCCCTGTCGGGCATCGAGCCCAGGATCGCGGCGCGGCGCTTCCGCGGCATCGCGGACGAGCTCCGGCAGGCCGGCGTCGCGATCTGGCAGACCGACTACGACGAGCTCGCGGTTCTCTCCTTCCTCGACGCGGCGGCGCGAGACGTGGCCGGCCGCGTGCTGCGCCTGCGAGAAGAGATGGCGGCCCTGCGGCCGAAGCCGGACCGGCTCGTCACGTTCAACCTCGCCTCGAGCGTGGCGTTCCTCGAGCTGGCGGGGACGGACCCATCGACGAAGGAGCTGATCGACGCCAAGGCCTTGAAGGACATCCAGGCCGTGATCGACGCTCAGCGCGCCGCGGCCGCGGGTGCGGCGGCGAGCTGACCCGTGATCCAAGGAACGACCCAAAGAATGAGGTGTCTCATGAAGCTCGCAACGATCTCGAGGACCGCGTGTCTCTGCATCGCCATCGCCTCCCTCGGCTGCGCCGCCTCCGGCGCGGGGCCGGTCGCCGGGCCCTCGCCGCCCGCGTCCGGGCCGTCGCCGCCTGCGCCTGCGCCTGCGCCGGCGGCCACGCAGCCTTTCCGCGGCGCGCCGCACGCCATCCCGGGCACGATCGAGGCCGAGGACTTCGACGACGGCCCCGGCGGAGTCGCCTGGCACGATGTGGACCCCGAGAACCAGGGGGCCCCCTACCGCAAGACGGGCGTCGACGTCGAGGCGCGCCCCGACGCGAGCGGCGGGCACGGCGTGGGCTGGACGAAGGCCGGCGAGTGGCTCGTCTACACTGTGGACGTGGCCACCGCGGGCTCCTACAAGCTCGAGATCCCCGTCGCCTCGCCGGCTCCGGGCGGCACGTTCCACATCGAGCTCGGCGGCGCCGACGTGACGGGGCTGATCCAGGCGCCGAACACCGGGAGCTGGCAGAAGCTCCAGGTGATCTCGAGGAGCGGCGTGAAGCTCGAGGCCGGCAGGCAGCCGATGCGCGTCGTCATGGACTCCGAGGGCGAGACGAAGAGCGTCGCCGACATCGACTTCTTCCGGTTCACGCGGGAGCCGTAGGGCTCGGCGATTCTGTTTCCTCCCGCTTGACCCGGCCGCGACGCCGCGCGAGATTGCCTGCCGGCGGCCGCGCGTGCGGCTGCCCGGAGTCGAAACCCTTTCCGGCCCTTCCCGCGAGGTCCAAGCCATGGCGAAGCAGCCCCTCCTCCTCTT
>JACQVW010000161.1 GCA_016209535.1 Planctomycetota bacterium | reverse complement strand
GGTGCGATCCGACATACCGAACCTCCATGGAAAGGGGTTGGAGAATGTCGGCCCGGCGCCTCGAGCGGGCTCGAAGTGTCACCCACAATCCGCCATTTTTATTTCCCAGAAACACGTAGTGGTAATTCTCCTGGCTGTCGACGTCGAAGACGCGGACGAGGTTCTCGTTGTTGAGCTGGGCCGCCATCCTCGCCTCCCGCTCGAACCGCACGACGTACTCGGGGTTCTGCTCGGCGAGGTGCGGCAGGAGGAACTTGACGGCCACGTCGATGTCGAGCTTGAGGTGCCGCCCCCGGTACACGATCCCCATGCCGCCCTTCGAGATCCTGGACTGGAGCCTCACGGGGCCAATGATCCGGCCCTTGCCCTCCCGGGTGAGCCCCTCGAGGAACTCGTCCGACTCGGGGTCCCCGGCGCCCTCGGGTTCTTTCCGGGATCCCTCCGCCGCCTTGCGCGGGCCCCGCGCATCGTCCGCGTCGTCTCTCTTGGCCAAGGTCGTCCCCCGTGCTGGCGTTGACTCGCCCGGGAGCGGATTGTAACCGGCGGGGCCGCGCGCGTCATGCGATGGCGCGCTCGGCGGGTGCAGGCACCCGGGCTCATGGGGTCTTTAGCCACTCCCCGTTCTTGAAGAGAGGGGCCGCCGTCTTCGAGTCCGTCACGAGGTGGCTCAGGTGGTGCTTCTCGAGGCCGAGGAGGGTCTCCAGGATCTCGGTCTTCGGCCGCGCGCACTTCCCGCAAGGGCCGAGGACGAGGAGGACCTGCGTGCCGCGCGTGGCGAGCAGCCGGGCGACGTCGTCGAGCTGGAGGAGCGTGAAGGCCCGGCTCATCCCCGTCGCGTCGATAGGCCCCTTGGAGCCCACGGGGAGGAACATCATGTCGCCCCGGATCCCCTGCTGGAGCAGCCCCTGCCGGCACTCCTCCGAGTCGGTCATGTACCGCTTGAGGGGTCCATGGTCGTCGAGCCAACACGAGGCGGAGGTGCAGATCAGGTCCAGGTCCTGGGCCAGTTCCCTCGCGCGCTGGACCTCGGAGTTGTCCCAGACCTGCTGGAAGCGCTGGGGGTCGACCACCAGGCCCGTCGGGAGGAGAACGAAGTCCGTCTCCACCAGGATGGTCGGGTCGTGCCACAGGTAGGTGAAGAACCCATTGGGGTCGTTGGCGGGGTCCTTGAGCTCCAGGGCGGAGACGAGCGCGTGGAAGACGATCGTCTGCGGGAGGCCGTCCTTGTCCTTCCGGAGGAGGTCGGCGAAGCACCTCGCCACCTTCCGCATCGTGTTGCCCCCCGAGAACCCGATCCGGACGACCTTCTTCTCGAGCGGCGGCTGCGCCAAGTCCCGCACGAGGTCGAGGAGCATGTGGGCCCCGGCCTCGGTCACGTGCTCGTAGAGCGCGGTCGAGACCACCTCGACGCGCCGGAGCCACGCGCCGTGCCTCTCCCGGATCTTCTGCCGCAGGTGGTCGTGCTGCGGCGGGACGTAGCGGAGGCGGTTGTGCTTCCCTGCCAGGGACAGGATGCGGTACGGCTCCTGTCGCGTCAGCTTCACCCCGTGGCTCGCCAGCATCTCCCGGCTGACCTCCTCCGCCCGGAGGCCCCTGCAGAAGTACCCGCACACGGCCGCCTCGACCTCGATCGGCTCGAGTCCGTTCCGGGCCACCGGCGGCCTGCCGCGGCCTCGCTTCCCTGCCGGTCGCGCCGCCAGGGATGCCGGGGCTCCCTGGGCTCCTGACGCCCCAGGCTCCGCCTGCCGCACCCCCGGCCCTCCATCCTGCCCCCCTGGCGCCCGACCGCCCTTCGCCCCCGCTCCCCGCTCCTCCTGGCCCGCCCGTGGCCCCTCAGACTCTTCCTCACCCCGCCGTCTCGCCACTCCCTTACCCATGTCCTTCGCCTCGTCCTTCGCCATGAAACCCTACCTTTGCGCCCCCACCGCTGGAGCACTTTTTGCTACACTCTCACCAAGACTGCTGAGAACTCCTCCTCGTTCTCAGCCAGATCTCCACTCACAAGCGACGTCTTGTACATAATTCGCAGCCGACAACCCGTACATTACCAGAAGTGTGCCTGCCGATCAAGAGGCACGAACGATACACACGCAACACTGTTACAGAAAACATCTTACCGATTTCATGCTTGCAGTATCCGCCTCCCATGAGTTAAAGTACCCGCCGTTCTTGGCCTGCTCGAATCCCCTGTTGCCCCTCGCTGGTCGCGTTTGTACCTTGGTTGTTCCATTTTCTCTATATTTTTGTCCCACTTCGTGTTGGTTTCCTTGGGCCTGTCTCTTTCTCCGTCACAGTCTCTTGCGTCGTTCCCGGCCCCTCCTGCGCCGTCCGCTCCCCGTGCGCCTCCCGGCCCTGCCCAGCTTCCGCGCTCTCCGCCCCTAGACGCCGCCCTTCCACCCATGCCTCACCTCTGGCTACCCGACCCCCAGGCGCGTGCCGCATGGGTCCTGCTCTCCCCTCGAGGCCCCTCCGTCCGCCTTCGCCCTGACCGGGGACCCGGGCCGTCCGGTCCGCGGGCTCGCCGCGCTGCCCCCCCCCCTCTCGGGGCCAGCCATCGTCTGCGGCGCGCCCCCGGGCTGCTCGCTGCGGTGGTCCCTCCTCGCGCCGCCCGGCTGCGCCGTGCGCGTGAACGGCCTCCCCCTCGCCACGGGCTTCCGGGCGCTCCTCGACGGCGACGAGATCCGCTTCGGCTCGTCGCTGGCTCTGTTCACCGCCACCGAGGTTCCCCGCGTCGTGCCCTTCCCGGGCGGCCCGCTCCCCGTCCGCTGCCTGCGGTGTCGCTCGGTCATCGCGTCCCGGAGCCCCGCGCTGCGGTGCCCGGGCTCCGGCTGCGGGCTCTGGTTCCACCAGTCGGCGGACCTCCCCTGCTTCACGGGCCCCGCCGAGCGGCCCTTCTCCACGTGCGCGTCGTGCGTCCTGCCTGCCGCGCTCTCGCCGTCCTTCCCCTGGACCCCCGAGGAGCCCTGACCCGTGCCGGCCCCCCACTCGGTCACCCTCGCCGGCGCCGGGAACATCGGCAGCCACGCCGCGCCCCTCCTCGCCCGCATGCAGCGCCTCTTCTACTTGCTCGACATCCCGGCCCACGCAATCGTGGGCGACGTCCTCCACGGGACGGGTCGGCGGGCTCGGTCCTATCGCTTCCTCTCGCTCGAGGGCTCCGCATGATCGGCCCAGGCAACGGCGCGGCGCGGGAGCGCGCCGACGGCGGCCGGCGACGGCGCCCCCTCGTGCCCAAGGTCATCGGCACCGACACGGAGCTCGCGAACTTCGTCGCGGGGATCGAGGTGACGAACGGCACGGGCCGCGAGGCATCCCGGGCGCTCCTGCGCGCCATCCCAGGGGTCCTCGCGCGGGACCTCGCCCCGGCCGCCTGCACCTGCGGCACTCCCGGGAGCTGCCGGTGCGGATTCGACCCGCAGGACTGGGGACGGCGCTTCCTGCCGTCGAACGGCGGCTGCGCGTACATCGACATGAACCACCTCGAGCTCTGCACGCCCGAGGTCCTCGACGCGCTCGAGCTCGTGGCGGCCTGGCACGCCATGCTGCGGATCGGTCAGGACGCCCTCGCGGCGGCGAACGCCGGCATGCCCGAGGGCCTGCGCATCGCGGCCCTGGTGAACAACTCCGACGGGCAAGGCAGCTCCTACGGCCACCACGTGAGCCTCCTCACGTCGAGGGAGGCCTTCGAAAACCTCTTCCACCGCCGGCTCCATCACCTCCTCTATCTCGCCTCCTACCTCGTGAGCAGCATCCTCTTCGCGGGGGCGGGCAAGGTCGGGAGCGAGGCGGGCGAGGCCGCCGACTACCAGATCTCCCAGCGAGCCGACTTCTTCTCGGTCCTGACGAGCCCCACGACCACCCACGAGCGGCCCATCGTGAACTCCCGCGACGAGTGCCACGCCGACCGCGAGGCCCTCGCGAGGCTCCACCTGATCTGCTTCGACAGCACCCTCTGCCACGGGGCCACGTTCCTCAAGGCCGGTGTCACCCAGGTGGTCCTCGCCATGATCGAGGACGGGCGCGTCTCCACGGACCTGATCCTCGACGACCCCGTGGGCGCCCTCCACGCCTGGAGCCGGTCGCCCGAGCTCACGGCGGCGGCCCGCCTCACCGGCGGGGAGCGCTACACGGCCCTCGACATGCAGTGGGCGTTCCTCGAGCGCGCGAGCCGCTTCGTCGCCACGGGACGCGCCGACGGCGTCGTGCCCCGGGCGCACGACGTCATGGCCCTCTGGGAGGACACGCTCGAGCGGCTCGAACGGGACCCGCGGAGCCTCGCGCGTCGCCTCGACTGGGTGCTCAAGCGCGACATCCTCGAGCGCGCCATGGACAGCCACGGGCTCGACTGGTCCGCTCCCGAGATCAAGTACCTCGACCACCTCTACGCGAGCCTGGACCCGGGCGAGGGCCTCTACTGGGCCCAGGAGCGTTCGGGGGCCGTGGAGCGGCTCGTGGACGGGGCCGAGATCGAGAGGCTGGTGCGGGCCCCCCCGGCGGACACGCGGGCCTGGACCCGCGCGCAGATCCTGCGCCGGTGGGGCTACGGGGAGGTCGTGGCGATGGACTGGGACTCGGTCCAGCTCAGGGCCGGGCCCGAGGACCCCGGCGCGGGGTCGAGGACGTTCCGGATGCGGGATCCCCTCGGCCTCACGCGGGGCGAGACCCGACGCGTGTTCCGGGAGGCGCAAGCCCTGGGGGCCACCCTGGACATGCTCGAGGCGCTCGAGGCAAACCGTGTTCGTCGCCCCGGGGCGCAGGGACCCCCGAACCAAGGAGGGTAGGCTCATGAGTCAGCAGGTCATCGATCGGGAATCGCCCCCCGCCGCGTCGGGCGCCGCGCCGGCCCACGGCTCCCGCCGCCTGGCGGCGCTCCGGCAGGAGGGCGAGCGCTACGCCTCGAACGTCGACAAGGTCATCGACGAGAACCTCTCGAAGTTCTCCCAGGCCTTCGTCGCCTCCGTCCGCCAGGACGGAGGGCAGTGAGGTGGCCCCGAGCCTCTTCGGGCTGGAGCTGGAGCTCGGCCTCGCCGCGCAGGGTCCGCGCGGCGAGGCCTTGCCTCCCTCCCTGGCCGCGGGCGAGCTCCTGCGCCTCGCGGCCGCGCGCCTCGCCCACCTGCCCGACGCCTTCTCCAAGGGGATCTTCTCGACGAGCAGCATCCGCATCTACGGGGACACGGGCTCGCACCCCGAGGTGTGCACCCCCGAGTGCACCGATCCGTGGGACGCGGTGCGGTACACCCGCGCCGGGGAGCGGATCGTCGCGGCCCTCGCGGCGCGCCTGCCCGAGGCCTGCGCCGCCATCGCGCGGGCCTTCGCCTTCCGCACCAACGTCGACTACAGCGGCGCGAAGACGAGCTGGGGCGCCCACGAGTCCTACCTCCACCGCTCGAGCCCGGCGGCCCTCCAGCGGCAGGTGATCCCCTTCCTCGCCTCGCGCGTCGTCCTCTGCGGGGCCGGAGGCTTCGACGCCACGCAGCCCGGTGCGGTCTTCACCCTCTCGCCCCGCGCCCCGTACATCGAGCACGTGGCCTCGGACAGCTCGACCCACGACCGCGGCCTCTACCACACGAAGGACGAGCCGCTCGCGAGGCGGGGCTGGCACCGGTTGCACGTCATCGCGGGCGAGAGCCTCGGCTCGGACACCGCCCTCTGGCTCAAGGTGTCCACGACGGCCCTCGTGGTGGCGCTCGCCGAGGCCGG
>JACQVW010000151.1 GCA_016209535.1 Planctomycetota bacterium | reverse complement strand
GTCGTGGCGGCGGACGATGGGGAAGGTGTCGAGGATGTAGGACGCGTCGTCGCGGGAGATGCCGTAGAGGTGGAAGAAGGCGGCGTCGAGCTCCGCGCGCAGGAGGAAGCGGCGCCGGTCATCCCAGGAGAAGGGCGGGCCGTCGTAGCCGAGGTCGCGGGCGAAGGGGGAGAGATCCCAGGCGGTGCAGGTCAGCTCGAGGACTCGGGGGAGGAGCCAGGAGGAGAGGGGGCTCTTGGTGGCCCAGGGGGTTGGCTGCGCGTACGTGGTGGGCGGGAGGACGGGGAGTTGCTCAAGGTAGCCGTAAGTGAGGTGGGTCCCTCCGACCTTCTGGCGGGCCACATAGTCGAAGGCGAAGGCTGCCAAGTTGGCCGCAAGGCAATACGCGGCCGCGGCATGCCCGGCGTCCAGAAGGAAGAGCGGGAAGCGCGGCGAAGTCGGGCCGCAGCAGGCCCAGGAGCGAGCGGAAGGCGTCCTCCTTGCCGCTGTGGGGAGTGGCCGTGACCAGGATGAGGTGCCGGCCGGCGCGCGCGGCGAGGCCCTCGAGGAGCTCGTGCCGCTGGTGCCGGCCGCCGCGCCGGCCGCTTCCCTCGCCGTAGGGGAGGGCGCAGGTGTGCGCCTCATCGACGATCACGAGCTCCGGGCAAGACCGGAGGAACTCGTGGCGGTGGCGGTCGCTCTTGATGAAGTCGGTCGAGACGATCACGTGCGGGTAAAGCTCGAAGAGGGACTGATCGAGCGCACAGCCGCGCTCGAGGGCGCGGGCGGTGCCCGGGAGGACGAGCGCGCAGTCGAGGTGGAACTTCCCGGCGAGCTCCTCCTGCCACTGCTCGGCGAGGTGGGGCGGGCAGAGGACCGCCAGGCGCGACACCTCGCCGCGGTCGAGGAGCTCCCGCGCGATGAGACACGCCTCGATGGTCTTCCCGATCCCGACGTCGTCCGCGATGAGGAGGCGGACGGGGTCGAGCTTCAAGGCCATGAGGAGCGGCACGAGCTGGTAGGGCCGCGGCTCGACCGCGATCCGCGCGAGCGATCGGAAGGGCCCCGTGCTCGAGCGGAACCCGAGCCGCACGGCGTCGCGGAGGAGGCGCGAGGAGCGATGGTCCCCCACCGCGGCCGGGTCCGGGAGGCCGAAGCTCGCGGGCTCGACGGGCTCGACGGGCAGGTAGACGCCCGTGACCTCGTCATCGGTGCCGCCGAGGGGGCGAAGGAGGAGGATGTCCTCCGTGGACTCCGGGAGCACGACCCACTCGCGGCCCCGGGCCCTGACGAGCGAGCCGATGGCGAAGGCGTTCATGGCTTACGTCCCCGGCTTCTCGAGGTCGAGGTAGTGCACCGGCTTGAGCGGGAGGAGCCGGCGCTTGTCCTCGGGGATCCGCGGGTAGTGCTCGACCCAGAGATCGAAGAGCCGCTCCGCGTCGATGAGCATGACCCTACGCCTCTCCTGGCTCCTCGCCTCCTCCAGGGCCTTCCCCGTGAAGCCGCCGGTCGAGACGAAGATCCCCACGTCGCCGTCGGAGAGGAGTGCCAGGAAGGAGCGAAGGCCGTCCACTTCGATGCGATCCGCCCGGCGCTTGACCTGGACCTTGATCCTCGGCCCCTGGATCCCGAGCGGGTCCGTGTGCGCGATGATGTCGAGTCCCTTGTCGGGGCCCGGCGGTGAGGTCCAGACGACGTGGTAGCCCATGGCCACAAGGAGGCCGGCGATCAGGGCCTGAAGCTCGAAGGGGTTCATCTGTGCCAGGTAGCGCGCGATCTCCGCCCAGGAAGACTCCTCGGCTTCCTCGAGGGTGACGATGCTCGTCTCTTCGCTCGTCTCCTCTGCACCGACGCTCTCGGCAGGAAGCTCGGCAGGCTGCTCGCTCTTCCACCTCCGGTAAAGTCGGCCGGCCTCCTTCATGAGCTCCTCGGGGTCCTTGTGGCGCTCGTAGGCAGCCTTCCCCTCGGGCGTGAGCCGCCACTGCCCCCTTTCCTTGACGAGCCACCCGGCCTTCACGGGACCGATCGTCTGAAAGCGGACGATCTTCTCGTACCGGCGGACATCGGGGTGATTGGGGTAGGTGCTTTGCTCGAACTCCGTGGGGGGCACGATCTGCTCGAGCCGCCGCAGGACCTCCCGCGCCGGCAGGCCGTCCGGGTGGTCCTTGAGGATATTGAAGACTCCGCGGGTCAACTCTCCGGTGCGCTGGCGGGTGATCTCGGGCATCGGTCAGGCCTTTCCACTTGGTCCGAATACGTACGCATACCGCTCCACCACCTTGGCCCACTCGGCCACCTCCCCAGCGAACCGGATCACCGTGTACCCGAGGTCCTCCATGCACGTGGTCTGCGTCGCATCGCGTTTAGCCCGATCCGCGTACTTGTGAAGCGGGCCATCGATGTAGATGGCAGCGTGGTGCTCGTTGTAGAGGAAGTCGGGGCGGGTGTTGCACTCCTTGACAAAGACCTGCGCCTTGTCCGGGAGGCGCAGCTCCCGGGAATCGATGAAGCGCAGCCAGTCCCTCTCGAGGTCCGAAGCGCACTGCCCGAGGAGGGTTTGGAGATGGTCCCCGCGGGGGACGCTCCCCGGAGAGGAGACGACCGAGGCCGAGGCCAGCTCGAGGAGGATCGGCCTCGCCTGGTGCCGGTCGAGGAGCAGGTGGTCGCGCTGGTTCCCGTAGCTCAGGAGGCAGTCGTAGCAAGCCGCCTCGCAGTCC
Source organism: Planctomycetota bacterium (assembly GCA_016209535.1). Taxonomy (GTDB): domain Bacteria; phylum Planctomycetota; class UBA8108; order UBA8108; family SXIK01; genus JACQVW01. The sequence continues at coordinate 8,759 of JACQVW010000151.1, read as the reverse complement.
TCGCGCCGCTCCGGCGGCCGCCTCCGGTCCTCACCCGTCTCGGGGTCGAAGTGGCAGATCGAGAGGGCGCGCCGCGCCACCCGGGCGAGGGCTCCCGGGTCCTCGACCAGGTGCCGCAGGACCCCCGCGCCCCCTTCCGCGGCCTCGTAGAGGAGGATCGAGCGGCGGAGCTTCGCGGTCGGCAGCGGCTCCGCCTGGAGCTCCGAATCCTCGAGCTGGTACTCGACCTGGATCGCCGTCTTGAGCGCGGCCTGGACCGACGCGATCTGCGCCTCCGTCCAGGCTCGGGCGGGCTCCAGGAGGAGCGAGTTCCTCCGGTCCTCGACGTACGGGATCACCCGCGCCGTCTTCGGGGACAGGGGGTCGTCATCGTCATCCTCCTCATCAGCCTCCCTGGCCCAGTAGCCGCGCTCGACGTCGAGCACGAACCCGACGCGGTTCTGGCGGATCCAGCGCAGATTCAAGCGCCAGAGCGTGGCCGTGGGGCTGTAGGTCAAGCGCAGGAGCGCCGCGCCGTCCCTCTCCACGGCGGCGGTGCTGCAGGCGAGGCGGCCCTGCTCGTCCTCGAAGAGGACCCCCATGCGAAGCTCGTAGCCCAGGCGCAGGCGCTCCTCCTCGTCGGCCGTGATCTTGTCGCGCCGCCGGGTCGCGACGTTCTGGAGGCGGAAGAGCTGCTGGAGCGGCGCGTCGAGGGCGGCGCCGCAGCGCTTGCAGAGGTCGGGGTCCTCGCCCCTCGAGCGCGGGTGCAGGTAGCCGCAGGCGCCGCAGAGCTTCGCCGACGTGAGCGGCAGCTCGCTCGTCTCCCCCTCGCGCACGGGCAAGATCACCTTGTTGATCAGGTACCGTGAGCCCTCGTGGTAGACAAAGGCTCTCGGCCCGAACTCGGAGATGGCGAGGAACCGCGGCCGGGACAGGAACTCGTTGCGCCCGGTGACGTCGCGCCGGCCTGGAATGTAGGCCGAGAGAGGCAGCCGCGGGAAGCTGTAGCCCGGCAGGAAGCCCTCGCTCGCGAAGTAGCGGTAGCTGTAGAAGTCCGACTGATGGACGTCCGAGGGCTCCGCGAGGAGGGCAAGCTGGCTCTCGGCCTCCTTGCGGAGCATCTTCGCCTTGTCCTTGTCGGTGCTCGGCCGCGAGGCGTCCAGGATGATCGCGCTCTGGATCTGGGCCTGCTTGCGCGCGGCGCGGTAGAGGCCCCGCCAGCGCTCGCAGGCCCGGTCGAATTCGAGGACGACTTGCTTCAGGACCTCCTCGAGCCAGCCGGGCTTGTGCCACCGCGAGGCCGCGAGCTCGCTCTGGATCGTGCCGAGGACCGTCTCGCAGAGGACCCGCGCCCTGGCGCGCGCGGCGGGGCTCTCGAGACAGTCCCGGACGAGCCGGGTGAGCTCGAGCGTGGGCGCTTCCCCTTCGACCGAGAGGATGTCCGTCAGGGTGTTCCCCAGGTCCTGCCGCGTCGCCGCGAGCCAGATCGAATGCATGTGCGCGCGGACGAGGTCCTCGTTGGCGAGGTCGAGGCGGGGGACCGAGACCGCGCCCGCCACCATCTCGTGCGGCCTCCGGAAGAAGTACTGGTCGTGGGGGCTGCCCGTCGCGCAGTAGGAGAAGACGAGCGCCGGCTGGCCGCTCCGACCGGCGCGGCCGCTCCTCTGGGCGGAATTGGCGGGTGTGGGCGGGATGTTCCGGAGGTTGACGGCGTTCAGCTCGCGGATGTCGATCCCGAGCTCCATGGTCGGGGAGCAGAAGAGGACCGAGATCTTGGCTTTGCGGAAATCCTCCTCGCGCTGGATGCGGACGGGGCTCGGCACCTGCGCGGTGTGCTCCCGGGCCTCGAGCCCCACGACCTCGCCGCCCATCTCCCGGTAGAGGTCGACGAAGAAGCGGTTCGGTGGGCTGGGTTTGCTTGAGGCCGCGGGCCGGCGGATGGGATCGTGGAAGGCCCTGTTGCCATTGCCGGCCGCCCAGACCAGGGCCGAGGCGGGCACCTGGTAGCCCGGGATGCCGTTCGGGCCCTCGGGCTCCACCACCACCTCCACGAGCCCGGCCTTCCGGAGGACCTCGAGGAGCTGCCGGATGATGTCTTCCGTATCGGCGGTCCTGAGCGGCGCCCCGGCGCTCTCGAAGGTCGTCTTGCGCCGGAGGTACTGTCCGAAGCCCCCGCGCGCCGAGAGGAACAGGTTCCACGCGGAGTCATCCTCGCCGCGCGGGCGCGGGAAAAGGATTGCCGCTCGCTCGAGGCTCCGGCTCCGCATCTCGTTCTCGTCGAGGGCCCAGGGCGCGACGAGCCGCTGGCTCGACTGCTGCTGGAGCCGCTCCTGGCGGTCGTGAGTCAAGTAGTCCACCTTGACCGCCAGCTCGCTACGCATGTGGTCGAGGAGCACCTTCGCAACCTTCCGGCGCGTGTCGGGGCTCGCTTCCAAGAGCACCTTGTGGCAGCCGGCCCAGTGCCTCTCCGAGCGGCAAAGCTCGTCCAGGGACTGGTACCGGATCTCGAGCAGGCCGCACTGCTCGAGGTTGGGCTGGGTGATGCGCCAGCCCCGCTTCAAGTCGCGGTAGAGGCGGTAGCCGATGACGTCGCGCAGGGCTCGCTTCGTGTCCTCGAGGGCGTGGAACTCGACCGTGGGGTCCTTGGCGTAGGCCTCGATGGGGAGGCTCATCGCTTCGAAGACCCTCTGGGTGAGGAAGTCGTGCGGTATCCCCTCCGCGCCCGCGGCCCGCGCCGCCTTGAGCAGCCCGAAGCGGAGGAGCCCGACCTCGACGAAGTCGTTGAAGTGGCCCGCCTGGAGGGAGGCATCCTGCCGGTTGTCGCTGAAGCTCAGGAGCTTCCGCGCGTGCGCCGGCAGACTCTGCTCGCGGCGCAGGCTCCGGAGGAGCGACAGGCTCAAGACCGTCGTGGCGGTGCTCCTCCCCTCCGTGCCGAGGGTCCCGAGCTTGCCGAAGTCGCTGCGCTCGAGGCCGTAGGTCACCCCACAGTGGAGGCAGAAGGCAAAGGGGGCGGGCAGGAAGTGGCACTGGATCCCGTCGTCGTTCGCCTGGCCGTCCCTCCGCACGCGGACCGGCTGGGGGAGCTTTCCGCGGCGCTGGGAGCGGACGCGCTCGTTGCCGCGGCGATCGAGCTCGATCCAGTCCTCGGGGATCCGGTCGCGGGCGTCCTGCAAGGGGTTCTCGGGCCAGGGCTCCGAGGTGCTGAGGTAGAGGAAGCCGGGATCGCCCTCGTCGTCCTGGCGGTCGCGAAGCTCCCGCGGCACGAATCGGGCCATCCTCTTCTCGCCAGAGGCGTCAGTCTCGTGGAGGGCACGCACGCAGTAGTACTCCTGGCCGCACTCGCGGCAGAACACGACGGGCAGGAGCGCGCGCCTGGGCTCGGAGTCCCCGGGCGCATACTGCTGCCACCGGAGCGTCAGGTGGCGGTCGGCCTCGGGCTCGAGGGAGGCGTGCACGGTGTCCCCGCGGCTCAGGAACTGGTGGAGGCGGAAGGCGAAGGCCGGCGAATCGGTCCGGGGCTCGCGAACGGAGTAGCCGGCGAGGAGAGCCTCCTCGATCCGCTCCGCGCAGCGATCCTCAGGCAGCCCTGTGATCTGGCTCAGGTCTCTCGCGGCCCCATGATCTCCCTTGAGCGCCCGCGGCTTCGCCCGGACCCAGCGCGCCGCCGACGGGTCCCGGTGGATCCCGAAGGTGGACTCGATCCAGGAGGAGAGGGGGTCGGCGATGAAGTCCTCATAGGTGGACGGGGGCATCCGCTCCGGGTCGGCCACGCGGCGCTGCAGATCCTCCAGATAGCCGGGCTCCGCGGCGTTCCTGTCGGGCGTTTGGCGGCGCAGGGTCTCGCCGATGACGGCCTCGGGCTCGACCTTGGCCCCGAAGAGGCGAGCGGCCAGCTCCGCGCCCTGGGCCTGCTGCTCGGCAGGGGTTCCCGGGCCAGCGAGCGTGGCGGACGTGCCGACACACTGGAGCTCGCGCGCCTCGAGGGTCTCCCGCGTCCTCCTGAGGAGCAGCGCCACGTCGGCGCCCTGCCGGCCCCGGTACGTGTGGAGCTCGTCGAGGACCAGGAAGCGCAACCCCTTGGCCGCATGGACGAGGGCGTGCTCGTAGGGCCGCGTCAGGATGAGCTCGAGCATCACGTAGTTCGTGAGCAGGATGTCGGGTGGCGCCTCCACCACGCGCTCCTTCTCGTCCCGGACCTCCTGGCCCGTGTAACGAGCGTACGTCACGGGCCCCTTGCCTTGCGGATAGCCGAACCGGAGGAACTTCTCGAGCTCGATCCGCTGGCTGTTCGCGAGGGCGTTCATGGGGTAGACGACGATGGCCTGGATCCCGCGGCCGCTGCCCGTCCTGAGCACGTGGTCGACGATGGGCACGATGTAGGAGAGGCTCTTCCCCGAGCCGGTCCCGGTCGTGAGGACGTAGTTCCGGCCCCGGCGCGCGGCGCGAATCGCCTCGTCCTGGTGCCGGTGTAGGCTCATGGGCTTGCCGGCGTCGTCCTGGCCTCGCTTCCAGCGGAAGACGCGACGGCACTCCGGGTGCAGGAGGCCTTCGCCGGCGAGCCCGTCGATCGTGCCCCCGGGCTCGAAGGCCGGGTTGAGCTGGATCAGCGGATCGGGCCAGAGGACTCCGGACTCGAGCTCGGCGCCGACGTAGCCGCGGACCCGCTCGTCCCGGATCGTGATGAAGCTCTTGACGTACGACCCGTAGTCCCCACGAGGCTGTCCCGGAGGCTGAATACGTTCATGGCGAAGCCTCGTGCCGGCTTGCCGAGCGCTGGCGCGATCCTGACTCGCACACGAACCGGCTGCTTGCCCGATTCACACTTCCCATGGCTGGTGAGCTATTCAAACCGGTAGAGGGCGGCGTGACAACAGGGGTCTTGCGATGGCAGGGCGGGTTCCGGGCCGCGGGCGACCCATTGACCTGCGTGCCGGATGGGGTTACGAGGGCCTAATGCGACGCTTCGGCCAATTGGCTTCGTTGGCGGCTGAGCGCCGACGTCAGGTGTAGCGCCGATGCCACACTGCAATCACGGACTTGACCCGCAATCCTGTGCCCACTGTCAGGCGAGCCTCGAAATCGCCCCATTGCCTGCAACTGCCCTTCAGGCGGCAGGTATTGGGCCAGTGATTATCCTACGAACCTTGGAGGACTCACCACAAATCAAGATCTTTCGCCTTGGGGATGGGGCGATCGTTACGCTTCCAACGACTGCGTCCTTCACCCCCAGCCCGATCGACATCTCAGATCCATCGCGGCCAGAGTTGATCGAGCAAGCCCGGAAGCTGGCCCTTGAAAAGGGGCAACTGTTCGTACCAGATCACCCTTTGACGCAACGCGAACAGGGCCCCGAGGGCCACCCGTACTGCCATCACTGCCGGAAAAGCTTGGCGTTGACGCTGGGCTCGCTGGGATGCACACAGTGCAACAAGTACACGTGCCTCTGCGGCCATTGCCTCTGTGGGTACACTGGCCGTAACTACCTGGGCCAGGTGTTTCACCAACATCCGCCGCTATCGATTCCTAGGGAGGATCGCGTGGAGTACGTGAGGGTGGTTCGCTTCTGCACCGGAGCCGCCTGACAAGCGAATGCCGCCTGCCGCGTCGCGCTGAAGCTCTCACGGCGGCGGATACCCGGAGTCAGCACCGGGGCGCCATGTCCACCAACCGGAAACCCTCCGTGAGTTCCTTCACGTCAAGCTACTTGATGATTGGCTTGCCAAGGAGCTCACGCACCTTGTCGTGCCTCCAGCCGTCCCGGAGCGCGGCTTCGCGAGCCGCCTCACTCGCACGCCGAGCGCTCGCAGGGAAGCCGGTCGCGCAGCGTCTCGAAGCGGGCGCAGTCGGGGTATGGCGGCTCCGGCGTCCAGCCCGAGAGGAAGAGAAAGCTCGCGAGGTGCGATGCGTCGGCCACGTTGACCCCGGTGTAGTATCGGTTGATGTCCATGGCCTCGAGGCACGGCGCCGGGCCTCCGGCGAAGAGGTGGAGGAGAATCGTGATGGCGTCCGTGATGTCGACGTCGCCGTCCGCGTCGGCGTCGCCGCGGATGAAGCGTTTCTCGTCCGGGCGGTAGCTCACGACGTAGGCGCGGCCGACGTCGACGATGGGAAAAGGGTCCAGCGGGTCCGGCGCATGAAGGTCGAACTCCCGCGCGCCGATCACGAGCTCCGCGCGGCCGTCGCCGTCGGTGTCGCCGATCCCGGCCAGGGTCCGCCCGAAGACGCTGTCGTCCCACTCCGACTCGTAGGCCGCAAGGACCTCCCCCGTGCGGCCCGAGATCAAGTGCACCCGGCCCCAGTTCGCGCCGGCCAGGGCGAAGCGGGTCGAGTAGACGATCAGGTCGGGGTAGCCGTACGCGTCCGCGTCGCCGGCGCTGGCCATCTCGTAGCCGAAGGCGTCGCCGGAGAAGATCGCGCCTCTGTTGGAGTGGTCGTGCTCGATCCCGAACTGCTCCCAGAGGAGCTGGCCCGTCCTGCCGCTGTGGAGGCTCACCCGCCCCCCGCCCGGCACCCCCCGCACAGGGTACCTGATGGCGCTCACCACGAACTCTTTCACCCCGTCCCCGTCGAAGTCCGGCATGACCACGGAGCTGACGCCGAGGCCGTCGTGCTCGAGGCCCGTCGTGAGGGTGTAGATCTCGCGGCCGTCCTGGCCGCGAAGCACGTAGAGCTTGCCGGCGACGCGACCCTCGACGCGCGTGCCGGGGGTGCCCACGATCAGGTCGTTGCGCCCATCCCCGTCAGCGTCGCCGATGCCGTTCATGCCGAGTCCGAAGCCGTCCTTGGGCTGCTCCCCGAAGCGCTCCCAGAGGACCTCGCCGGTGTGTCCCGAGTGGACGCGCATGCGGTAGTGGTCCTCGTGGTCGATGAGCGGGTTGCCGTCCTGGACGCCGTAGTCCGGCACGCCATCCCCGTCGAGATCGTGCTCGGCGACGGCCGGGCCGTCCCATTCCTGGAGCAGGAGAAGATCGCGATCGCCTACCTCAAGGCGCACCGGGACGAGTTGCGGGCGTTGGCACTGTTCCCCGGGGTCGAGGCGCCTGTCCTCGGGCTGCAGTACATTTGCTCACGATCGAGCGGACCGCTTCGAGGTGGACTTGCGCCGCCTTCTTCGCGGCCGCTCATCGTGCGCGTTAGGCCCCATGCTTTCGGCGCGGTCAGTCGGCTGGTATCTTGGCGTGCATGAAAGTCAGCCAGGTCCTGAAGCTCCTGGATAGGGACGGCTGGTATCGGGTGCCGAGCCGCGGCGGTCACCGCCAGTTCAAGCACCCCACCAAGCGCGGCCGGGTCACGGTTTCCGGCAAGCCAAGTGACGACTTGCCACCCGGGACGCTGAACAGCATCCTCAAGCAGGCAGGCCTGAAGTAGAGAGGCGACCATGAAGCGTTACGCGATTGTCGTGGAGAAGGCAAAGTCGAACTACGCGGCATACGTTCCCGATTTGCCGGGCTGCGTGGCGACGGGGGCGACCGTCAAGGAAACGGAGCGGCGACTGCGGGAGGCGATCGAGATCCACGTCCAAGGGTTGCGCGAGGACGGCCTTCCCGTGCCCAAGCCTTCCAGTCGCGTGGATTACGTCGAAATCCCGGCCTAATGTCGCGCTGGACCGCAGTCACGCGATCCGGGTCCGGTGCGTAGAGGGGTACACTGCGAAGTAGCGCCGGACATGCCCCCCCGGGCCATGACAGCTCGAACGCAGGGGCGGCCGCCTCCACCGAGATCCTGGCGGCTTGCGGGCGGGACCGCACGGGGGACTACTCGGCTGCGAGGAGTGCGTGCCCTGCAAGGGATCCGCGGGCCCTGGGCGCGGGAAGACACGGGCGCTCGGAGAGAAGGGAGCTACCGGTCCACGTTGACGTAAGCGATCGGGTTCTGAGCGCCCTGCGAGAAAAGGTGGCCGACGTACCTGTCCCGATAGCGCTTCCGGATCCGCTCCTCCGCGACGGTCCCCACGAACTCCCAGCGGCCGCTGGACTTGATCCCGGCCGGGCTCCGCGTGCTGAACGTGGAGCCCGCCGGGAGCCAGCGGGCGATGCGGTAGACCTCCAGCACGACGCCTTCGTAGACGGCAAGCGCGTAGCTCGCCCTCTCCCTCGGCTCCCCGATCCTCCAGACACCCCGCGTGGCGTCGTAGAGCTCGGCGTCCGTCATGTCGTAGCGGTACAGCTCGTTGATCCTGATGAGGACGGCAGGCTCCCGGATCTCGACACGCTTGCGGCTGTACAGCGAGATGAGGTCGGAGAGCGACCTCCGGCCGTACCTCTCTCCGCGCCAGCCCCGGACCTCGTTGGTGAGCGTTGGCAGCCCGAGGAGATCGATGGCCGCCGCCTCGATCTGGAGAGCGGCCTCCGCGCTCGAGAGCCCGTGCCTCAGGATCTCGATCCGCGGCTCGTTCCCAGCGCGCCGGATCGCCCGGATCGTCGAGCTCAACGCCTTCCTCTCGCCGGCCCCCAGGCGCTCCAGCGCTCGGCTCCCCTTGCCCTTGCCGACGTAGAAGACGGAGCCGTCGAGAGGGTTGTAGAGGTACACGTAGTGGCCCAGCTTGCGGGCCACGGCGGGGCGGATTCGTGGCACTGGAGACCTCCCCATGGACGCACCTTCCAGGTAGTCCTGCGCCGGTTCGCGACAGCCGGCTCGCGATCAGCTCGCGTACGGCCGGTACGAGCTCGACCGGCACGGCCATTGTACGTTCCCCTGGCCGAACACAAGCGCCTTCGGCCTCCGACGCGGCCTCTGTATCCACTCCGCCGCCCACCCTCCCCCGTGGCCTCCTCCCGCCC
>JACQVW010000150.1 GCA_016209535.1 Planctomycetota bacterium | reverse complement strand
GTCTTGAGCCTCCTCGAGGGGGACGTGGTGGGCGAAGGACCCGGCATCGAGCTCACCACGGCGGCGATCAACGCCCTGGGGCGCCTCCTCGAGAAGGGTGTGAGCGAGGAGGCCTCGAGGCTCCTCATGGCTCAGTTCCGCAGGGAGCGGTCGGGGCCCGAGAAGGCGGTGCGCGAGCTGCGTCGGGCGTGCGTGACGGCCCTCGGCGGGGGCTCCGAGAGCGCCGAGGTCCGCGATCGCCTCCGCGCGTTCCACGAGGAGATCCTCGCGAGCATGGAGAAGGACCTCAGGATCCCCGCGATCCTGGGGCTGGGGACGCTCGCTCGGCAGAGGGACGCAGGAGCCCTCGATGCCCTCATGAAGGTCATCGTCCTGCACGAGCGCTTCGAGTCGCAGGAGGTGGCCGCCGCCGCCGACTCCATAGCCTACGTGGGGGGGCAGGCGGCGCTCTCGGCGTTCGCCGATTGCCTGCTGGAGACGAAGGACAAGGGGCTCGAGGAGCACATTTGGAAGAAGATCGTGAGCGCCATCGAGACGGGGAAGGGCCCCGTCTTCGCCTGGACGCTCGAGAGCCTCGAGGAGCGGGCGCTCAGGGAGGACTCCTCGCAGCCCCTCGAGCACGCGGTGAGGCTCGAGAGCGAGCCGCCGCTTGTGGCGCTGCTCGCCCCGGAGAGGCTGGACCTGGGGAACGGCGACCGGCTCGAGCCCCTCTGGCGCGCCCACCTGGCCCTCGCCCGGTCGAAGGATGCCCTGGGTGACGAGGCAGGGGCTGCCGCGGCCCTGGCGCGCCTGGCGGAGCTCCTGCAGAAGGCCCCCGAGGCGAAGGAGAAGGCGTCGGGCGCGGGACGAGCCCTGGCGACCCTCAAGGGGGCGCTGGCCCAGAGGGCAGCGCTGCGGGCCCGCCTGGCGAAGCCCGAGGCGGGGGACCCGGCGCCGCTGGAGAAGGATCTGGACGCGGTGCTCGCGTCGGACCCGAGCCTCACGGGCCGCTGGCGCAACCTGCGGTGGCTGGCACGCCAGATGGCTCAGGGCCTCCCCGCGCAGTCCGCCGGGCGCGTCCGGAGCCTCGTCCAGAAGTCGCTGGGCGGCGATGAGCGGCGCGCGCTCTGGGACGGCTTCCCCGCAGGCTTCCGCGAGCGCTACCTCGGTCGTCTGGAGGCGGCGGGTGCCGAGAGGAAGGCTCCCGAGGGGCAAGGATAGGGGCGTGGGTGGTGTAGGTGGAGCCGAGGCGCTCCCCGGCCGCGAGCCGGTCACGGCGCCCGCAGGAGGAGCCTCCCGACGGTCCAGAGGATCTTCGCGCCCGCCTTCACGGTGCCACTCAGCGTGCCCGTGATCTTGGAGACGCCGACGCGCCGCCTGTAGCTCACCGGGCGCTCGACGATGCGGAGGCCCTCCTGGATGGCGCGGACCTGCATCTCCACGGTCCAGCCGAAGTCCCGGTCGCGCATGCGCAGCCGCGCGAGCGCGTCGCGGCGGATGGCCCGGAAGGGGCCCAGGTCCGTGTACCGGAAGCCCCAGAAGAGCCGGATGAGGAGGCAGGCCAGCTTGTTCCCGAGGTAGGCCTGGGGCAAGAGGGCGCCTGGCTCGCGCGCCCCGAGCATGCGGCTCCCGATGACGAGGTCTGCCTCGCCCTTGCGGATCGGCTCCACGAGGAGCGCCATCTCCTCGGGGTGGTCGCTGAAGTCCGCGTCGAGGAAGACGACGCACTCCGCGTCGGAGGGGAGCTCCGCGATGCCTCTCAGGCAGGCCGAGCCGTAGCCCCGCCGCTCCTCGCGCACGACGCGGGCCCCGGCGCGGCGGGCCGCCTCGGCGGTGCCGTCGGCGCTCGCGTTGTCGACGACGATCGCGTCCACCGCCAGATCCCGCGGGATCGCCGCGAGGACGAGCGGGATCGACCGCTCCTCGTCGAACGCCGGGATGACGACGCAGGTCTTCAAAGCCCGCGGGCGATCCTGTCGATCGCGACGATCTGCTCGAGGAGGGGCTCGAGGGCTGCCAGGGAGAGCGAGCTCGGTCCATCGCAGAGCGCGTCGTCGGGTCTCGGGTGGACCTCGAAGAAGAGGCCGTCGCAGCCGGCGCCGGCGGCGGCCCGGGCGAGGAAGGGGATCCACTCGCGGTTCCCGCCGCTCCGGTCCCCGAGCCCCCCGGGGCGCTGCACGCTGTGGCTCGCGTCGTAGACGACGGGGATGCCCTCGGAGCGGATCTGCACCACGCCGCGGAAGTCGTTCACCAGATCACCGTGGCCGAAGGTGGTGCCCCGCTCCGTGACGATCACGCCGGGCGTCCGCGGGCCCGCCGCCGCCTCCACGCGCTGGCGCGCGTGCCAGGGGGCGAGGAACGGGCCCTTCTTGATGTTCACGATCTTCCCCGATTCGCCCGCGGCCCGGAGCAGGTCGTTCTGCCGGCTGAGGAAGGCGGGGACCTGGACGATGTCGAGCGTCTCCGCCGCGCGGAGGGCCTCCTCGACCGAGTGCACGTCGGAGGTGACGCGGAGCCCCGTCTCCTCGCGCACGCGCCGCAGCATCGCGAGGCCCCTCTCGAGCCCGGGGCCGCGGTAAGAGCGGTGGGAGGACCGATTGGCCTTGTCGTAGGATCCCTTGAAGACGACCCCGACGCGAAGGCGCTCCCCGATCGACCTCAGGGCCCGCGAGATCTCGAGCACGACCTCGTCGCCCTCGAGGCTGTCGGGGCCCGCGATCACGAGGGGGGGGGCATCGCCGCCGATGGCGATCCCGCCGGACTCGATCTTCCGGGTCCTCAGGCGATTCAAGGCCGCTCCTCCCGGCGCTTCGCCCACGCGTTGTGGAGGGCGTCGGCCCGCGCCGCGATGTCCGGGGCGCCCAGGACCTCCTCGGCGAGCCTCGCGGGCACGCCGGACTCGCCCACGAGCGCGCCGCAGAAGGCCCCCGCGAGGAAGGCCGGCGTGTCGAGCCGCCCGCCGCAGCGGAGACAGCCCTCCACGGCCTGCTCGTAGGCGTATGGGTGCTTGAGGAAGTAGTAGAGCGCCGTGAGGACCGCGGGGATGCAGTGCTCGCTCAAGCCTTCGTCTCCGGCGGGGTAGCGGTCGTCGGGAGCGATGGACTCGAAGTGCCGGAGGGCCCTGGCCTCGGAGACGGAGAGGGTCCTCGGGAAGTCCAGGATGGCCTCGCCGAGGAGCCCGTCGTGCCTCCGCGCCGCCTCGGCCACCCGGTCCAGGAACTCGCCCAGGACGAGCTCCTCGGTCCGGACGTTGAAGGCGATCGCCTGGGCCGCCGCGGCCGCCGCCGCCGCGACCCTCGGGTCCCGGTGCGTGATCCGGACCGCGCAGGCCGCCGCCTCGCAGAGCTCGCCCGCGGAGTCGTGGTGCCAGAGCCCTATGGCCAGGACGCGACCGAGGGGGGCCGCCTCGGCGTGCCCCTCCAGCCCCGAGTCCTCCCAGGTGGCGAGCCCCCGTGCGAGCCGCTCCATGGCGCGGGCCGACGTGGGGTCGCCGTCGACGATCGTCGAGTCCCGCCAGAGGGGGACCAGGTGGCTCGCCATGGCCTCTCCGGCCACATCTCCCGTCTCGAGGATCGAGTCGAGGACGGCGAGCATCTCCTGCGTCTCGCTCGAGTACTGCCCCCGCGGGTGAAGCCCGCCGGCCCGGGGACGGATCTCGTGGACCAGCGGCAGGGCGACGGAGCGCAGGAAAGCGCGAGAGTAGTGCTCGTAAGGCAGGGCGAGGGCGTCCGCCACGGCCGCCCCGAGCACCGCGCCCCGGAACCGCTGCAGCGTGACGTTTTCCGGACCTTCCATAGTGCGGGCCCAGGATAGCCCTTGGCGCGCCGGACGTCCACGTCCGCCCGGCTCCGCGCGCTCGCCGGACCGCGGGCTCGCCGTTTGCCGCTCCCCGCGGTGGATGCTACCTTTCCTCGGGCCTGGGCGATTGACGTGCGGGTCTCCGGCGGGTAATTAGAAGAGGCTTCATGGGCTCTGACAGGAGATTGTTCGGAGAGGTGGCCTTCGAGAAGGGCTACATCACCTCCGAGCAGCTCTACGAGGGCCTCGCCGTCCAGGCGAAGGCCGAGGTCCTGCACAAGCCTTACAAGTTCCTCGGGCAAATCCTCATGGAGCTCGGCTACCTGACCGAGAAGCAGGTCCTGGAGATCCTGAGCGAGCTGCATGCGCCCGAGCCGACCCGAGAGCCCGTCAAGGAGAGCGTTCACTAGACTTCCGCCCGCCGCGCGCGGCGGCGCTCGAGCCGTGCTGGCCGGAGTCCTCCTCGCCGGCTGCGGCTCCCCGGGCTCGATTCACTCCTCCTACGCCGCGCTCAAGCCCGCGTCGGTGGCCGTCCTCCCCGTGCGCAACGAGACGGTCCACCAGCTCGAGCAGGTCGCCTTCGGGGGGCTCCTCCAGCGCCTCGTGGCGGGCCCGGAGACGTACGACGTCCCCGGGCTCCTGCGCGCTGGCCTCGAGGAGGGGCTCGAACGCCGCGGCTACAGGCTCGAGCGAGCACCGGCGCCGGAGGGCGCGCGCCCCGACGACTCGAGGCCCCTGCCCGAGGGGGCTCCGAGGCCTCCCTCCGAGGCGGTGCTCCTGGCGACCATCGAGTCCTGGGACGCAGCCACGGCGGGCGCCTTCAGCATGCGCATGACGTACAGGATCGATCTGCGCCGCGTGCCCGCCGGAGACCTCCTCTACTCCGGCACCTTCGTCTGCGAGGAGCGCGAGGATGCCCGCTCGCGAGGGTCCGGGGACGTCCATGGGGCGATCCGGCGGTCCGCGCTGAGGGCCCTCGCATCGCTTCCGCGGGCGGACGGATGATCGACGGATGATCCTCGAGCGGGCCGCCGGGGCGCTCCGGAGGGAATGGCTCGCGCGCGCCCTCGCGCCCCTGTCGTGGGCCTACGGGGCGGCCGCCCTGGCGCGGAGGGCCTGGCTTTCGCGGCGCGCCCGGAGGCTCGAGCGTCCCGTGATCAGCGTGGGCAACATCTCCTGCGGCGGGACGGGGAAGACGCCGGCGGTGGAGATGATCGCGCGGGACCTCCTCCGCATGGGGCTCAGGCCCGCGATCCTGAGCCGCGGCTACGGCGCGCCGCGGGGCTCGGGGACGGCGCGGTCTCCTGCCTCGAACGACGAGCTCCTGGTCCTGCGCGCCAACCTGCCTGAGGTCCCTCACCTCCAGGGGAAGGACCGCTACCGCCGCGGCCTCGAGGCGGTCCGCGCGGGGGCCCAGATCCTGGTCCTGGACGATGGCTTCCAGCACGTGAGGCTCCACCGAGATCTGGACCTCGTCACGATCGATGCCATCGTGCCCTTCGGTCTCGGCCGGGTCCTCCCCGCCGGCCTCCTCCGCGAGCCCCTCGCGGTCCTCGAGACGGCGAGCCTGCTCGCCATCACGAGGTCGGACCAGGTGGAGCCCCGCACGCTCTCGACGCTCTCGTCGTACCTGCGGGCGCGCTTTCCCGGCATCCCCCAGGTCCGCATGGTGACCCGGCCCATCGAGTGGCGGCGCCTCGACGGCGCGGTCCACCCTCCGCAGGAGCTCCGGGGCAGCCGGGTCCTCGCCTTCTGCGGCATCGGGAACCCCGAGGGCTTCCGGCGGCAGCTCGCCGCCTTGGGCGTGGATCTGCGGGCCTTCGTTCCCTTCGGGGACCACCACCTCTATACTGAGGCGGACCTGGAGCGGCTCGCGGAGCGTGCGGCCGCAACGGGTGCCCGGGAAGTCGTCATGACGCAGAAGGACGCGGTCAAGGTCGAGGGGGCGGACCGGGCGGCGGGGTGGAGGTACCTGCGCATCGAGAGCCGCATCGTCGCGGGTGAGGCCGACTACAGGGCGGCGCTCGAGCGCGTGGCCGCCGCGGCCAGGCGCGCCGGCGAAGGGGCCCATGCACGGTAGGCTCGCCGAGCTCGTCCGGGGCCTCGGGCGGCCGCGCATCGCCGTCGTGGGGGACGTGATCCTCGACGAATACGTCTGGGGAGAGGTCGAGCGGATCTCGCCCGAGGCTCCCATACCCGTCCTGAAGGAGACGCGCCGCGAGCGCAGGCCCGGCGGGGCGGGCAGCGTCGCCGTGAACCTGGCCGTGCTGGGTGCCGAGGCGCGGTTCTTCAGCGTGCGGGGCGGCGATCCTGCGGGCGCCGAGCTCGCGGCGCTCCTTGAGAGGGAGGGGGTACGTGCCGAGGGTCTCGTCGTGGAAGAGGGGCGGCCGACGACCCGGAAGGCGCGCCACGTGGGCTACGTGCAGCACGCGAACCGGGCCGTGCAGCAGCTCCTCCGCGTCGACTCGGAGACGGACCGGCCCATCGGGCGGTCCACCGTCGCGGCCATCGTCGAGCGCTTCCGCCACGGCGGCGAGCTGGACCTGGTGCTCGTCCCGGACTACCGCAAGGGCCTGATCTCGGCGGGACTCCTCGCCGCCCTCCGTGAGGCGGCGCCGCGGCTCAAGTTCCTCGTCGATCCCGCCCTCCTGGAGGACTACTCGGCGTACCGCTCGAGCTTCCTCATCTGCCCCAACCGCTACGAGGCCGGCCGGGCGAGCGGGGTCCCCTGCGAGGACATCGAGGGGTGCGCCCGGGCCGCGGCGAAGCTGCTCGGAGAGCTGGACCTCTCGGCCGTGGCCCTCACCATGGACCGCGAGGGGATCTACCTCCAGGAGCGCGGCCGGCCGGGCCTGCACTTCCCGACGCGGGCGCGCGTCGTCGCGGACGTGACGGGCGCAGGCGACATGGTCCTGAGCGTGCTGGGGCTCGTCGTGGCCGCGGGCGGCTCCCTGGAGGACGCCGTGGAGCTCGCGAACGTCGCCGCCGGGATCGAGGTGCGGAAGATCGGCGTCGCGCCCGTGACGCGCGAGGAGGTCGTCCAGGAGATCCTCTACCAGGGGCACCTGGGGGTGGGGAAGCTGAAGACGCGCGAGGAGCTGGTCCCCATCGTCGAGGAGGCGCGGCGGACGGGACGCAAGGTCGTCTTCACCAACGGCTGCTTCGACCTCCTCCACTTCGGGCACTTGCACCTCCTGGCCGGGGCGGCCCGGGAAGGAGACATCTTGGTCGTCGCGGTCAACGCCGACGCCTCGGTGCGGCGGCTCAAGGGGCCCGGGCGGCCGAGGATCCCCCAGGAGATGCGGATGCTCACGATCGCGGCCCTCGAGGCCGTGGACTACGTGGTCTCCTTCGAGGAGGACACGCCCATCCCCCTCCTCGAAGCGCTCCGGCCCGACGTCCTCGTCAAGGGCGAGGAGTACCGCAGCGGCGTCGTCGTCGGCCGCGGCCTCGTCGAGGGCTATGGCGGCCGCGTGGCGTTCGTGTCGCAGATCCCGGGGATCTCGACGACGGCGCTGATCGAGGGCGCGGCGCAGGGGTCGGGGTAGGCGGGCTCGGGGGACGCGCCGGGGGCGCGGCGCTGCCTTCTGCTGCCCGCGGCTGGCCGCCGTTTACAAAGTCCCGGGGCCCGGTACGTTTACAAAGTCCCGGGGCCCGGTAAGATGGATCTGCCTTCCACTCCCGTAAGAAAGCGAAGCAGGAGCCTCCCGCATGCCGTCCCCAGCGGACTTGCTGTTTGGCAAGATCGCCGTCAAGAACAAGCTCGTCGACGAGGCCCGGGTCCGGGAGTGCCTCGGCCTCCTCCAGGGCTCGGGGAACGGGGGCCTGGGCAAGCTCCTGCTCCAGAGGGGGTACCTCACGGCGGGCCAATACCAGGCGATCCAGGCCCACGTCCAGAAGCTCTCGGGCTCCTCGGCCCTGGCCGACGCCGCGGCGGTACTGCCCAAGGCCAGCCCCAGCGCCCCGGGGCCCATCAGCGCCCGGGAGCTCGCGGCCCGGGACTACTCGCGGCTCGCCGGGGGGCCCCTCGACGCCTACATCGAGGATGCCCGGCGCGTCGGGGCATCGGACTTGCACTTCCAGGTCGACGCGCCGCCCTTCCTGCGCATCCACGGCGAGATCGTCTACCTCAGGCACCCGGTCCTGGGACCGGGGGACACGGAGCCCAAGATCCTCGAGATCCTGAACGAGCACCAGAGGTCAGTCTTCAGCAAGCACAATGACCTCGACTTCTGCTACGAGGCGCCCCACGGGCGGTACCGGGCCAACGTGTGCCGGCAGCGGAAGGGCGTGGACGCGGTCTTCCGGGTGATCCCCGGCAAGCTGCCCACGCTCGAGGAGCTCCACCTCCCGTCGGTCCTCAAGCGCTTCACGGAGTTCCGCCAGGGGATCGTGCTCATCACGGGCCCCGCCGGCTCCGGCAAGACGGCGACGATGGCCGCCCTCGTCGACATGGTCAACGAGAGGCAGCACGACCACATCGTGACCGTCGAGGAGCCGATCGAGTACATCATCGAGAGCAAGAACTGCAACGTGAGCCAGCGCAACGTGCGCGTGCACACGGACACCTTCGCCACGGCGCTCCGCTCGGCCATGCGGGCGGACCCGGACTACATCGCCGTGGGGGAGATGCGGGACCTGGAGACGATGGCCATGGCCATCACCGCGGCCGAGACGGGCCACCTGGTCTTCGGGACCCTCCACACGACGAACGCGGTGCGCTCCATCGACCGCATCATCGACGTGTTCCCGCCGAAGGAGCAGGACCAGATCCGGGCCATGGTCTCCGAGAGCATGCGCGGCGTGATCTCGCAGCAGCTCGTCCCCCGCGCCGACGGGCTCGGACGCGAGCCCGCGCTGGAGATCATGTTCGCCACGCCGGCGGTGGCCAACATGATCCGCGAGAAGAAGACCTTCCAGCTCCCCTCGGTCCTCCAGACGGGGTCCAAGCAGGGGATGATCACCATGGACGACTCCCTCGCGGAGCTCGTCCGGCAGAAGCTGGTCACACGGGAGACGGCGGCCTACTTCGCCGAGAGCCCGGATCGGTTCCGCTGAGTGCGGGGCGTCCGTCAAGGAGACACCGATGGCACAGATCGACCGGTACCTGCGGCTCGTGAGGGAAGCGAAGGGCTCCGACCTGCACATCGGCTCCTTCGAGGTCCCCAAGGTCCGCATCCACGGCAAGCTCACGCCGCTGAAGGAGCCTCCCTTGCCGCGCGAGAGGATGGCGGAGATGATCGCCGAGGTCCTCAACGAGCGGCAGAAGAAGATCTACTACACGAGGAATGACCTCGACATGGCGTACGAGCTTCCAGGCATCGCGCGCTTTCGCGTCAACGTCTTCCTGACGCGCAAGGGGCCCGCGGCCGTCTTCCGCCTCATCCCCGAGGAGGTGACGCCGCTCGAGGAGCTCGGCATCCCTTCGGTGGTCCTGCGCTACGCGCAGCTCAAGAGCGGCCTCGTGCTCGTCACCGGGCCGACGGGC
>JACQVW010000173.1 GCA_016209535.1 Planctomycetota bacterium | reverse complement strand
GGACACGGTGAGCGGCGCCACGACGCGCGGCCGCTGGAGCATGGGGACCTACTTGAACAGCTACTCCGGGAGCATGGAGACATCCCTCGGCGTCCTGATCCTGGTGAACCGGGTCTTCGGCCCGGAGTGCCAGATCTCCTGCCCCGAGGACATCGTCGTGAAGTGCGAGGGCCCGGGCGGAGCGGTGGTCCACTACGACGTGACGACCTCCGGTTGTCCCCAGGGCACGACGATCGTCTGCAGCCCGCCATCGGGGAGCCTCTTCCCGGTCGGGGTCACCCAGGTCCAGTGCTACGCCCTCCTGCCCTGCGGGGACAAGAAGAGCCTCCCCTGCTGCTTCAAGGTCACCGTGGAGGAGCCGTGCGCCTGCCTCGAGGTCGTGGACAAGAAGATCGACTGCGGGAAACAGCAGGGCGAGTACACCTACTCGTTCAACGTCACGAACCTCTCGGGCGTCCCCGTCACGAGGATCAAGCTCCTCCCCTGCGACATGGACGGGGATCTCCTCCCCGACTTCACGATCTCGCCGGACCTCTTCAACCTCGGGACCCCGCTCCCGAACGGCAGCTCGACAACCCTCAACGTCACCTTGAGCGGCGTCGACCCGACGAAGAAGGCCTGCTTCGAGATCTGGATGTTCGACCAGAAGTTCCAGCGCTGCTGCCGGCTCAAGCACTGCATCGAGCTCCCCGACTGCTGCCTGGAGCTCGTCCAGAGCAAGGTCGATTGCGACCCGGTCGCGCCCGGCCAGTACAACTGGACCTTCCAGGTCCAGAACAAGGCGCCCTACACCATCGACCGGCTGTTCCTCTGGCCTCCGAGCGGCATCACCATGACGCCGACGTCCTTCATCCTGCCGCCCCTCGCGACGGGCCAGACCTCGGGCCCCCTCTCGGTGCAGATCACGGGCGGACAGCCCGGCGATGTCCTCTGCTTCGAGATCTCGATCCACGAGTCGGCCACCGACAAGTGCTGCTACCAGACGATCTGCATCACGCTCCCCGACTGCAACCCCTGCAAGGTCGAGGACTCCTGCGAGCTGACGCCCACCATCACCCTCTGCCGCGAAGGCGACCTCCTGCGCGGCGTCGTCAAGCTCACGATCTGCAACTACTGCAACGAACAGCCCGTGGAGTTCCAGTACGCCCTCGACGGCTTCACGGACCCGAGCTGCCCCGTGAAGTACCTGTCGCCGGGCAACTTCTCGCCGTCGTCGGGCGCCACCTTGCCGCTCGCGCGAGGCGAGTGCGAGACGATCGCGATCACCATCACCTCGAGCTTCGGCCAGTTCCCGCCCATGAGCACGGCCTGCTACAAGGCGACGATCACCAACCTGGCGACGGGCGAGCAGTTCTCCTGCGTGGCCAAGGCGCGCTCTCCGAAGGTCAACAGCCCCATCAAGGTCGTCGGCGATCCCAAGGACCCGGTCGGGATCCCGCGGGACCGTATCCGGCCCATCACCTTCCAGGCGTCGAGCCTGACATCCGTGGCCGCGTCTCTCTCCTATGAGCTCCGCACCGAGGAGCCCGGCGAGACCTCGGCGGCGGTCATCAGCTTGAACGGCCTGCCCCCAGGCACGCCGGTGCGCGGGACCCTTGACGTGCCGCCGGGCGCCGTCCAGCTCGTGACGGTGGAGGTGAGGTTCGCCGTGCACCAGCCGCTGGGGTTCTTCGAGGTCGGCTTGTACGGCGTCAGCGCCGACGGACAGGCCGAGGCCCTCGCCGTGACCGGCGTGCGGTCGGTGGATCCGACCGACTGCAACCAGAACGGCGTCCCCGACGACGTCGACATCCTCCTCTGCAACTCCGAGGACAAGGACGGCGACGGCATCCCGGATGAGTGCGAGGGCACCCCGCTCGTCCGCGGCCAGGACTCCTTCCGCCGCGGCGACTCGAACGGCGACGGCGCCTTCGACATCGGCGATGGCGTCTGCATCCTCGACTACCTCTTCCTCGGCCGGAAGGCCCCGGCCTGCGAGGACGCGGCCGACGCCGACGACTCGGGGACCGTCGACATGTCCGACGCCGTGAGCGTCCTCGGGTACCTCTTCTTGGGGAAGGCTGCGCCGGCAGCTCCCGGGCCACGGGAGTGCGGCCAGGACCCCACGGACGATGGGCTCGGGTGTGCCATGCACCTCCCGTGCAACTGAGGACGCGCCGTGGAAACCATGTTGCACAGACGAGTCCAGCGTTTCTTGCGCCTCGACGCGGGGCTCCTTCTCCTCGCGGCCTTGACCGGGGTCCTCCCCGGCGGCCTCCGGGCCCAGGAGGTCCCCTGCCTGAGGCTCATCCGGCAGAGCTTCCACTGCGACGCCGCCAACCCCGGCCAGTACGC
Organism: Planctomycetota bacterium; assembly: GCA_016209535.1. Taxonomy (GTDB): domain Bacteria; phylum Planctomycetota; class UBA8108; order UBA8108; family SXIK01; genus JACQVW01. The sequence continues at coordinate 9,862 of JACQVW010000173.1, read as the reverse complement.
GGCGGTCTTCCAGGTGCAGAACCAGAGCGGCCACCCCGTGGACAGGCTCTTCCTCTGGGCAGGCAGCGCCGGCATCACGCTGAGCCCGGACGAGTGGATCCTCGCCCCGGTGCCGTCCGGAGGCTTCTCCGGGCCGCTCACGCTGGCCATCGCCGCGCCGCCAGGGGCGAAGGAGGTCTGCGTCGAGGCCAGCGCGCACGAGTCCTCGACGGGCTCCTGCTGCGCCGGGCGGGTCGCGTGCGTGCCCCTCGCGTGCGGCGAGGTCTTCCAGCGCGGCGACGCGAACACCGATGGCAAGGTCGACATCTCGGACGGGATCAACATCCTCAACTACCTCTTCCTCGGCGGGCCGGAGACGACCTGCTTCGACGCCGCGGACACGACCGACGACGGCCTGGTGGACATCTCGGACGGCATCCGGCTCTTCAACTACCTCTTCCTGGGCGGCCCCGCGCCGCCCGCGCCGGGGCCCGACGCCTGCGGGCCGGACCCCTCGGAGGACGGTCTCAACTGCGGGACGTACACGCGCTGCGGGTGAGGGCCTTCCATGAGAAGGCCCAATGGTGCAGGCGCGGCGGCCGTGCCACAATGTCCGGACCGCCATGCATGGACCCATGGACCTCGAGCGCATCGAGACCGAGGAGGACCTGGACCGGGCGCTCTCCGAGCCGTACCCCGAGGACGTGGAGCTCGCGCGCGGGCTCGAGGGGGACGTCCTCGTCCTCGGCGCGGGCGGGAAGATGGGCCCGACCCTCGCGCGCCGGATCCGTCTCGCCCTCGAGCGGGCTGGCTCGCGCTCGCGGATCATCGCCGTCTCGCGCTTCGGCTCAAGCGCCGAGAGGTCGAAGCTCGAGGCCTGGGGCGTGACGGCCCTCGCCTGCGACCTCCTCGACGAGCGGGCCCTCGCGGCGCTGCCCGGCGCGCCGAACGTCGTGTACATGGCCGGGATGAAGTTCGGCGCCACCGGGAACGAGACCCTCACCTGGACCCTGAACGCCTACCTCCCCGGCCGCGTCGCCGAGCGGTTCCGCGCCTCGCGCATTGCCGCCTTCTCCACGGGCAACGTGTATCCCCTCGTGGGCCGTGCCTCGCCTGGGTGCCGGGAGACGGACCCGGCGGGCCCCGTGGGCGAGTACGCGCAGTCCTGCCTCGGCCGCGAGCGCGTCCTCGAGCACTTCTCGAGGCGGAACGGCACGGCGATGGCCATCCTGCGCGTGAATTACGCTGTCGAGGCGCGCTACGGCGTCCTCCTCGACATCGGCTCCAGGGTGTGGCGAGGCGAGCCCGTGCCGATCGCCATGGGCCGCGTGAACGTGATCTGGCAGGGGGACGCCAACTCCGCCGCCTTCCGTTCGCTCGCCCTCGCGTCGAGCCCGCCGCGGGTCCTCAACGTGACGGGCCTCGAGGCCCTCGAGGTCCGCTGGATCGCGCGGGAGCTCGCGGCGCGGCTCGGCCGCGAGGCTCGCTTCGAGGGCGAGGAGACGGACCGCGCGCTCCTCTCGGACGCATCGCTCGCGGCGCGGCTCCTCGGCCCGCCCAGGGTGCCCGTCGCGAAGGTCCTCGACCTCGTCGCCCGCTGGATCGGGCGCGGCGGCCGCACCCTGGGGAAGCCCACGAAGTTCGAGGCGCAGGATGGCCGGTTCTGAGCCCCGGACCATCTCGGCTCTCCGCGCCCGGCTCCTCGCCGGCTGCGTGATCCCCGCCCACCCCCTCGCCCTCACGTCGATGCGGAAGCTCGACGAGCGCCGGCAGCGGGCCCTCTCGCGCTATTACCTCGAGGCGGGCGCCGGCGGGCTCGCCGCGGGCGTCCACACGACGCAGTTCGCGATCCACGAGCCGCGCGTGGGGCTCTACGGCCCGGTCCTCGAGCTCGCCGCGGACGAGGCGAAGCGGTTCCTGGCGAGGCCGGGCTCGGAGCGCCCCGTGCTCGTCGCGGGGATCGTCGGGAAGACCGAGCAGGCCCTGCGGGAGGCGCGCCTGGCGCGCTCCCTGGGCTTCGACTGCGGCCTCCTGAGCCTCACGGGCCTCCGCGACGAGCCCGATGAGGCCTGCCTCGAGCACGCCCGCGCCGTCGCCGCCGAGATCCCGCTCTTCGGGTTCTACCTCCAGCCTGCCGTGGGCGGCCGCGAGCTGAGCCACCGGTTCTGGCGGCGCTTCTGCGAGCTCGAGGCCGTCGTGGCGATCAAGGTTGCGCCCTTCGACCGCTACCGCACGCTCGACGTGGTCCGCGCCGTGGCCGAGTCCGGGCGCTCGGGCGAGATCGCCCTCTACACCGGCAACGACGACGCGATCCTGCTCGACCTCCTCACGGAGCACCGCGTCGCGACGCCGGCCGGCGAGGCGCGCCTGAGGTTCTCGGGCGGCCTCCTCGGCCAGTGGGCCGTCTGGACGCGGCGGGCCGTGGAGCTCCACGCCGAGGCGCGGCGCGTCGCGGCGAGCGGCGAGCCGATCCCCGCCGACTGGCTGGCGCTCAACGCGCAGCTCACCGACGCGAACGCCGCGATCTTCGACGCCGCGCACCGGTTCAAGGGCTGCATCCCGGGGATCCACGAGGTCCTCCGCCGCCAGGGATTCCTCGAGGGCCGCTGGTGCCTGGATCCCAGGGAGGAGCTCTCGCGTGGCCAGGTCGAGGAGATCGACCGCGTGGCGCGCGCCTACCTGCACCTCGCGGACGACGCGTTCGTGCGCGAAAGGTTGGGGCGGTGGCTCGAGTGATCAGCCGCCGGCCTGTCTGTCCTTGAGCCCGTGCCGCCTTTGAAGGGCGTTCCTGGACGCTGGGCCAGGACCGATAACGGCCCAAGGCATTGCTAACGTTGACAACGTTAGGTATTCTAACGCTGTGAACGTTAGAGACATTAACATGGCCCTGAGCCAAGGGATAGAGGATCAGGATGGCCTCTTCCCACACCTCGATGACCTGCGAAGCGCGCCCTACGTCTTCAAGATGGACTTCGGCCTCGGGGAGCTCCCGGAGGCTCCGGGCGTCCTGCTGATCCGGGGCGCCCGCCAGTACGGGAAGAGCACCTGGCTCGAAGGCCAGATCCGCGACACGGTGAAGCGTCACGGCCCCGGGTCCGCCTACTACCTGAACGGCGACGAGATCCCGGACTCGGAGGGCCTCGTCGAGGCCATGCGGGCCCTCACCCCCATCTTCAAGCCGGGCGCGCGCGTCCACAGGATCTTCATCGACGAGATCACCGCGATCCGCGATTGGCAGAAGGGCCTCAAGCAGCTCCTCGACGCCGGGGAGCTGCGCCGGACCCTCGTGGTCACGACCGGCTCCAAGGCGACGGACCTCCGGAGGGGCGGGGAGCGGCTCCCTGGCAGGAAGGGAAGGCTCGATCGCACGGCCTACCTCTTCACGCCCGTGTCCTATTGCGAGTTCAAGAGGGTCTGCGGCGGCGCGTTGCAGGAGAAGACGCTCCCGGCCTACGTCTTGTCCGGCGGCTCTCCCGTCGCCTGCGCGCAGCTCGCGCAGGAAGGCCGGTTGCCGGAGTTCGTCCTGGAGATGACCCGGGACTGGGTCTACGGGGAATGCGCGGCCGCCGGCAGGTCGCGTCATTCGCTCCTGGCGATCATGGAATACCTCGCCCGGCACGGCTCGAGCCCGCTCAGCCAGGCCGGGCTCGCGCGAGAGACGGGTCTCGCCAACAACACCGTCGCGGCGGGCTACATCGAGCTGCTCTCGGACCTCCTCTGCCTTGCGACGGCGTACTCCTGGGACTCCTCCAGGAGGATGCGTCTGCCCCGGCGCCCTTGCAAGTACCCCTTCATCAACCTCCTCGCAGCCGTCGCATGGCACCCGGAGAAGATTCGCCGCATCGATGACCTCGAGACGCTCCCGCCCGCCGCGAAGGGGAGCCTCCACGAGTGGGTGGTTGCCCAGGAGATCTGGCGGCGCCGGGCGAAGGCGGGCGAGGAGATGCCGGAGGTCCTCGCGTTCTGGCAAGGCAAGCACAATGAGCTGGACTTCGTGCTCGGGGACGACGAGCTCCTCGAGGTCAAGGCGGGCGGCGCCTCTCCCCTCGAGTTCTCCTGGTTCCCGAGGACCTTCCCCAAGGCGCGGCTCAAGGTCGTCAACTTGAGGCGGTTCGAGGCCCAGCAGGTCACGGGCGTGACCCTGGAAGACTTCCTCCTCGAGGAGTAGGCTCAGGCCGTCGCCCGCGAACCTGCTACAGCCCCCGCTCGCACCCCAGGCTGTCCGCCGTCGCGTCCCGGCCGCGCGCCGGGAAGGGGCTCGCCGGAGCGGAGCCCTGCTTGAAGAGGTAGTTGAGGACGCGGAGGGCGTCCGTGAGGTCGACCGTGCCGGAGTCGTCCGCGTCGAGGGCGTCCGCGCAGGGACCCGGCAGCCCGCCGAAGAGGTGGAGGAGGACCTTCACGCCGTCCGAGAGGTCCACGATGCCGTCGAGGTTTCCGTCGCCGCGGACGAATTCCGGCGGCGGCGGCGTGACCGTGAAGGCCACGGCGCTCGACTCCTGGCCGTCGATGTTGCGCACCTTGACCGTCGTCGGTCCCTCCGGGAGGCCCGAGGGCACGGTGACGCCGGCCCTCGTGGGGTCCGTCGCCTCGCTGAACCGCACGCCCTGCGCCTCGACGGCGCCGAAGAAGGCCCGGAGCCCGTCGTGGAAGCCCGTGCCCGTGACCGTGACCGCGTCTCCTCCGGCGCCCGAGGCGGGGTCGACGCTCGTGATCGCGGGGGGCGGCCAGTTCGCGCTCGAGGTCACCTGGATCGTGTCCGAGTCGACGACGTCGCCCTTCGAGCCGATGCCCAGGACCTCGATCGAGTTTGCGCCCGGGACGAGGGGTATGCCGGCGATCGTCCAGCCCGTCATGTCGGTGGTCGAGAACGCCACGGGCGGCGCCGGGTCGTCGAGGAACGTCCCGTTCCGCACGACGATGAGGAAGAAGACATCGGCGGGCGCAGTGCCGGCCAGGTCCACGGTGGGCTGGAGCGTGGCGATCGGCGCGCCGCCGTTCGTCGAGATGGCGAGGCGCACCTGGGGATAGACCGCGGCCCGGATCCAGCCGCGGATGCTGCCCGCCCTCGTGTCGATGAAGCCGCCGGCCGTGCCGGCGCCCGTGCCGCCCACCCCGGCCGCCTGGATCTGCTGCATGTAGGGCGTCAGGAAGCCCGAGTGGAAGAAGCCCGTCGCCGTGTCGACCATCTCGGCCAGGATGCCGTAGTACATGCGCTTGAGCCGCGGCCGGTTGATCATGCGCTGGATCTCGGAGAAGGCGTTCGAGTAGGTGCTCGTCGGGCTCGAGGGCATGGCGAAGGCGCCGGCGTTGCCGTAGGTCAGCTCCAGGTCCCACGGGACCTTGCGCCAGAGGCCGTCCACCGGCGACTGGTAGAGGTAGGCGTTCTTCCCGCGGTTCCCGCCCCAGGTGTCCCAGTCGTCGATGTTCATCTCGATCGCCCAGACCCGCAGCAGCTCCTCGGCGTCGATGTAGTCGAAGACCTGCTGGTCGAAGGCCGTATTCGACGTCGTCCGCGAGTCCATGAGGTAGCAGAAGTCGAGGAGGGGCTGGAAGTCGTCGGCGCTCTCGTGGGCCCGCGGCGCGAAGAACCAGCGGTAGTTCTCCTTGTTGTCGCCGCCCGTCGTCGCCCCATAGGGCGGATAGAGGGCGCGCCCGTCGGCGTTCGAGGTGCGGTTCCCGGAGTCGTTGAAGCCGAAGCGGTCGTCCATTTCGAAGAAGGGTCCCGTGTCGGACCCCGGGAACCAGAGCTCCATGTACTGCGCGTTCGGCTTGTCGAGGGCCTCGAAGGTCGCGTCCTTCACGTCGTTGAGCTGGAAGCGCACGAGGGTCTGGGTGTCGTGGTACGGGAGGAGCGTGCTGGCCGCGTTCTGGCGCAGGAGGTAGTGGGAGATCCGCTCGCGGCCGTCGGAGCCGTGCTCGTCGATGTTGAAGGCCTTCTTGCGGCCGTGGAGCGGCTTGTCCTTGGGCATCCTGAAGGCATAGCTGTTGTTGAAGCTGGCCTCGCGGAGCCAGGGGCTGCCGGCGTACCGGATCTGCGCGTTGTAGTAGACGTCGCCCGAGCCGAAGACGAAGGTCCCGTTGACCATCTCGTTGGAGTGAGTCCGGCGCGTCCGCAGGTACTCCTCGCTCGTCTCGTTGAGGACGAAGCGGTAGCTGTGGTGCGGGGTCGAGACGATCCTCGTGTCGTGCCGGTACATGCAGTAGTGGTGCTCGTTCGGCGCCGGCGAGGCGGGGTTCAGGACGGGCGGGTGCGTGCGCTTGAAGAGGTCGGCCGGGTAGCGCGAGACCGCGCCGGAGCCGTCGGTGGCCTCGACGTAGAAGAGGACGCGCACGCCGAGGGCCTGGCCGGGGACCGTCCCCGTGTAGACGCCGTCCGAGTCCGCGTCGGTCAGGTTCACCAGGGTGAATGCCCCCTCGGGCGCCTCGGTGCGGAAGTAGAGCCTCACCGAGGAGACGCCGTTCGGGTCCCGGACGCGGGCCCGGACCGCGACCTGCTCGCTCGCCTCGGGCACCCCGGGCGAGTGCGAGACCTTGTCGATAGACGGCCCGATGTTGGAGCTCCCCGCGAGCCGGACCTGCCGCGCCGTGACGCTGTTCTCGGCGCCCGGCGTCCCCAGGTTCCGCGGCACCGCCACTTGATTCGAGCCGGCGAGCCCCGGGTTCGACGGCTGGCCGACGTTGTAGTCGCCGATCGTGATGACCCGCGGGCTGCCGACGCGCCATCGCGCCTTGAAGCTCACCGTGTACGTTCCCGTCGTCTGCGTCGCCGTGTCGGTCTCGACGCGGTTCACCTTGTAGTCGCCGCTCCCGTTCCAGCAGATGAGCTTGAGGGACCCGACCCCCGTGATCCTCTCCGCCGCGTCCGTCGTGCGCCCCGAGCGGATGTGCGTGCCCTCGATCCGCCAGGGCGTGGTGTTCACGTCGAACGTGCTGTTCGAGATGAGGTTCGTGCCGCCGCCCGTCCTCACGAGGGAGACATCGTCGATGATCATGATCCCCCTCTCGGCGAGCATGATGCCGATGTCCGATTCGCCGCCGCCGTAAGGGACTCCCGAGTAGATGATCGACTGGACGGCTGCCTTGGCCGAGTCGTCGCTCGCGTCCCAGGAGAGCGCCGCGTCGTTGTCGGCCCAGGGGTCGATGAGCTCGAGCGACGACCCTCCGCCGTCGGGCCAGATCGTCCAGTCGCCGCCGTCGTGATAGCGGACGGTGTCCGCGACGTTGCCCGCGGCATCGAGGAGGTTCAGGCGCTCGCCGCCGTCGCGGAGGTTGCCCGTCCAAGGCGTGGGGAGGACGACGCCGCCCGAGAGGCTGTAGCGCGCCTCGATCCCGGCCGGGTCCCGCGCGATCACGAGGTAGGCGCTCGGACCGATCGTCGTTCCCGGCAGGAACGTGAGGCCCACGCCCTCGACGGACCAGCCCGAGATGTCGACCGCCGCCGCGCCCCGGTTGTAGAGCTCGATGTACTCGTGCGTGTCATCGTCCGAGATCGGGTGGTACATGATCTCGTTGAACACCACGCCGTCCTCGACGGGCGCCGCGTTGGGGGACCCGGGCGTCGGCGAGGCCGCCGGCTCGAACCTCCGGTCTCCGTCCGGCACCCGCGCCTCGCTGCGGCCGTCGGCATGGGGCTCGAAGATCACCGCGTCGGTGACGCGCGTCCCCGCCGGGTTCGTGAGGGCGACGTGGATCCTCTCGGCCGTCACGGGCGCGTAGGCGAGGCTGAAGCCGAGCTGCGCTTCCGTGAAGGCGAGGAGCCCGCGGCCCGGGATCGAGGTATCGCTCGGGATCGCGTACTTCTTGAGGCTCGCGAAGTCGTTCGAGAGCCAGTAGCCCGAGACGTCCACGGCGCTCGAGCTCGTGTTGCAGAGCTCGACGAACCGCTGACCCGAGCCGCCATTCCTCGTGTATCCCTCGTTGATCACGACGGGGACCGTCGCGGTCTGCGTGGGCTGGATCACGCGGCGGCTCACGAGCTTGGGGATGAACGAGAGGTCCGTGCTCGTGAGGTTCGTATTGTGCACCTGGACGGCGAGCACGTTCGTACCGGTCTGAAGGAGGCCCTTCGAGCTCGTGACGTCGATGTCCTCCGGCGAGCCCGCGTCGTGGGACGTCGCCCCGGCATCGAAGGCCGGCGGATTGCCCGTGAGGCCCCTGCGCGCGACCTCCGTGCCGTTCAGGTACGCGACGAAGCCGTCGTCGTAGTCGATGCTGAGGACGAGGCTCTCGATCTGCGACACGTCGGCCACGGTGAAGGCCTTCCTGCAGAAGATCGACATGTACCCGTTCCTCATGTCCGCGAGCACCGTGGCGTCGTCGCCGTCGTCGTAGCCGATGCCCGTCGGCCCGCTGAGCCAGCTCGAGTCGCTGAAGCCCAGCCCCCTCCAGGCCGTCACGGGGCTCGACGCCTCCTCGGTCCCCTTGAAGTAGCGCCAGGTCTCGCCCACGTTCACGATCACGGTGTCCTGGAAGCTCGCCAGGCCGCCGAAGTTGTCGGCGCCCGGGGTGCCGCCCATCTGGGCGCTCAAGGCCCAGTTGTCCGGGTCCGAGGGGTCGCTGTAAGGGTAGAGGATCGAGAGCGAGTGCCCGGTGCCCTTCGCGCCCGACGGCCAGCGCCCCCTGTCGTTGTAGGGGACGCTCGAGACCACGGCGCCCTGGGGGTTCGCGAGCTCGATCGTCTCCCCGGCGTTGTCGAGGACCTCGGGGAAGTCCCCCAGCGCGTTCGTGATCCCGTAGTAGGCCTTGACGGCGACCACGTCCCTGCAGACGACGAGGTAGCTCTGGGCCCCGATGAAGGTCCGCCCGGGGAACTCGAAGCTGAAGCCCCGCGTGAAGCGGTAGCCCGAGAGGTCGTAGGGCTCCGAGCCGTCGTTGTAGACCTCGACGAGCTCGAGGTCCGGCCTGGGCGCCCCCGACGCGTCGACGGGAGCGTAGTGGATCTCGGTGATGACGATGTCCGCGAGCGCGCTCGCGGGGATGGCCAAGCCGGCGCCGAGGACGGCTGCGACGAGTCTGCTCGACATTCGAAAGGCTCCCGGGTTCCTTACGGGGAGACCCGACGAGGGATTCTCGCTTGCTTCATTGGGTCGTGGACAGGCCCAGGCCGATGGTACGCGGCCGGGGGCGGGAACGGAACTTTAAACTTGGCGGGAGCAGGCCGCTCCGCTGCCACGGCGGCCGGGCCAGGGCCGGGACGCGCGGGCCGCCACACCCTCACCTGTACTCCCACGCGCTCCTGTACTCCCCGCGCGCCTGGCAATGCTCCACGAGCCTCCCGAGGAACGCGTGGCGCGAGATCGTCGCGCTGTCGCCGATCACGGCGAGGTGCCGACGGGCGCGGGTGACGGCGACGTTCGTGCGGCGGTCGTCCGAGAGGAAGCCCACATCGCCGCGGTGGTTCGAGCGGACGAGCGAGATCACGACCGCCTCCTTCTCGCGGCCCTGGAAGCCATCGACGCTCCCGATCTCGAGGCCCGGGTGGGCGGGGGCCAGGGCCGCGCGCAGGCGGTCCACCTGGGCGTTGTAGGGGGTGATCACGGCGGCGTCGGCCGGCGAGAGGCCCGCGGCGAAGAGCGACTCGAGGTGCCTCGCCACCACAGCGGCCTCGCCGTCGTTCCGCTTCGAGTCCCCCTCGGGCTCCACGGCCTCCTCGAAGCCGCAGCCTGCCGTGTCGATGAAGACGAGGGGAGCGATGGTGTCGGGCGACGCCGCGACGCCCGGAAGCCCCGAGAGGAGGTGGCGCGCGACGGAGGGGTGCGCCTCGAGGCGGCCGTCGTAGAGCTCGCGCGAAGGCCACTCCATGATCGCCTCGTGCATACGGTACTGGACCGTGAGCATGCGCGTGATCGCGCCGCCATGCCGGGCCGAGAGGCGGTCGAAGAGC
>JACQVW010000146.1 GCA_016209535.1 Planctomycetota bacterium | reverse complement strand
GGTAACAGGAAAGAGCTCAGCAGGGGCAGTTTGGTAGGGGCAGTATCGTGGGAATGAACGCGTGGTTCATAGCCGGGTGTAACCCGGCGTTGAACCACGCCGTTCTTTCCGCACGAGCGGCTTGAGTTTTAGCGGACCTCTCGCGCGGCGCGGGGTTGCCTGGTCTGGGGGGGATGCTATCCTTCGGCAGCCGTTCCCTCCCCGGGAGCGAACCAGCGAACCAACGGAGGATGAGATGTTGCCGCGCTTCCTTGCCGCTCTCGCCATCGTGTGCTTGATCTTCTTCGCCGGCTGCCAGGGCTGCGGGGAGAGCAAGAACATCGGCCGCCCGGCGCCCGCTTTCAAGGTATGCAACGGGCCGCGCCTCCTCACCGAGGCTGGCTGGCTCTACGCCGAGGTCCAGGACGTCCTCTTCGGCGTCGAGCACTACGAGCATATCGAGCGCCAGTGGGGTGCGAGCCCCTACGACAGGTAGGATAGCCGCGCCGTCCGTCACCGTCAGCCCGCGGCCGGAGGCTCCGCGAGCCGGCGGAGCACGTCCTCGACGAGGCGCTCCGCCGGCGTCGCCTCCGTCACGGGGATCCACTCGACGGGCATCTTCCGGAGCCACGTGAGCTGGCTCTTCGCGAAGCGCCGCGTCTGCTGCTGGATCCGGGCGACGATCTCGCCGCGGTGCGCACCGCGGGCGAGTCCCTCCCAGATCTCCTTGTAGCCGATGGACTGCGCCGCCGTGCGGCTCACGGGGGGCTCGCGCGACGCGAGGCGCTGCGCCTCCTCGAAGAGCCCGCGCTCGACCATGAGCTCGACCCGCCGCCCGATGCGCGCGTAGAGCGCCTCGCGGTCCCAGTCCAGGCCGAAGACCCGGGCTCGCGGCCTGCGCGGCCCGGCTCGCCAGGCCCATTCCCCGCTCAGGGGTCGGCCCGTGGTCTCCACCACCTCCAGGGCGCGCACGATGCGGCGCAGGTCCCGCGGGTGGATCCTCTCCGCGGCCTGGGGGTCGAGGCCGCGCAGCCGCGCGTGAAGGGCGTCGGAGCCCCAGGCCCTCGCCTCGTCCACCAGACGCAGGCGCACGCCCCAATCGGCCGGCGCCACGGCCTGGAAGCCGTCCAGGTACCCCTTGAGGTAGAGGGCCGTCCCGCCGGCAATGACGACCGGCCGTCCCCGGGCGCCCGCCTCCTCGATGGCCCGGTCGAGGAGCTGCAGGTACTCGGCCACGCTGAACTCCAGGCTCGGGTCCACGAAGTCGACGAGGTGGTAGCGCACCAGGGCCCTGCGCTCCGGGGGAGGCTTCGCCGTGCCGATGTCCATCTCCCGGTAGACCTTCATGGAGTCCATGGAAGCGATCTCGCCGCCGATGCGCCGCGCCAGCTCGAAGGCGAGGAGCCCCTTCCCGCTCGAGGTCGGCCCCGCGATGACCACGGGCACGGGCGGCGCCGGGGTCGGCGGTGGAGCGAGGGGCTCCTCGCTCATGCCGGGACGACCTGCTCGACCGGCCCGAGGCCGCTGGCCGCGTCGGGCGCGTCGGGCGCGGCCCGATCCGCGCCCTCGGCGGCGCGGGCGGAGCGGACGCAGGCGACCTCGAGCTCGGTCCTCTCGCCGGCCGTGCGGATGACGCAGTCGAAGAGCCTGCGCTCCTCTTCGCCGAAGCTGGGGCGCGTCACGAAGAACTGCTCGAGGTCGGGGCTCAGGCGCGGCAGGAGGCGCAGCGTGGCCGCAGCGCGCACGGGGTCCATCATCTTGAACGGCTCGTCGAGGAAGACGAACTGCGCCTGCCGCGTGTGGGCCGCGGTGAAGGCGTGGGAAACGGCGAGCCGGAGGGCGAGCGTCAAGGCCTCGTTCGTACCGCCGCTCAGCTCGTGGAGGGAGAGGAAGTCGCTCTTCTCGCTCGAGAAGACCCTGATCTCGAGGTCCTCCTCGACCTTGACGTCGCGATACCTGCCCTGCGTGAGGTCCGGGAGGATGCTCTTCACGAAGCGCGCGAGGGCAGGGCCGATCCGCGTGCGCACCGACCCCATGGCCTCCTCGACGAGCTTGAGCGCCAGGAGCCGCAGGTCGATCTCCTCCTGGACCGCGGCCGCGCTCCCCTCGAGCTCCTTGTTCTTCGCCTCGAGGGCCTCCTTCTTGGCCGCCTGCGACAGGCACTCGCGCATCTCGGCCTCGAGGCGCTCCCGGTCCGCCTCGGCGCGCTTCAGACCCGCGTCCTCCTGCGCCGACCGCTCGAGCTTCTGGGCCTCCCCGAGGAGCCGCGAGCGCTGGTCCTTGTCCTGCTTGGCCAGGACCCCGAGGAACCGCTCGGCCCACCGGGCCCGGTCGCCCTCGAGCCCAGCGAGGCTCTTCCGGATCTCCAGGGCCTTCTCGGCAACCGCCGCGTTGCCGCAGGCCGCGGCCTTCTCGAGGAGGTCGGGGAGATCCCGGAGCGCCCCCGGGGCATCGAGGGCCTCGAGCAGGTCGGCCTCGCGGCGCGAGCCGTCCGCCTCGCGGCGGAGCCCCTCGGCCAGGCCCCGCGCCTCGCGCCGCCGCCTGCGCAGGCGCAGGACGGCTCGCGACGAGAGGACGAGCGCGAGGAGGCTCGCTGCGGCCGCGGCGACCTCGGGCCACGGGCGCCACGGCTCGAGCGCCGCCGGATAGCCCAGCGGCCCGCCCAGGCTCCAGAGCCCGCCGGCGGTGAGGGCGCCCGCCGCGGCGAGCACGAGGGTGCACGCCAGGGCGCCCGCGGTGCTCCAGGCCGCCGCGCGCCCGACCCCCGCGGCCTCGCGCTCGAGGCTCGCCGCCCGGGCGGCGGGGCTTCCGGGCGAGGTGCCGTCGAGCCTGCGGAGGGCCGTCTCGCGGCCGTCGCGGATCCGCTGGCGGAGGTCCTGGAGACCCGCGGCGAGGCTCCTCAGCCCCTCGGGGACCACCTCGCGGGCCCCCAGCTTCTCGACCTCGCACGGGAAGGCCTCGAGGGACAGGTCGACGAGCCCCTCGATGCGCCGCCCCCGTCCCTCGAGCTGCCCCGCCTCCTGCCGCAGCGCCTCCGCGCGGCGTCTCCCGTCGGCCACCCTCCTCCCCTCGGACTCGAGGACCTCCTGGACCTGGGCCGCGCGGGCCTTCAGGTCCGGCAGCTTGTCGGCGTTGCGGGCATGCTTCTCGATCTGGGCCAGGTTCCTCGAGATCTCCTTCTGGTAGTAGGAGAACTCGCGCTCCATGGGGTGGAGCTCGAGCTTGATCGAGTCCCGGGCCTGCCTCATGGGCCGCAGGCCGCTCGCGGCCTCGAAGAAGGAGACCTGCGCGGCCTGGACCCGCCGGTCCTCGTACTGGTCGTGGTAGAAGGACTGCTGGAACTCCTCGAAGTCGAACCGGACGTGCCGCGAGATGAACCCGGCCACGTGGAAGTTGCCCGCGGCGACCTCCTTGCGCTCGGGGAGCCGGAGCACCTTGACGTAGTTCGTCCCGTACCGGTCGAGGAGCCGGTAGATCAGGTAGTCCGCCACGTCGCGGCCGGCCGCTCCGTCCCCCTCCCCGCGCGGCACGACGGAGAACTCGACCTCTACGCTCATGGAGTCCGCGCCCCAGCGGATCAAGCTGCTCACGGGGCAGCCGGCGGAGAGGCGGCTCCTCCCGAAGAACGCAAAGAGCAGGGCCTCCCCGATGGTGCTCTTGCCCGTCTCGTTGGGCCCCTCGATGCCGATGAGGCCCCTCGCGGGAAAGCCCGTCAACTCCAGCTTCGAGAAGCGCATGAAGTTCTCGGCCCGGATCGCGCGGATCAGCATCCTTCAACTCCGCGTCTCGCCGTCGCCCGCCCCGGGAGGGCGTCCCGGCCTCGAGGCCTGCTGCGAGGACGGCTGCGCCTGGACGGAGGGGACCGGAGGCGCGACCAGCGCGGCCTCGAGCCTCGAGCGGGCGAGCTCGTAGGCGCGCTCCGTCCGCTCGGCGTTCGCCTCCTCGCCCAGGTGCCTGTGCATGCGGATCCACTTCTCCGCCGTCGCCCGGAGCTCCTCCAGGGGACCGCCCACGACGACCCCCAGGAAGTGGAAGGTGGTGGGAGCGGAGGGCTCGGCGTTCCCTGCGGGGCCGTGTTGGGCGGGGGTCTCCATGGCGTGGGCGAACGGGTCAAGAGGTGAGGTCGAAGGCTCCGTATCGTACGGCGGCTGCGGCAGGCTGTTCAACGCGAAACCCTGGGACGAGGCTGCCGGAGAGCGTGGGGTCGCGCTGCGGGAGCGCGGAGCCGCGCCGTGGCTCGCCGGGGCTCTCAGCCTGCGGGCACGAGGACACGGCTCAGGTCCGCCACCACGTCGTCGATCTGCTGGTACCGCTTGTCGGGCTGGCGATGCATCATCCGCTCGACGATCTCCTCCACCTCGGCCGGCACCTCGGGCCTGAGCTCGCGGATGCGCGTCTTCTTGCCATCCAGGGCCTTGATCATCACCTCGATGGGGCTCCGGCCGTCGAAGGGCACTTTGCCCGTGATCATCTTGTAGAGGGTCACGCCGAGGGAGTAGATGTCCGACCGGTGGTCCACCTTGCTGAAGTCCTTGGCCTGCTCGGGCGCCATGTAGAACGGGGTCCCCAGGATCGAGCCGGCGTGGGTGATCCCGGCGGAGCTCTCGCCGGCCATCCGCTTGGCCAGCCCCAGGTCGGCGAGCTTCACGACGCCCTCCCGGGTCACCATGATGTTCTCGGGCTTGATGTCGCGGTGGATGATGCCGCGCCCGTGCGCGTGGCGCAGGGCGTGGCAGAGCTGGAGGGCCACGTCGAGCGCCCGCGCGACGTCGAGCCTCTCCTCCGTCTTGAGGACATCGCGGAGGTTGCACCCGTCGACGTGCTCCATGACGAAGTAGAAGACGCCCTGGCACTCTCCCACGTCGTTGATGTGGACGATGTTGCCGTGGCTGAGCTGGGCCGCCGACCGGGCCTCCTGGAGGAAACGGCGCACGAAGGACTCGTCGCGCGCGAGGTCGCTCGCGAGGACCTTGACGGCGACGGTGCGCCCGAGCGTGAGCTGCCTCGCCCGGTAGACGACCCCCATGCCGCCGTGGGCGATCCTCTCCTGGATCTCGCAGCCTCCGAGGAGCTTGCCGATGAACGGGTCGCGCGGGGCCTCGGGCGCCGTCGCGCCGGCGGCGGGCCTCGTGTCGGAGGCATCCGCGGCTCGTGGGTTGCCGGCCGGACCCGGCGGCCGCGACCTCTCCTGCGCCGGCCCCGCCGAGTCGGCAGGCGCCGCGGGCGCGTCGCGGAAGGAAGCGTCGAGCGGATCGGCGAGCACCAGGGGTCCCTTGCAGTGGGGACAGGCGTGGACGGAGCCCCGCTCGTACCGCTCGACGGCGTGGTCCTCCCGGCAGACGGGGCAGCGGAGGCGGAGCGCCCCCAGGAGAGCGAGGGCCTCCCGGAGCGTCTCCTCGTCGATGTCGCCCATCTCGATGAGTATGCGACCGAGGGGCCTGCCCTCGCCGCGGGAGCGGAGCTGGACCTGCGAGGCGAGGCCCTCGTTCACCCTGGCGAGGGCGCACCACTGGCGTTCCACGAGCACCTGCCCCAGCCGGATCTCGCTCTTCCTGGCCATCGAGTCCTTTATCTTGGCCCCGCACCCAGGAACTTTAGCGCCAACTGGACCGGGCACTCAGGCTCGAGCGCCCGCAAGCGCCTCGAGCCGCGCCCCCCAGACCCTCCGCAGGCCGGAAAAGACCAGCAGGCGCCGGAGGCCGGGGGGCTCGCCCTCGGGGAAGGAGAGCTCGACCCGGAGGCGCTCCTCCGGGAGCACCTCCGCGACCTTATCAGCCCACTCGATCACGAGGACCGCGCCGGCCGCGATCCGCTCCTGGAAGCCCAGGGCCGCGAGCTCCGCGGCCGAAGCGAGGCGGTAGGCATCGTAGTGGTGCACGGGAAGGCGCGCGGGATAGATGTGCTCCAGGACGTACGTGGGGCTCGAGACGAGCCTCATGTCCTCGAGCCCGAGGCCCTCGCAGAGCCCCCGGGTGAAGGTCGTCTTCCCGGCGCCCAGGTCTCCCTCGAGGGCGATCGTCTCCCCGCCCTCGAGCCGGGAGCCGAGCCGCCGGGCGATCTCCACCGTCTCGGCAGGCGAGGAGGACGACGCCGGCCACCGCGCGACGGCGTCCCGCGGGCGGACCATGGGGGTCAGACGCGGCCCAGCGACGGGCGCGAGGTCCTCGCGGCTCCGCCGTCCCCGGAGCTCCACTCCAGGGACGGGCAGTCGCCCCAGAGGTGCTCGAGGTCGTAGAGCTCCCTGCTCTCGGCGAGGAAGAGGTGGACGACGACGTCGCTCAGGTCGACGAGGACCCACTTGCCCTCCCGGTAGCCCTCGATGCCCCGGCGCGGGGTCCCGCTCTCCCGCAGCTCCCTGAGGAGCTCGTCGCTCGCGGCCTTGACGTGGCGCGGGTTGCGTCCCGAGGCGATCACGAAGTAGTCCGTGATCCCCAAGGCGTTCCTGACGTTGATGACCCTGACGTCCTGCATCTTGACCTCGTCGAGGATCCGCGCGCAGCGCTTCGCAAGCCGAGCCGAACCTTCCTTCGTTGCGTCCAATAATGCCTCCGTGGGGCCTGACCGAGTCCGCCTCCGAGGCCACCGAGCCGGGAGACGACTGCCGATATAATACAGTCCCATGGCGCTCCTGCGTGTGAGAAAAGGCGTCCGGCCCGGCGCTCTGCACCCCGTCTTCAGCTCGAGGCAGCCCACCGTCCTCGGGCGGGAGGGGCAGGTCGACGTGGCGCTCCGGGACCCCAGGGCCTCCCGGCGCCACGCGAAGGTCACCCTCGAAGGCGGCGTGTGGCTCGTGGAGGACCTCGGCTCCTCGAACGGCACCATCCTGGAGGCCGCGAAGATCGAGGGGAAGGCCCGGCTCCCCGATGGAGCCTCCCTCCAGCTCGGGGCGACCCAGCTCACGTTCCATGCCCGGGAGCTCGCGCCGCCGCCGGCCGGCGAGATCCACGGCGTGCGCCCCCTCGAGGCCCTGCGGGAGGAGTGCGGAGTCTTCGTCCTCCGCGGCCGCCAGGCCGCCATGGACCGCGACGTCCGCGTGGACTGGCTCCACCCCTCTCGCGAGGTCCCCGCGCGCCTCCGCCGGAGGCTCGAGCAGGCTTTCCAGGACGCGGAGAAGGTCTCGGACGGCGGCCTCGTCGCCGTGCTCGCGGGCCGGGTCGATGCCCCCGGGCCCGCGGCGCAGCCTCCGGCCGACTTCCTCACGGGAGAGGGGACCTTCGTCCTCCTCAGGGAAGGCCTCGGGCCGACCCTCGAGGACAAGCTCGCCGAGGTGCTCGCGCTGCCCCTCGACGCGCGCCTCGAGCTCTTCCGGGCCCTCGTCGACCTCGCGCTCGAGCGGGCCTCCTGGCCTTCCCTCCGCTCTCCCCTGGGCCTCTGCCACGTGGAGGTCCGCGTGGCGGAAGGCGTCCCGCCGCGCGTCGCGATCCCGGCGCTGGACCTCGCCGCGGTCGTCGCGGAGGAGACGGGGAGCCTCATCCACCTCCCGCAGCACCTGGACTACCTCCCCCCCGAGTGCCAGGAGACGCGGGACCCGGCGCCCGATGGCGGCGCGGCGAGCGGCCTCGCCGGCGCCATGTACAACGTGGGCGCCATGGGCTATCACATCCTCACGCGCACGAAGGCCATGGGCGAGCTCGACGCGGCGTCCGTGCTCGCCAACCACCGGAACGCGAGGCCTGCGCCGGCCTCGCTCCTCGACCCGGCGATCCCCTCCGCGGTCTCGGACCTCCTCGACGCGATGCTCGAGAAGGACCCCGCGAGGCGGCCGCGCGGGCGCCAGCAGGTGCTCGGGGCCATCCCCTTCCTCGAGGTCGCGCCCCGCGCCGCGGCTCCTGCGGCGCCCTCCTCCCCCGGCGGCGCCACGGCGAAGACCCCGTCCCCGCCGAAGGCCCGCCCCGGGCCGGCCGGGGCGCGCCGTCCCTCCGCGGCAGCCACGGCAGCCGCGGCAGCCACGCCCACTGCCGCCACCGCAGCCACGGTGGCCGCCCCGCCGGTGCGGGGCGCCCCGGCGGCCCGCGCGGCCGAGGAGCGCAGGCCTGCGCGGGGCGAGACGCCTCGGGGAGCCGCGGCGGGGGCCCGCGGAGTCCTCGAGACGGTCCTCTACCTCCCCCTCTGGGGCATCGCGTGGGTGGCGCTCTTCTTCGCCGCGAGGTACCTCTCGAGGCTCCTCTTCCACGAGATGGGCGGGACCTAGACACGCCGCCGAGCCGAGGCGCCTCGCGCGCTCACGGGAGCATGTGGCAGACGCCGTCGTTCTGGGCTGCGACCTCCCGCACGAAGGTGCGCATGCGCCGGTCGCGGATCTGGGCGAAGCTGATCGTGTGGATGCGGCAGCGGAGGAAGCGGTTCCAGCTCTTCGCCTTCTCGAGGATCGGCTCGATCTCGAGACGCTGGTTCCTCTCGTCCTTGGGGGCGCCGTCCGTGAGGAGGTAGACCGTGTCGACGTCGGGGACGCCGAGCGCGGCCTCGAGAGCCAGGTCGGTCCGCGTCGCGCCGTTGGCGGAGAGGCCCCTCACCCAGCGCACTGCATCGGCCTTGCTCGCCGCGTTCGAGTCCCGGAGCGACCGCTCGGTCCCCCACCACGCGATCTCGTGACTGAAGCTCAGGATGCCGAACCGCGTGCCCGCCGGGAGCGCGTTGATCGTGCGCACCAGCTCCTCCTTCACGCGGAAGAGTCGCTCCCGCGACGCCGGCGGCGGTTGGGGCTTGGGCGCGGGCTTCGGCTTCTCGGGCTTCTTCGCGACCACCGTGGTCCCCTGGCCGGGATCGTCCTCCTTCTTCTTCGGCTTCGCCTCCACGATCTCCAGGGGGTCCCGCTCCTCCAGGCTCTTCGAGATGTCGATCACGAAGAGGACCCGGTCCGTGGCCACGGCGAGGGAGAAGAAGCTCGCGCCGCGGTGGACGCTCGTCACCCCGTCGGACCGGGGCTTGATGACCTGACCCGCCGCGACCTGGCCCGTCTTCTGCCCTTCCCAGAAGTTCCTGAAATCGATCGAGGCCTCGAGCTCCACCCCCGTGAGATCCCGGAGCGTGCGCTGCATGTCATGGTAGACGCGGTCCCGCGGCCTCTTCTCCCGCTCCTCGTAGGCTGCGAGGAGGGGCTCGACGGACTCCTTCCGCTTGAGCCCCCGGATCCTCTCGAGGGCCGTGAGGACGACGGCCTTGTGCGGGTCCCGCAGCGCGCCGTGGATCGCGTCGAGCGCCGGCGGCGCGTCGGCCCAGGCGGCCGCCACCGCCAGGAAGACGATGCGTGCCTTGAAGTTGGGGCTCCTGCCGGAGCCGAGGCTCTCGAGGACCCTCGCGCGGACCTTGGGCTCCTTCGTCCCGGCGAGGATCCCCGCGGCGCGCTTCTCGAGCTCGTGGCTCGCTCCCGTGATCGCGTGCTGGGCGATGGCGTCGACCGCCTTCGGGTCGCCCGTCGCGACGAGGTCCCCGATGACCTCCAGGGCCCGCTCGACCTGCCCCCCGGCCGCGGCGGCCCGCAGCTCATCCCGGAGCTTCGAGGCGTCGGCCTTCTCGCTCGGACGGCCCTCGCCAGGCTCCTGAGCGAGGACCGCGCCGGCGAGCAGGGACGCGGCGAGGCACCCCAGGCCCCTCGGGACGCGACGCATCGGCGGCCTTACTTGCTTCGTTCTCACGGGCAGCGCTGATTCTACCGGAACCCGCTGGGAGCGTCCACGAGCACGGCCCGCGGCTCGGCGCTTTGGCGGCGGCGCGGCCATGTACTATCCTTCGGGTGGGTGAAGTGTCCGGGGGCCAGCGGAAGGTCCGAGTACGTCGCGAGAGGGGACGAGACGCGGTGAGCCGCAAGCAGTCACTCCATGCACAGGCCGGCACGTGGCACGCTCCTCCTCCTCCCACTCCTTGCCGTGCTCGCCGCCTGCAGGGATGGCGGCCGCGCGCCGAGGTCGAGCCAGGGGGGAGGCGGATCGGCCCGCCGCGGGGCGGTCCGGGACGTGGTGGCAAGGCCGATGGACGGCGAGGAGGTTGAGGTGAGGTTCCGCCTCGAGCCCGCGGGCTCCCGCAGCCTGGGCTTCATCCTCGAGTTCAGCGAGGACGGCGGCCGCACCTTCCAGAGGTCGAGCCGCGCGAGCGAGGCGCAGGCCTCGGGCGACGGGTCGACCCTCCGTCTCGTCTGGAGCGCCGGCGCCGAGCTCTCGAGGCCGTCCCAGCACGACCTCGTGGTCCGCGTGACGCCCTACGACAGGCGCTCGGGCAAGGCGGGGATCGCCGGAGAGAGCGGAACTTTCGGGATCGGTCCGAACCGGCCCCCCCGGGTCCTCGCCGTGGTCCCGCCGGGCCCCCGCGTGGGCGGCGTCGCGGCCTTCGAGGTCGACGTCATCGACGAGGACCTCGACAGCTTCCGGCTCGAGGCCGAGCTCTCCCTGGATGGGGGCCGCTTCCGCCCGGCGACGATCCTCGAGGAGGGCGAGGTGTTCGATGCCCCTGAGGACGGACCGGCCCGGGTCACGGTCCACTGGGACGCCCAGGGAGACGCGCCGGGGCTCGTGGCGTCGGCCGTGCGGCTCCGCGTGCGGGCCGCCGACACCGAGTGGGGCGAGCTCGCCGGCGCGGCGTTCGAGCTCAGCACCGTGCCGCCGGTCGTCGCCGCCCTCTCGATCGAAGGGATCGAGGAGGCCATGAACGGCTCCGTCCCGTTCACGAGCCTGGACGAGGTCGAGGAGCCCTTCCAGCTCGCGGCGCCCCCCCACGGGTTCGCGTTCACCGTGACGATCGAGCCCGGCTCGCACGGCGAGGAGGTGGAGCCCGGGAGCCTCGCCGTGCGCTTGAGCCGGTCCCTCGGGAAGCCGGGGACGCCGGGCTGGCGGCCCGCGGGCGCGGAGCTCGGCCCCCTCTTCGAGCAGGACGCGGCCTCGGGCCGTGCCCGCTGGCGGGTTCCGCCCGAGAGCCCCATCGCCGAAGGACCGGCGGCGGTGACGGCCGAGGTCTCGGACGTCCTCGGCAACCGGTCCGAGCCCGCGTCCCTCGACTTCCTCGTCGTCTCGCCGGAGAGGCACCCGGGCCCCTTCGAAGAGGAGGACCACTGGCTCCTGGACTTCGAGCGGGACAACTTCGCGATCCGGGGCAGGCTCGATTCCCTCGGGCGCCTCGCCGTCGATGCCGCCCGCGGCCCGAACGGCGTCCCCGACCACGTCGAGGACCTGGCCCTGCTGGGGCTCCAGGCGCGCGGTGCCGAGCCCGACTCGAGCCTGGAGGTCCTCGACCGGCGCGTCCGCGAGACCGTGGAGGAGACGGTGCGCGGATACCTCTACGCCCACTACGGAAGGGAGCCCGATGGCTCCGGCGGCGAGGAGGGCTCGCGGATCCGCTTCCACCTCGCGCCCCCCCCCTTCTCCTGCTCGCGGTTGGGGATCGGCGGCGACGACCCGCTCCCCGGCTTCACCATCGGGCGCGCCGAGTACGACGAGAGGAACTCGCGGAGGAACGACGACGGCGCCGAGGACCTCGGCGTCTTCAGCACCAACATCGTCGAGTACCACGTCAACTCGAGCCTCCTCTTCCGGCGGGCCTTCGACCCCTTCGTCCCCGGCCGCGGGACGCCGCTCGGCGAGAGCCCCTTCGACGCGACGGTGCTCGGCCCATCCTTCGACCGCTCCGCACCCTCGAACGACCCCGCGGCCAACGGGCGGTACGACCGCATCGCCGCAGCCCTGGACGCGTGGGCGCGCATGATCGCCCTCGTCGCCGCCCACGAGATCGGCCACTCGGTCGGCCTCGTGGCCCCCCGCGCGCCGCCCCGCGGCCTCTTCGGCGGGGAGCGGCTCGCGTCCTTCGCGGGCCCCTACACGAACGCGTACCACCTCGACGCGCCCGGGAACGAGATCATGGCCGCGGCCCTCAGCTTCAGCGATGCGCTTCTCGACGGCGATGCGGGCCCTCGCTTCGCCGCGTTGTTCAAGGCTTATCTCCTCGGGAGGATCCGCCTGCGATGACGCCGCGCCCCTGCCACTTCGCGCTCGCCCTCGGTGCCACGCTGGCCGCCGCCGGCGCGTCGCTCCCCGAGGACGCTCCGAGCCCGAGGGCCCTGGCCTCCGGGGCCGACTGCGTCCTGTGGGGCCACGTCGCCGAGACGCGGGAGGTCGGAGCGGGGAGCCTCCACGCCGTACACGTCCGGCGAGTCCTCCGGGGCGAGGGCCCGGGCGAGAGCGCCGTCCTCTTCACCTTCGGCGCCGGCGTGGCCGATGCGCCGCGCCTCGCCGAGGGCGAGGACGCCGTCCTGGCCGTGCGCTGGATCGATCCGCGAGTGGACCCATGGCCCGCGCGCCTCGAGGGCGGCGCGGAGCTCGCGGCGCGGGCCGGCGCCCGCCTCGGGCTCCTGGGTCCGGGGAAGATCCCCGCGCAGGGGAGGGCCTCGGTCGCCGACGAGGTCGCCGCCTGGATCCGTGCCGCGCGCGACGTCGAGGGCCTCGCGAGCCGCGACGAGGCGCTGCTCGTGTTCCTCGACCACCCGGACCCGGCCTTCCGGGCGGCCACCATCGAGGAGCTGGCGTCGATCCGTGCGCCGTTCGAGCCGGAGGCCGAGGCGAGGGCGAGGATGTGCCTCGAGCGCGACGCGTCGGGGCCCCTCGACGGCGCGTGCGCCTCCGCATGGGTCTGCCTCGTAGAGGCCCGGTCCCTCGCCGAGGTGGACGCCGCCCTGGGGGCGGTCGTCTCGGGCTCCGAGGAGGCGGCCCGCGAGGCCCCGCCGAGGCCCGCGCCGGAGGAGAGGCCCCGGCTCGCCGAGCGGTTCCTGCGACGGATCGTCCACCGTGAGGGACCCGGCCAGCGGTCGAGGTGACGGAGTCGATCCCATGGACATCCTCAAGTTCCTCGAGAGCCAGACGCGCAAGAAGACCGTGGGGACGTTGACCCTCGGTAAGAGGAAGAGCTTCCGCGAGGTCTTCTTCCAGGGCGAGTCGGTGTACCTCGTGGGCGACCGTTTCTCCGGCAAGGTGGCCCTCTCGAAGCTGGCCGAGCTGGGGATCCCGGGCAGGAGGGTGAGCGCGGCCGAGCTGGAGGCCGTGATCGCCGAGACGGACCGCACGCGGAATCTCGTCGCCAGCGCCCTGCGCGAGCGCGGCCTCCTCGACGACGCGGAGTTCCTCGCGGCGGCCCAGGAGAACCTCTTCGAGGACCTGCTGGAGCTCCTCTTCACCGGCTCCGGCTCGTTCTGCTTCCAGGAGGGCAGGGTGCCGGAGTACATCCTCTCCGGCGAGGACGTCGCGGTGAGAGTCCCCCTCTCGGCGGAGGCCGCCGCCGCGGAGCTGCGGCGCAGGGCGCAGCTCCTGCCGGCGCTCGAGGTCCTCGTCCCTTCCCGGGAGGAGATCCTCGTCCTCACCGAGAAGGGGCTGGGCCTGCGGCAGCGAGGCGAAGGGGACGCGGTCCTGCGCCGCCTCCTCGAGCTCGTGGACGGCCTGAGGGACCTGGGGTCGATCATCGACGCCTCGTGCCTCCACGAGATCCCCGCGATCTCGCAGGTTGCGAGGGCGCTCGAGACGGGCGCGGCCAAGAAGACGATCCACCCCGAGCTGAAGGGCCTCTCGACCCACACCTGCACGAGGGAGGAGGCCGAGCGGTACCTCCCGCACCTGAAGAACGCCGTCAAGTACGGCGTCGACGAGCTCGCGGGGCGGGAGCGGCTCGCCGTCGTGTACGAGAAGCTCGGGTGCGTGGACGAGGCCGTGATCCAGTACAACTTCGTCGGCGATGCCCTGTACCGCGCGGGGAAGGCCTCGAAGGCCATCAAGGCCTACCAGCGAGCGCTGGCCTTGAAGCCCACGGAGGTCCTGGTCGCGCACAAGATCACGGGGATCTACTCGAAGGCCGCCGAGGAGGAGATCGCGGCGGGGAACACGGCCCAGGCGGTGGCGTTCCTCCAGGGGGCCCTCAAGCTGCGACCCGAGGACCCCGACGTCTTCGCCCGCCTCCTCCAGCTCCTCGTCCGCGAGCAGAAGCTGCAGGACCTCGCGGGGGTGTGCGACTTCGTCGCCGCGCACGCGAGGCGCACGGGCAACCCCGAGGCGGCCATCCAGGCCTACCGCGGCGTGCTGCAGGAGCTCCCCCGGAGCGCCGCGTTCCGCAAGAAGCTCATCAACCTCTACCTGGACTTCGGCCTGAACGCCGAGGCCACCCAGGAGATGCAGGCGCTTGCGTCGGACTACGTGGAGCGCGGGCAGGCTGGCAAGGCGCAGGAGCTCGTGGAGAAGATGCGCAAGGTGGGGACGGGGGGCCGCGAGGCACGGCAGCTCGAGCGGCGCGTGACGGCGAGCCTCGCCCAGGACCGCAGGCGCGCCCCGCCGCGCCTCTTCCTGGCCTTCGCCGCCTGCTTCCTCGCCTACCAGGTCTGGAGCTACGGGATCTGGACGGACCTGCGGCGCGGAGCCGCCACCGCGCAGGCCTCCGGCGAGCCCGCTCTCGGCCTCGCCCCGGCCGCCGAGGAGGCGAGCTGCCTCGAGGCGGCCCGGCGGTGCGAGGCGTTCATCGCCGGGTTCCCCTTCAGCCTCTTCCGGCCCGAGGCGGAGAGGCTCCTCGCGCTCCAGAGGGAGCGAGGCGGCGGCCTGGCGGCGCGGCGGGAGGAGCGGGCCAGACGGATCCTGCTCGAGGCGAGGGCGCAGGCCTGCGAGGGCAGGAGAGAAGCCGCCGCGACGCTGCTCGAGCCCCTCCTCGCGCTCCCGGCGGGCTGCGCCAGCCGGGCCGAGGCGGAGGCGCTCATCGAGGAGGTGCGGCGCCACGAGCTCTCCGCGGAGCAGCTCCTCGCGGCGGGGCGGCGGCTCGTGGAGGAGGGGTGGCCGAAGGAGGCCTACCGGGCCTACCGCAGGCT
>JACQVW010000143.1 GCA_016209535.1 Planctomycetota bacterium | reverse complement strand
ACTCCAATTCACGACGTCTACGGCGACGAGAAGCGCTACGAGGAGGTCGTGGGGTTCTTTCGGAACCTCCTCTCGGCGGGCTTGAAGGACAACCCGCACCTCGAGAAGGGCGTCCTGACCGGCATCCTCCGCGTTGCCAAGGAGTCCATGTTCTCGGGGCTCAACAACCTCAAGGTGCACTCGCTGCTCCGCAAGCCGTTCGCCACCAGCTTCGGGTTCACGGAGGAGGAGGTGGAGGGCCTGTGCGCGGAGTTCGAGCTCTCGACGGCCCAACGCGATGAGCTCCGGTCGTGGTACAACGGCTATCGCTTCGGCGGCCGGGTCGTCTACAACCCGTGGTCCGTCCTGAGCTACCTCGATGACCCCGAGAGGCAAGCCGGGCCTTACTGGGTGAACACGGCGGGCGACGCGTTGATCCGCAAGCTCCTCGTCGAGGCCGGGCTCGGCATCGAGAGCGACATCGAGGCGCTCATGGCCGGCGGGAGCATCGTGAAGCCCATCGACGAGCACATCGTGCTGCGGGACATCGAGAGGCAGCCGGAGGCGGTCTTCAGCTTTCTCCTCTTCACAGGGTACTTGCGGGCGGACGAGCGGTTGGCTCAGGACGAGTCGGGCAGCGCGCACTGGCGGCTGAGTGTACCCAACAGGGAAGTCGCCACCGTCTACCGACGCCTGTTCCTCGAATGGCTCCGGGAAGGCTTGGGGGGCGGGGCGCCCCTCCAACTCTTTTCGCACGCTCTCCTCGCCGGCGACGCGCCTGCCGTGGAAGAGCACCTGGGGACGATCCTCGAGCGCACCCTCTCCTACCACGACACGGCGGGTCGGGCACGAGAGGTCGTGTACCAGGCGTTCGTGGCCGGGCTCCTCGTCGCGCTCGACAAGACGCACCAGGTGAGGTCGAACCGGGAGTCGGGCCTCGGCCGCTGCGATGTGCTGATCACGCCGCGAAGCCCCGGCGGGCCCGGCGTCGCGCTCGAGCTCAAGGTGCTCAAGGCCTCGGAGACCATGGAGGAGGCCCTCGCGGCGGCGCTCGAGCAGGTGCGCGCGAAGAGGTACGCCGCGGAGATCCGCGCCGCGGGGGCGGAGCCTGTGGTGGAGCTGGCCGCAGTGTTCGACGCGAAGCGCGTGCGGGTGGCGCGGGGGTGAAGGCGAGCCGAAGCCCGTCGCGCGAGGCCTCTCGCTCCTGCCGCCCTCACGTCGTCACTGCCTTCGCTCTCGCCGGCGCGGGGCCCGCTCCCAGGGCTCTCGCGCCTCACGCCAGGATCTCCCGCACCACCCTCACCGGCCGCGTCACGCCCGTCAGGCGCTGGTCGAGGCCGAGGTACTTGAAGGTGAGGCGGTTGTGGTCCATCCCGAGGAGGTTGAGGATCGTCGCCTGGAGGTCGTGGACGTGGACGGGGTCGCGCGCGACGAAGTACCCGAGCTCGTCCGTCTCGCCGTAGGTGATCCCGCCCTTCACGCCGCCGCCGGCGAGCCAGACGGAGAAGCAGTGGGGGTGGTGGTCGCGGCCCAGGTACTTCGAGTCGTTTCGCCTCTCGTTCATGGGCGTGCGGCCGAACTCGCCGCTCCAGACGATGAGCGTCTCGTCGAGGAGCCCCCTCGCCTTGAGGTCCGCGATCAGGGCCGCCATGGCCTGGTCGGTCTCCTTGCACTTCTTCGGGAGCTGGTGGACGATGTCGTCGCCCGGGCTCGTGCCGTGGGCGTCCCAGCCCCAGTCGAAGAGCTGGACGCAGCGCACCCCCTGCTCGACGAGGCGCCGCGCCAGGAGGCAGTTGTTGGCGAAGCTCGTGGCGCCGGGCTGCGCCCCGTACGCCTCGAGCACGTGCTTCGGCTCCTTCGAGATGTCCATGGCCTCGGGCACCGCGATCTGCATGCGGAAGGCCATCTCGTACTGCCCGATCCGGGTCACCGTCTCGGGGTCGAGGGTGCGCTCGTGGTGCAGCCGGTTCAGGTCCGCGAGCGCGTCGAGCGTGCGGCGCCTCAGCGGGCGGCTCATGCCCTTGGGGTCCTGGACGTAGAGCACCGGCTCGCCCTGCGTGCGGCACTGGACGCCCTGGTAGATCGACGGCAGGAAGCCGCTCCCCCAGAGGCTCTTCCCGCCGTCGGGGGTCTTGCCGTACGAGACGAGGACCACGAAGCCGGGGAGGTTCTCGTTGTCGGAGCCCAGGCCGTAGGTGATCCAGGAGCCCATGGAGGGGTTCCCGAAGCGCGACGTGCCAGTGTAGAGGAAGAGCTGGGCCGGGGCGTGGTTGAAGAAGTCCGTGTGCATGGAGCGGACGAGGGCGATGTCGTCCGCGCACCGGGAGAGGTTCGGCAGGAGCTCGGAGATGAGCGTCCCGCACTGACCTCGCGGCTCGAACTTGTACGGCGTCCCGAGGAGCTTCGGGGTGCCCTTGATGAACGCGAAGCGCTCGCCCTTCAGGTACTGCTCGGGGCAGGGCTGGTCGTTGAACTTGATCAGGGCCGGCTTGTAGTCGAAGAGCTCTTGCTGTGGAGGGCTCCCGGCCATGTGCATGTAGATGACGCTCTTCGCCCGGGGCGCGAAGTGGGGGCCGCGCGCCGCCGCGCCCTGCGTGCCGGCCGCGCCCGCCCTCGCCTCCCTCTCGAGGAGGGTCGCGAGCGCCAAGGCCCCGACGCCGACGCTCGCCTGGCCGAAGAAGTGCCTCCGGGTGATCTCCCGCGCTCGATCCAGGTCCCAGCTCATGGCTCCGTCTCGCCTCCGTCTCGCCTCCGCATCGCTTCAGCCTCGCGAGAGGTACTCGTCCAGGTTCAAGAGCACGTTCGAGACGACGGTCCAGGCCGCCAGCTCCGCGAGGTCCGCACCCTCGGGGGCCGGGCCCAGGGGGTCCGTGGCCATCGAACGCGCCCCGTCAGGGTCCATCTTGTAGTCCTCGAGGGTCCCCCTGTACAGGGCCGCGAGGCGCTCGACCTCCCCGGGCCGCGGCGGCCTCAGGAGCGCGAGGCGCAGCCCCCGCGCCGCCAGCGCCTCGGGAGTGGGCGGCGAAGCCTCCGAGACGATCCGCCGCGCGAGCGCCTGCGCCGCTTCGACGTAGACGGGGTCGTTGAGGGTCACGAGGGCCTGGAGCGGCGTGTTGGTGCGCATGCGCCGCAGCGTGCAGGCCTCGCGGCTCGTCGCGTCGAAGGTGATCATCGACGGATAGGGGCTGGTGCGCCGCCAGAAGGTGTAGAGGCCGCGGCGGTGCTTGTCCTCGCCGGCCGAGGTGGTCCACTGGTCGCCCGAGTAGACGACCTGCCAGACGCCGTCGGGCTGGGGCGGCATGACGCTCGGCCCGAACAGCTTGCGGCTCAAGAGCCCGCTCGTGGCGAGGGCCTGGTCGCGGACCATCTCGGCCTCGAGGCGGAAGCGCGGGCCGCGGCCGAGGAGGCGGTTTTGCGGGTCGGCCTCGAGGCGGGCCGGGGTGGCCGCCGAGGTCTGCCGGTAGGTCGCCGACATCGCGACCTCCTTCAGGAAGGACTTCAAGCTCCAGCGGTGGCGGTCCATGAGACGCACGGCGAGCCAGTCGAGGAGCTCCGGGTGCGAGGGCGCCGCGCCCTGGGTGCCGAAGTCCTCGCTCGTCTCGACGATCCCTGCGCCGAAGAGCTGCTCCCACAGTCGGTTCGCGAGGACGCGGGCCGTGAGGGGATTCTCGGGGCTCGTGAGCCAGCGAGCGACACCGAAGCGGTCCCTCGGCGCGCCCTCGGGGAACGGGTGCATCGAGCGCGGCACGCCCTGCTCCACTGCGTCCCCCTTCGCGAGGAAGCTCCCGCGGATGAAGACCCGCGTCTGGCGGCGCTTCTCGGCCGGTAGCTCGCGGAAGACGGGCGTCGTGGGGATCGGGATCGCCTTCAGCTCGGCCTCGAGCCTCGCGAGCTCGTCGCGGGCGGGCTTGAGCGCGGGTGCGATGGAGCGGTGGTGCTTCGCGAGCAGGGTCTTCTCCTCGGCCGTGCGGCCGTCGGGGGCCTTCTTCAGGGCGGCGAGGACGGCCTCCGGAGCGAGGAACCGCTCGAGCGCCAGGGGATCGCTCGTGAACGAGATCCGGAAGCGGCCGAGGGTGAAGCCCGGGCGCTCGTAGAGGTGCTCGAGGACGACGCGGAGCGAGGGGCCGGCACCCGCCTCGACGGGCTCCGCGGCCGCGAAGACGGCCCGGTGCGGCTCCGCCTGCCGCGGCGCCACGGCCCAGCCGTTCTTCTTGGGGTCCGGGCCGGCGATCGCATGGGCGGCGGGGAAGCCGTCCTGCGAGTGGTCCGCCGCCGCGCCGGCGAGGGTCACGGACCGCGCCCCGCCCGGGGGCACGGAGGGCGCATCGCCCGGGGGCACGGACCGCCCACCACCGGGGAGCAGGGCCGCGGCGACGCGGGACAGGACGAAGTTGCCGTCGTCGGCGCGGCCCGCGCCGCCCTTCGGGAGCGACGGGTCCGGGAGCGCCTCGAGGCGGATCGCCGCGACCCTCGCGAGCTCGAGGGGACCCGCGACCGTGTACGCGTCGTTCGCGGGCCGCTCGCCCGAGGCGAGGACGGAGCCGTCGTCGAGCACTTTGAGCGTCGCGCCGCCGCTCGAGGCGGCGGAGGAGGGCTTCAGGACCCGCCACTCGGTCGCCCCCTGCATCGAGGCCTCCCAGGCGGCCTGCGCCTCCTCGAGCTCGGGCGTCGAGGCATCGAGCTTCGCCTGGAGCCCCGCGATCTGCGCCTTGAGCCGACCGGCGAGGGCCCCCTGCTCCGGCGTGGGCGACGAGACCACCGGCTCCTCCCCGGGCTGGTCGTTGTCCTCGGTCTGGTTGAAGAACGCGAAGAACCGGTAGTACTCCTCGTGCCGGAAGGGGTCGTAGGGGTGGCTGTGGCACTGGACGCAGCCGAAGGACGTGCCCATCCAGACCTGCCACGTGGTGTTGACGCGGTCCACGACGGCGGCGACGCGGAACTCTTCGTCGTCGGTGCCGCCCTCGGTGTTCGTCATGGTGTTCCTGTGGAACGCCGTGGCGATGCGCTGCTCCAGGGTCGGTTCGGGAAGCAGGTCGCCCGCGAGCTGCTCGAGCGTCAGCCGGTCGAAGGGCATGTCTTGGTTGAACGCCTGGACCACCCAGTCGCGGAAGCGCCAGATGGTCCTCTGGTTGTCCTTCTCGTAGCCCTGCGTGTCGGCGTAGCGCGCGAGGTCGAGCCAGAGCCGCGCCCAGCGCTCGCCGTAGTGGGGCGAGGCGAGGAGCCGGTCGACGAGGCGCTCGTAGGCCTCCTCGGTCGGGGCCGCGGCGAAGGCCTCGACGTCCTCGAGGCTCGGCGGGAGGCCCGTCAGGTCGAGGCTCACACGGCGCGCGAGCATGCAGGGGTCCGCCTCGGGTGAGGGCGAGAGCCCCTTCTCCTCGAGCCTCTGGAGGACGAAGCGATCCATCCCGTTCCGCGGCCACGGCGCGTGGCGCGGGTCCTTCGCCTCGGGGAGGGGCCGGTCCCGAGGCTTCCGGTAGGCCCAGTGCTCGTCGTAGGGCGCGCCCGCCGCGATCCAGCGGCGCAGCGTCTCGACCTGGCCCGCCGGGAGCGGGTTCCCCTTCGGCGGCATGCGGTCATCGGGGTCCGCCGCGGTGACGCGCCGGATGAGCTCGCTCTCCCCGGGCTTCCCGGGCACGATGGCGGCGCGCTTCGAGGCGGCGGGCGCCGTGGCCGTGTGCCGGTAGAGGAGGCTGAGCCCGCTCTCCTGCTTCACGCCGCCGTGGCACTTGAGGCAGCGGTCGGTGAGGAGCGGCCGGACGTCGCGGTTGAAGTCCACCGTGGCCGCGTCCGCGCCCGCGCCCCCAGCCCCAGCGGCGGCCGCGGGCGCCCCCGTGGCCGCGAGCGCGACGAGGGCTGCACGGGCCGCCGTGGCCGTGAAGGACCTTGCGGCAGGAGTGATCTGGGCTCTTCGGGACGACACGTCAAGACCTCCGCTTGGAACCCCCGTATCGCGGACTACTGTAACCTATCGGGACTCGTGAGACCATGAAGCCATGAAGACCTCGGCCGCCCGCCTCACCCGCCTCACCCGCCTCGCGCTCTTCGGGCTCGCCGCCGGGGGCTCCTTCGCCGGCGCCTGGCGCTGGCTCGGGAGCGCCGGCGAGGCCTTCTGGCTCCTCGTCCCGCCCTGGGTCTTCCTCGGCGCCCGCGTCCTGCGCGTGCTCCCGCCGCCGCCGAGGCTCGAGCGAGGCCGCGCGATGCGCGCCGCGACTCCCTTCGTGCTCGTCCTCGTCCCCGCCGGCTTCTACGCCGGGCTCGCGTGGCTCGCGGGCGCGGGCGTGTCGCTCCGCGAGATGGCGATCGCGGTCTACTTCTTCGGCCTGTCGCTCGAGGTGGTGCTCCTCTACTCCCTGGGCGCAGCCGAGGCGGCCGCGAGGCGGCTCGTGCGCGGCCTCCGCCCCGGGCCGCGTGCCCTGGGCGCCGCGGCGGTGAAGCTCGCGGCCTACGCCGTCCTTGTGCCGTTCCTCCTCGCGACGTTCTCGGTCCACCGCGTGAAGCTCCTGCCCTTGCCGCCGCACCCGGACCTGATGCTGCCCTGCGAGGACGTGAGCTTCCCGAGCCGGGAGGAGCGCCCCGTCCGGCTCCGGGGCTGGTTCATCCCTCGCCCGGGCGCCACGAGGACCGTGATCGCCTGCCACGGCGTGGGCGCGAACCGAGCGGATCTCGAGGACATCCTCTGGCTCCTCCACACGGCCGGCTTCAACGTGCTCTGCTTCGACTTCCGCGGCCACGGCGAGAGCGACGGGCACACGGTGACGTACGGCTGGCTCGAGCGGCGCGACGTCCTGGGCGCGTGGGACTACCTCCTGACGCGGCGCGACGTGGACCCGGAGCGCGTCTACGCCCTCGGCGTGTCCATGGGCGCCGCGGCGCTCCTCCAGGCGCTCCCCGAGCTGCCCGGGGTGCGCGCGGCCGTCATCGACTCGTGCTTCACGGACCTCCCGGCCATGGCGCGCCACCAGTACCGCTGGCTCCCCGGCCCGGCCGCGGCCGCCCTGGCCCGCGCCACGGAGCTCTTCGGCCGCGTCCTGACGGGCGTCCCGGCCGCCGAGGTCTCGCCCCTCGAGGCCCTCGCGCGGGTGAGCATTCCGCTCCTCTTCCTTCACGGCGCGGAGGACCGGATCATCCCGCCGGCCATGAGCGAAGCCCTCCACACCGCCTGCCGCGGCCCGAAGAGGCTCCGCATCCAGCCCGGCGCGGGCCACGGCGGCGCGGCGGCCGCGTCGCCCCACCGCTGGCAGCGCGAGGTGAGGGAGTGGCTCGCGGGGGCGGGGGGGTGACTGAATTGGCCTCCTGGCCAACGCCCGCCTCCTCACGCGACGGGGTCCGCACGCGCCTCGCGAAGCGCTGCCTCCAGATCGGGGTCTCTCCCCTCGAGGACATCGCGCCGCGACCACGCCACGGTCACGTGAGGCTTCGTCCCTCGGCCTTCGATCAGATCGCCGCGCGGCCTGTAGACCCGCATCACGCAGAACGTGACCTCGATCCGGCTGTGCCGCAGCGTGACGATGGTCCTGGGTGCGCCGGTGCCCCCGCCGGTCGGACGGCCCACGAAGCGGATGCGGGGGTGCTGATCCGCGAGGCAGGCGAGGAGGTTGTCGGTCGCGCTGAAGCACCCGGCGTCGACGATGACCACCGGTCTGCCGGCGTAGGACCTCACCGCCGGATCGCGCGGCGGGGCGTAGGGTGCGCCGGGAAGGTCGGGCCGCACGTCCCCGCCGGCGCTCGGGAAGAGGCCCCGCCAGACGGCGAGCGCGATCGCCGGGATCGCCCGGAGCCAGCCCGCGAGCCCGGGGCCGGAGAAGTCAGGCAGCGCGGCCAGGTCCGGCGAAGCGTGCGTCTCCAGCCGGAAGTACGTGGAGCCGGGCGCGAGGAGGTGCTTCGCGACGGTCTCCCCGAGCCAGTCGGTCCCACCGCAGTTCCCCCTGAGGTCCAGGATCAGCGCGTCCGTCGAGTCGAGCTCGGCGAAGGCCCTCGCGATCTCGGACCTCTGGGCTGCGACCATGCGCTCGCGCCGACCGGGACGTGCCGCCAGGAACTCCCGCTGGTTCGCGGCCGCGAACGACCGAATCCTCACGTAGCCGACGGTGGGCTCGAGCCGCCTCCACTCGATCCAGGGGCGCTCTGGCTCGGCCCAATCCCCCGAAGCGAGCGTGTCCGGGGCCACATCGTAAGGGGGGCCGGCCGGCGGCTCGAACGTCGCCTCGAAGCGCGAGGCCTCCGTGAAGTGGAGGCTCGCGATCGCGGCCCTCCTCCGCATGCCGTCCGTCGAGGCGGGCGCCCGCAGGGACGCTTCGGCCACCAGGTCCTCGATGGCCCTTCCGCCGGCGGCCAGCAGCCGGTCGCCCACTGCCGGCCGGGGCGCCGCCGCCGGCGCGACGCGCTCGACGATCAAGCCGTCGACCGTGTCGACGAGCTGGAACGGCAACCGCCGGCGGGGGAAAAGCGGAACGCCGGGGATCGTCGCCCAAGCGTGGCCGTCGCGAAGGGCGGCGACCAGCAGGGCGACGATATGGAGGAACTGCCTCCTCGGCCTCGTCCCTTCGATGAGCGCGCGATGTTCCTCCAGGAGCGAGCCGAGGTCGACCCCGAAGTGCTCCCTCTTGTCCTGCGCGTACGCCCACGCCCGGCCGAGGACGGCCACGAGCTGCTCGAGGTCGCTCTCCATCTGCGCGGGCGTGAGAAGGAGGTCGCCCGCCCGGGAGTCGGCATCCGCCATGGGACTCATGATAGCGCGCGAGGTGCGCGACGAGGGCATCGCGCCATCGCGCGCTCGTCCCCAGCGCGCCGCGAGCACGTAGACCCTCACTCTCGCTGCAGCACGGAAGGACCTCGGTCCGGCCGCGCGATCAACGAGTGGGGACCCACTCCAGACGAGCGATGCGTATGCCCTTCAGGCTCGGCAGGAGAGCAGCAAGGTACCACTTGCCCTCCTCCTGGACGATCTCCGGCGCAGCCACGGGCAGCGTGGTGACGTGATGCGCAGCGTCGTCGCCGACGCCGAAGTCGAGCGGGTCGCGCGAGTGATAGACCATGGTCTGAGCCTCTTTCCCGTAGCGCTGGGTACGAAAGAGGTAGAGGTGGCCGGGCTGCGGCTCCGCGACGAAGGGGCACTCGGCGGAGTAGGGCCCATCCCCCGATCGTCCCCCCGCCGCGACGGTCCGCTCCGCGCCCCAGCTCAGCAGGTCGTCGGAGGTGCGCGCGTAGTCGGCACCCTTGTTCGCGGGATGCGCGGTGTAGTAGCAGTACCACTTGCCGCCGACGCGCAGCACCATCGGGTCGCGACGGTTGCGATCCCGATCGACGGGGCCGCCGAAGTCGAGCTGCGGCTTGCCGCCGGCGTTCAGGTGGCGGGTGAAGGACTTGCCGTCGCTGCTCGTGGCAAGGCAGATGTTGGCCCAATCACCGTAGAACATCCAGAACTTGCCGTCGTGCCGCAGGACGTACGGCGCCTGCAAGCCGCCCTGCGTCTCGCCCAGCGCAGGGTCGGCCTCGAGCGCGATGCCCTTGGGCGTCCAGTCGCGGTCCGTGAGCTTCGCGCCCTCCCAGCGGTGGAAGAGCCTCGTCTTGCCCGGCTCCTTCGTGCCGCGAATGCAGGACCAAAGCTGCCACGTGCCGTCGGCCGCCTTCCAGATGGCGAAGTCCACGGGCTGCTGCTTCGGATCGGTGAGCGGGCCGAGATCGGGATCGCCCGCGACCGTCCACGCTTCGCCCGAGAGCCGCGGGGTGAGCGGGCTGTCCGTGACTTGAGCTCCAATTCCTGTGGCGAGAAACGTGGCGGCGGCAGCGATGAGGCATCGAGTCATGGTAGTTTCAACCGGTTGGATCGCTGAATCTGGGGCCTGGATTCCTGGATTCCGTCTCCCGGAATTCTACCGAAGGGCCGGCGCGGCCCAGAGGACCTTCCCTCGCCCCTGACGGAAGCCCGAGAAGGCGAGAAGGTTCACGCCGGCCTCCCCGAGCGCCCAGAGGACCTCGGCGGCCTTCCGAGTCACCTCACAGCCCCCGCGCGCACCCGAGGAGGTCCGCCGTCGGGTCCAGAGCCGGCGAGGCGGCCGGCGCGGGGAGGGCGGCGTCGCCGAGGAAGAGGAAGGACAGGGTGCGGATGGGGTCCGCGATATTGACCTCGCCGTCTTCGTTCGCGTCCGCCGCGTCGGCGCAGGCGGGGGCGGGGCCGCCGAGGAAGAGGAAGCTCAGCGTGTACTGCGGGTCGCTGATGTTCACCTTCCCGTCGCCGTTCGAGTCGCCGCGCCGGAAGGCGCTCGCGTCGCCGACGATCTCGATCAGGGCCCCGGTCAGGTCCTGGACGAGCACGCGGGAGCCTTCCCCCGACGGCGAGACGCTCTTGTCGATCACGGTGGCCGTGTTCATGACCGGCGGCGCGCCGTCGGCGATCGTCGCGCCGTCGATGAAGCGCACCTCCGTCGTGACTCCGGGCGCAGCGTCGCCCCGGACTTCCATCTGGAACGACAGGACGGCGTTGTCCTCCTCTCGGGGGAGGTACACGGGCGGCACTCCGAGCTCGGCGAGCTCGAAGATCACGGCCCCGACGATGTAGCCCTCGTCGACGCCGCCGTCCCCCGGAACGGCGTTCGCGTTGTCGATCACGTGCTTCTCGAAGTCGTAGGGGGAGCCGTCCGGCTTCTGGAAGAGGTGGTCCACGGCGACGCCCAAGACCAGATCCTCATCGAAGGCGATGGAGTACGAGAACCCGCTCACCTCGGCGCTCCCGCGGATGACGAAGGGCAGGTCGAAGGTGCTGCCGACGGCCGCCGTGGCGTCGGCGAGCTTGTAGGCCGCCGCGTACTCGGCGGGGGGAGGAGGCGGCGGCGGGGGAGGCGGAGGCGGCTCGCGGTCGTCGGGCTCGCAGCCTCCGTCGGGCTGGGCGGGGCCCGCGACGGTCACGCTCCCCGCCTAAAGCTCCGGGTAGTGGGTCGCCCCCTCCGCCGTGTAGACGGTGAAGACCTCGTCGCGGCCGCCGATCCTGCGCTTCGCCCCGAAGAGGAACGCGACGGGGTAGGACCCTGCGGCCGCGGTGTCGAGGACGCAGAGCTCGAGGTGGGCGAAGACCCCCGAGGACTCGATCCCCCGGCCGTTCCCGAACAGGTCCCACAGGATCGCCGCCCCCACGTTCCCCGGCTCCTCGTAGGTGGACTGGTCCATGGGAACGAAGCGGTCGATCGGGCCCACGACCTTCACGGCCGTTTGGCCGAAGACGGCCGGGTCGTACTCGATCGTGAGCTCCGTGGCGACGATGAGCCCCTCCGCAGGGTCCAGCTCGACCGAGAGCGGGATCGAGACCTGCGTCTGGCCCGGCGCGACCGTCGCCGTGCCGACCTTGAAGGTGGCCTCGCCGCGAGCGAGGCCCGGGAGACCCAGCGCGGAGAGGCAAAGAAGGAGCGACTCGAGCTTCAAGCGGTTGGACTGCATGACTTCCTCCATCCAAGGAGAGCGATGTTCTCCACCTGGGAGAGCCGCGTGTCTGGTTTTCTGGTGGACCGTTGGGCGTGGGTGTAGTGCGGGGGGGT
>JACQVW010000142.1 GCA_016209535.1 Planctomycetota bacterium | reverse complement strand
GGACGGCGGTCGTGGGCCTGGTCGCGGTCTGGCTCGAGCGGAAGGTCGCGGGCCACATCCAGTGCCGGCTCGGGCCCATGGAGGTCGGCCCCCACGGGCTCCTCCAGACCCTGGCCGACGGGATCAAGCTCATCGCCAAGGAGGACCTCATCCCGCGGCTCGCCGACAAGCCGCTCTTCGTCCTGGCGCCGGTCCTCGTCTTCGCGGGGGTCCTCGTGCGCTTCGCGCCGCTCCCCTTCGGCCAGAACCTCGTCGCGAGCGACCTCGACCTGGGGCTCTTCTTCATCGCCGCCGTCGGGAGCGTGGAGGTGATCGGCGTGATCATGGGAGGTTGGGCCTCGAACAACAAGTGGTCCCTCTTCGGGACGATCCGCACGGCGACCCAGATGGTGAGCTACGAGATCCCCATCGGCCTCGCCTTCATCGCCGTGATCGCCTGCGCCGGGTCCTTCTCGCTCCAGGCGATCGTGAACCAGCAGGAGGGCTGGATCTGGAACTGGTACGTGCTCAAGAACCCCTTCCTCCTCGTGCTGTCGGTGGTGTACCTCGTCGCGAGCCTCGCCGAGTGCAAGCGGGCCCCTTTCGACCTCCCCGAGGCCGAGTCGGAGCTCGTGAGCGGCTACCACACGGAGTACTCGGGCATGCGCTTCGGGATCTTCCAGCTCGCGGAGTACGGGGCCATGTACCTCGTGTCGGCCGTGGCCGTGGCGATCTTCTTCGGAGGGTGGTGGACGGGGATCCCGCCCATCGACGGGATCGGCCTGGGCCCGGGCGCCTCGGCCGCCGGAGCCACCCTGGGCTTCCTCCTGAAGGCCGGCGTGTTCGTCACGAAGGCCGTCTTCCTCGTCTTCGTCCAGGTCTGGGTCCGATGGACGCTGCCGCGGGTGCGCCTGGACCAGATGATGCACATGTGCTGGAAGGTCCTCCTCCCCATCTCGCTCGTGTGCCTCGTGGGGGCCACGCTGTGGGACCTCGCCTCGGGAGGGGCGGGGCTCTTCGGCATCGCCGGGCTCTTCGGGCCTTGAGAGCCCGCCGCCCCATGGATTCCCTCCAATGAGCACTACGGAATGACAGCCAACCAGTACTTCTCGGACATCTTCAAGGTCGCGAAGTCGATCCTCGTGGGCATGGGGATCACGATCAAGTACTTCCTCACCCACAAGAAGACCGTGGCGACGGTGCAGTACCCGCGCGAGCGGGACCACATCCCGCCGCGGCACCGGGGGATCCACTACCTCGAGACCGAGAAGTGCGTCATGTGCTGGAAGTGCTCGGAGATCTGCCCCGTGGACTGCATCTACATCGAGGGGCGGCGCGGAGCCGACGGCCCGCTCCCCGGCGGGTACCGGGGGCAGAAGGCCACGCTCTCGAAGTTCACCGTGGACTACACGGTGTGCATCTTCTGCGGCCTGTGCGAGGAGCCGTGCCCCCCGAAGTGCATCTTCCTCGGGCCCGGCTTCGACTACAGCGCCACCGACAGGACCATGATGGAGAAGAACCTCCTCACCGACCAGGTCTACACCGAGGAGGACGAGAAGTTCGTCCAGTGGGCCCGGGCCGACGCCGAGAGGCTCGAGCGCGAGAAGAAGGAGTCGGAGGCGAAGAAGCACGCCGGCGAGGGGGCGAAGCAAGGAGCGACCCCATGACCTTCAGCGACGGAGCCTTCTGGGTCTTCGCGGCCACCGCCGTGCTCCCGGCCGCGGGCATCCTGCTCTCGAGGAGCATCGTGCGCATGGCGTTCCTGCTCCTCGTGAGCCTTGCCGGCTTCGCGGGGCTCTACCTGCAGCTCGGCGCGGGCTTCCTGGGGTTCACCCAGGTCCTCGTCTACATCGGCGGGATCTTGATCCTCTTCCTCTTCGGGCTCATGCTGACGGCCCGGTTCGACGTCCATGTCCGGAGGAGGGTCGGCGCGGGAGTGATCGTCCCGGGCGTGATCGCTGGGCTCTCCCTCCTCGGGGTCCTCGTCTTCCTGGCCCTCGAGAGCCCCTGGAGCACCGAGGCGGGCGCGGCCGCGGCCGCTGCGGGCGCAGGGGACACCTTCCAGATCGGCCTCAAGGTGCTGGGCCCTTACGTCCTGCCCTTCGAGGCCGTGACGGTGCTCCTCCTCGTGGCCATGGTGGGGGCGACGTACATCGGCAGGGCCCAGATGCCGGGGACGCCCGCCGAGGGTGAGAGGAAGGAGTAGGCGCGGACCATGTCGACGGGCTTCCTACCCCTGCTCCTCCAGGCCGCCCCCGCCGCGGCGAGCGCCGGCCAGGTCGGGCTCACGCACTACCTCGTGGTGAGCGCCATCGTCTTCGGGCTCGGCCTCCTGGTCGTCATCACGCGCAGGAACGCCATCGCGCTCCTCATGGGCCTCGAGCTCCTCCTCAACTCCGTGGGCCTCAACTTCGTCGCGTTCGCGAAGTTCGCGACGCGGGACGCCGTCGACGGGCAGGTCATCACGATCTTCCTCATCGTGATCGCGGCCGCCGAGGCGTCCCTCGCCCTCGCGATCACCCTCAACATCTTCAACAACTTGAACACCGTCGAGGTCGACGAGGCGCGCAGCCTCAAGGGTTGAGCATGGAGAACTACCTCTGCAAGCTCGCGTTCGTCATCCTGGTGCTGCCCCTGGCGGGGTTCCTCGTCCAGGTCTTCTTCGGGAAGCGGCTCCCGCGGCAGGGCGACTGGGTCCCGACCCTCGCCATGCTCGGCTCGCTGGGCATCGCCTGCTACATGACGATCCTCCTCATCGCGTCGCCCGAGGGGATCGAGCCCCAACGCTGGTACCCGATGGCGGGCGCCGGGTGGCTGTCGGTCGGTCCGGAGGCGGCGGAGGGCGCGCGGCCCGCGGCCGCCGGCTTCCGCATGGACTTCGGGATCGAGGTGGACAACCTCACCGTGGTCATGCTCTTCGTCGTGACCCTGGTGAGCTTCCTCGTCCACCTCTACTCCTGGGGCTACATGCACGGGGAGGCGCGGTACCACCGCTTCTTCGCGTACCTGGGGCTCTTCAGCTTCTCGATGCTGGGCCTCTGCATCACCTCGAACCTCCTCTTCCTCTTCATCTTCTGGGAGCTCGTGGGCGTCTGCTCCTACTTCCTGATCGGCTGGTACTTCGAGAAGACATCGGCCCAGCACGCGGCGCTCAAGGCCTTCGTGACGACGAGGCTCGGGGACCTCGGCTTCTTCCTCGCCATCCTCGTGATCGGGTGGAAGGTGGGGTCGCTCGAGTTCAAGGACATCTTCGCGAGCGTCCAGGCCGGGAGCTGGGAGCGCGGGCTCCTGACCTTGACCGCCGTGGCCCTCTTCCTCGGTCCCGTGGGGAAGTCGGCCCAGTTCCCGCTCCACGTCTGGCTCCCGGACGCCATGGAGGGCCCCACGCCCGTCTCGGCCCTGATCCACGCGGCGACCATGGTGGCGGCCGGGGTCTACGTGGTGGGGCGCATGTTCCCCTTCATGGCGGGCGCGCCGTACTTCGAGGGCGACTTCGTCTCGAGCGACGCCCTCCTCGTCGTGGCCTTGACGGGCGCCTTCACGGCGATTTTCGCCGCGTCGATCGCCTTCGCCCAGACGGACATCAAGAAGGTGCTCGCCTACTCCACGGTCTCCCAGCTCGGCTACATGATGCTCGGCCTGGGCGTCGGGAGCGTCGCGGCGGGCCTCTTCCACTTGACCACCCATGCCTTCTTCAAGGCGCTCCTCTTCCTGGGCTCGGGCAGCGTGATCCACGCGGTCCACTCGAACGAGCTCGCCCAGATGGGCGGCCTGCGGAGGAAGCTGCCCATCACCTGGGCCACCTTCGGGATCGGCACCCTGGCCATCGCCGGGCTTCCCTTCCTGTCGGGCTTCTGGTCCAAGGAGGCGATTCTGGGGCAGGCCCTCGCGTACGCGCACCACAACGGGGAGACGGGCCGCTACGCGGCGTGGATCGGCTACCTCCCCTTCGTCCTCGGGATCACGACGGCGGGGATGACCGCCTTCTACATGTTCCGCCTCTTCTTCTCGGTCTTCCACGGCGAGCCGCGGGACCACCACGCCCACGAGCACGCCCACGAGTCGCCCTGGACCATGACCGTCCCGCTCTGCATCCTGGCGGGCCTCTCGGTCGTGGCCGGCGGGCTCATGCTTCCGGGCTTCGACAGCCACTGGTTCGAGCACCGGGTGGCGTCGGAGGTGCTCCTCAGGCCGGAGGCGCCGCAGGCGGCGGCGCAGCTCGAGCACATCGAGGAACTGGCTCACGAGGGCCACACGACGGTCCTGGGCCTCTCGGTCGGCATGTTTGTCCTGGGGATCGGCCTCTCGTCCCTCTTCTTCCTCCCCTTCGGGCCCTTCTACCGCAAGCAGGTCCTCGCGCCCGGGACGCCCCTGGGCGCCCTGCACGA
Source organism: Planctomycetota bacterium (assembly GCA_016209535.1). Lineage (GTDB taxonomy): Bacteria > Planctomycetota > UBA8108 > UBA8108 > SXIK01 > JACQVW01. The sequence continues at coordinate 1,219 of JACQVW010000142.1, read as the reverse complement.
GGCCTTGAAGAACCTCTGGTACGTCGACCGCCTCTGGACCTGGATCGCGCTCCGCTCGATCCATGTGGTCCAGGTGGCCTGCGGAGCGATCGACAAGCACGCGATCGACGGCTTCGTCAACTTCTGGGGGAGCGCCTGCCGGTTCGTCACGGGCTGCGTGGGGGCCGTGGACTACCACGGCGTCGACGGGACCGTGCGCGGGATCGGGGAGGCCACCCTACGGGGCGGGGCGCGCCTGCGCCGGCTCCAGACGGGCGTCCTCCAGCAGTACGTGTATGCCTCGATCTTCCTCTTCGCGGGGGTCTTCGTCGTCTCCGCGCTGATCGTCCTGTGGAACAAGACCTGACCCTCGAGTTCGTGAGTCCGTGAGAAATCGTCCTGTGGAACCATTCCTGAGCATCCCACCGTCCATCCGTGAATCCGTGAGGCCATCGCCGTCATGACCACCCTCACCTGGTGCACCTTCCTGCCCCTCCTGACCGCGGGGATCGTCCTCCTCATCCCGGCGAGCTGGAGGTGGCTCATCAAGAGCGTCTCCCTCCTGGGGGCCGCCGTCACCTTCATCATCGCGATCGGCCTCGCGCGGGGGTACTGGAACCAGGAGCCGCCGAGCGCCGTCGAGGTCTTGCGCGCGAAGCAAGACAACGTCATCGACCGCGTGCGGGGGCCGGAGACGATCGATGCCTGGCGCGCCGCGAACATCCGGGTTGCCCGCGACGCCTCGGGGCGAGTCAGCGTGCCGCTGCCGGCCGGCTGGGCCGCGTTCGCGCCCGCGGCCCGCGAGGCCTGGGAGGAGGCCGCGGAGCTCGAGCTCGCGGTGGGCGTGAGCCAGGCGGCGCACATCCGGTTCGTCGAGTACATGCCCTGGATCCCCGACTTCAAGATCAACTACTTCATGGGGGTCGACGGGCTGAGCCTGCCCCTGGTCTGGCTCACGGCCCTCCTCTGCGTCCTCTGCTTCGTCTACTCCTGGACCATCGACACCGGGACGAAGGGCTACTACGTGCTGTTCCTCCTCCTGGAGACGGGGCTCATCGGCGTCTTCTGCGCCCTCGACTTCTTCCTCTTCTACGTCTTCTGGGAGATCGTCCTACTCCCGATGTACTTCCTCATCGGGATCTGGGGCGGCCACGACCGAATCTACGCGGCCATCAAGTTCTTCATTTACACGCTCGCCGGCTCGGTCCTGATGCTCGTCGCCATGCTCGCCATGTACTTC
>JACQVW010000141.1 GCA_016209535.1 Planctomycetota bacterium | reverse complement strand
TCCGATCCAAGCGATCGCCGAGCAGCGGTAGCCGTTGGTCTGTGGGAAGAGGAAGAGCTTGCCGTCCGAGTCGTAGAGAAGGAAATCGAGCCCGGACTTGACGATCTTGGAGTACTTGTTGGCGTACTGGCCGGTCCAGGTAACTCCGTCCGTCGTCGTGTACACGCGGAAGGTGTGGGCATCGAAGCGCACCTTGCAGGGGTCTTGGCCGACCGGGGCCCCCAGCAGGTACGGGATCGAGGTGAACCAGTTGTTCCCCTGGAGCTGGTTCGAACCGGCGGGGTACTCGGCCTGCATGTAGCGCGTGCGGTAGCTCGGGGAAGGGTCCCAGACCTGCCCTCCTGGCCCGACCTCCACCGCCAGGCGCGGCGCGACGTTGTCGAAGCCGCCCATGCCGTCCACGGGCTCGACCGTGGAGTCCAGGGCCGGCTCGGCCAGGAGGCCAGGGAAGCCCTCCGAGTAGATCGCCGTCCGGCTCATGAGCTCGTAGTCGTCCTGCGCCCAAAGAGATCCGCTCGCCAGGGCTACGAACACAGCTCCACGCAATAACACCGCGAGGCAAGGCCTCTCGCTGGCTCTGGGCTCCGTGGGACACACCATGGCTTCACTCTCCCCCCTGGATCAGATCCTCGGCGGCTTTGAGCAACACGGACTCGCCATGCTCGGCCTTCATGGTCGCGAACAGCCGCCGCGCGAAAGCGTGGTTCCCCTCGCGCAGCGCTTCCCTGACTCGGTTCATGGCATACACCGCCCCGCGGTCCTCCCCAGCCTCCGCCATGAGCTCCTCGACGAGTTTCTCCCGGAGCTGGGGCGGCGGCTTTTCCTCTCGCCCGGCGACGGGCTCCGCGCCCGTGGCCGCGGTCACGGCCACCTCGGAGAGCGCCGGACTCACCGGCCTCTCGAGCTCGGTCGTCCCTGTCGCAGCCGTCGAGCTCGGCTTTCGCGAGGCCGCGGAAAACCCAGCGAGCACGAGCGCGACCACGACGATCGCGATCAAGGCCCAGAAGACCAGCCGTCCCTTCGGCTTCATTGCCCGAGCCTCCCCTTCGCGGCCTGCACGGCCAGGCTCCCCGCGCCCTCGAGCTCCTCGAGGAACGCCACGTACCTCGCCGCCTTCAGGGCCTCGCCGGCGAGGACCATGGCGTCCACGACCGCTTCCGGCCTCTCGAGAAGATTCGCGTAGATCGGGCTCTTCTCGGACGCGAAGAAGATCCGCTGGCGGAGCGACTTCAAGAGCTCGACGAGCTCGGCGCACGTGAACCCGGCCGGCAGCCCGCCGAGGAACGCGCCGTTGAGCGCACGCACGATGACCCGGGCGCCAGCGTCGCGCTCCGGCTTTTCGACCTCGGGCTCCAGCGTCTCGTCGACGAGGATGCCGACGAAGTAGGGGTCCGTCTCCGCCGTCACGGCCGCACTCCCGAGGCACTCTGCGATCGCGGGCCACTCCGGCGCCGCGGCGCTCGTGAAGACCGTGACCATGGTCCTCCCCGAGAAGCCGGCGCGCTCCGCCCCAAGCTCGGAGCCGGCGCGGAACCTCCCCGTGTCGGGAAGCGACTGCGCTGTGGCGGCCGGCGAGACCACGGCCACCGCGACGTAGATCCCAAGGCCCGCGAGCCCCCCCACGATCACCATCGCCGCGATCCCCCGCTTCGCTTTCTGGCTCATCCAAGCACCTCCCTCGATCGGCTCTCCTTGTTGACCAGGCTCTGAGGCTCTCCTCGCCCGGCCCCTGGGCCGAGCGAGCTGTCCTCACCACCTTCGCCTGCGATGAGAGCCGAGGCGCGAGGCGCTGACTATTCGCAACGGGAGGGCCCTCTCGCTATGTACACCATGGGAGGTACCCCTCATGGTGTAGATGCCCCCGGGCCGGCGCTCTCGAGGCTGGCCAAGAAAAAGCTTGCGCCCCCCCCCAGCAAGTCGTGTACCATGCGCTCCACGTGGCAAGGGCAAGTCTATGCACAAGGAACGTTCCGAGGGGAGGTGAGCGCTGTGGCTCGAGAGCGCAGGAGAAGGGCGAGTCGACGAGCTCCGGTCCCACGCGAGTCCCGTACTGCCGCCGCAGGGGCCTGGGACAGGAGCCTCCGCCAGCTCGTCAAGAAGCTCACCGACAGCGGCCTCGCCGGCGCGCTGCGTGGAAGGGAGCGGCCTCTCTTGCTCGCCCATGTCCTGCTCGCGCCCGTGAGGTACGTGCTCGCCGCCTTTCCCGAGAAGCTGCCTCGGGGGCTCGGCCCCAGGCAAGCGCAGGTGGCGCGCCTCGCAATGGAGGGGCACACGGACAAGCAGATCGCCCGTCAGCTCGGCATCGAGCTCGGCACCGAGAAGTCGACCATGAAGCACGTCCTCGACAAGCTCGGACTGCGCACGCGGCGCGAGATCGCGAAGCACCTCCCCGACGACACTCCCGGGCCCTCGCCGCAGGAGGCGCATGGGGGCGAGGTGAGCCAAGGGCGCCTGCAGGAGATCCGCAAGCAGGCCGAGCACCTCCTCCGGAAGATCCTCCTCCGGCGGCGTGCGGAGCTCGCGAGCGAAACGGAAGCAGGGCTCCCCGGGAGGCGCGGGCCACGGGAGATCGCGAGGGTGGTCCTGGACTCCTGGCGCTTCCGGCTCCAGGCCATCGTCGAGCCGAACTGGGGGCCGCTCACCGGCCGCGAGAGGGAGGTCGCGGGCCTGGCCGCCTGCGGGCTATGCAACAAGACCATCGCGGAGGCGATCGACGTGAGCTGGCGCACCGTGGCGCGGCACATCGGGAACGCGTTCGCGAAGCTGCGAGTCAAGTCGCGCGAGGAGCTGCTGGCCGGGGGCCTCATGGGGCCGGCGGAGGACCTGGGGCCGGGGAAGAACTGACGGAGGAGTGCTCCAGAAGCCTCAGGATCCACCTGGATCGAGATCGGTGCCATCCGGCCCTGATCTCACAGCCTCACCACGAGCTGCACCCTCACCGTGTGCAGCGCGTCCAGGTCCGGGTTCACGAAGCGGTAGTCGGTGTCGTAGGAGTAGCCGAAGAGGAACTGGGTCCAGGCCGTCGCCTGCCAGCGGACGTACGCGCCGAGGCTCGCGGCACGGAGGTCGTCGAGCTCCGCGAAGTTGCTCTGATATTCGTAGCTCCTCAGGAGCGCCGTCGCGCCCACGGCCACATGGCGGTGGAAGTCCTGCTCCACGAGGAGGTCGAGGCCCAGGAAGCTCGGCTCCCCGTCGCCCGTCACGTCCTCGAGGCGGAAGTCCGGGGCGCCGTTCGAGAGGACCTCCTCGAGGTCGAGCCGCAGGCGGCGGCGGGGCAGGTCCGTGTGCACGTAGCGGACCGTGCCGCGGCCCGTGAGGCCCTTCCAGAAGGGCTCCGTCACGTCGAGGCCCGCCCAGGCCTCCTGCCAGTCCGTGTTGTAGCCGTCCTCCTCGTCCCGGTCGCGGAGCCGGTGGACCGTGCCGCCGGCGGAGGCCCCGAGCCACGGGAGTAGGCCCTTCCGGGCCTCGAGCGTGACCTCGTCGTAGGGCTCCAGGTGCCCGATGTTGAAGTACCGGTCCTTGTCGCCGTCCGAGCGACGGCTCGACGACTGGGTGTAGTCGAAGTTGAAGTCCCGGCCGTGCCCGCCCAGCTTCCCGTCGTAGGAGAGGTGGACGGTCAGGGCGTGCTCCCGGCGCTCGAGGCTCGCCTCCAGGGAGATCAGGTGCGGGTGCTCGTTGAACTGGTGGTAGCCGACGGCGAGCCAGCCGAGGTCCGGGATCTCCTGCCGCAGCTCGGCCTCGAAGGAGCTGTCGATGTAGTAGACCTCCGAGAGCTCGAGGTGCAACCCCTCGAGGAGCCGGGCCTTCAGGTGGCCGCCGTAGACCCCGTCTCGGCTCGATGAGGCGCGCGGGTAGAACGTGACCCGCGAGCCCGCGAAGCCCGACACCTCGACCTCGCGCCAGAAGACCTCGAGCCCCCGCAGGGTCGCCGTGGCGCCGTCGAAGTGGACCCACTCCGCCTCGCGCCCGTGCTGGCGCCCGAGCACGAGCTCCAGGTGGCGGTTCAAGGCCTCGAGCCGCGCGTTGAGGGTCTGGAGCTGGAATGCCTGGCGGCCGGCGAAGCGGTCGAAGCCGCCATGAGCCTCCTCGCCCGCGGGGCTCCCGTCGAGGTCCTTGAACCAGCGGAAGGAGGCTTCGCCGCCGGCCGACTGGAGGACCCTCGAGCGCCCCTCGAGGACCGGCAGGCTCTCGAGGCGCAGCGCGAAGTACTGATCGAGGTCTTGGTCCGAGCGGTCCTCGTGGCGCTCCTCGAGGAGCCGCCTCTGCGCCTCGTCCACCGGCGCGACGTGCTCGGGGAAGGGGTACCTGTAGCGGTCGAAGTCGTAGAGCCGCGCCGTGTAGGAGGCGCGGTAGGTCCAGTGAAGCTTGCCGCCGAGCGTGGGGTCCGCGAGGAGGCGGGCCCAGGAGGACGACGGCTCCTCACCGGAGGACCCGTCGACGGCGGGCTCGTCGTCGACGGGCTCCTCGCCGGCGCCGCTTGCCGCCGCGGCATCATCGGGCTCCTCGGCCTCTTCTTCCTGCGCGGCGAGGGGCCAGGGCGCCGCGGCGAGGAGGGGTATCGCGAGGAGCTTCCAGGGCGGCACGGCCATCCCCCATCACCCTCCGTGGCACTCCGCGCAGACTTCCTCGAAGCGGTGGCACACGGTGCAGCTCCGGCCGCGGATGAGGGCCGCCTGCCGGTGCCCGCCGTCCCGCCGGAAGGCCTGCGTGTGGTCCGGGGGCGGCTGGCTGTGGCAGCTCTCGCAAAACGACGTCTCGTGGCAGGTGGCGCAGGCGCGGCGGTCATGGGTCGCGAGGCGACCGTGGGTCGAACGCTCGAACCTCGGCGTGTGGGAGAAGGGCTTCCGCTCGGCGTGGCAGGACTTGCAGTCCCCCTGCACGTGGCAGAGCGAGCACTTGTAGGCCTCGTCCTCCGCCATGCGCCGGTGGTGCCGCGGGAAGAGCCCGTCGTGGAAGGCGGGCTTCCTGTCCCGGCGGCTCGTCAGGTGGCAGGCAATGCAGTCGTCCGTGACGGCCTCCCCGTCGTGGCACGTGAAGCAGCGGGCCATGGAGGGCAAGGCGACGCGGGCCCGGTCCGCCTCCGGCACGGCGCCGGGGCTCTCGGCCTCGCCCGTGGTGCCGGAGTGGCAGTCCTCGCAGGAGAGCGAGGCGTGCGCCTCGGTCGCGTGGCTGAAGACCACATCCCCCGAGGCGTAGGGCGCGTGCCGGCGCGAGAAGCGGAGCCTGGCGGCACCGCCGGCGCGCTCGCCGACGGGCACGAGCCGCACGCCGATCGGCTCGAGGACGACGCAGCCGAGGCAAAGGCACGCCGCGAGGGCGAGGAATACGGAGCGGGAGGGGCCGGACGGCGGACGCCGGCGATCAGGAAGCATCTCGGGTAAGGGGCGGGTTAGGAGGGAGGAGGGAGG
>JACQVW010000155.1 GCA_016209535.1 Planctomycetota bacterium | reverse complement strand
CTCCCCGAAGATCACCGCCTTCTCGTCCGGGGAGAGAACGACGAAGGAGCCGAAGACCCGCGTGTCGAACGAGGTGAGGACTTTCGGCTCACCTGGACCGTAGAGGAGGAGCTCGTTCCCGATGTAAACGAGCGGGTGCCCATCGGGAGAGTAGGTGAGTCCGCCGAGGAACTGGTTGGTGGGGAACTCGAAGCGGTCGGAGGCCAGGAAACCCTCGGGGACCTGCGCGAAGGTTTCTCCGGCACCCGCCCTGCCAGTTACGGCGAACCCCACGAAGACGGCGCAAGCAACGAACGAAGGACAACGGCAAACCATCTGGATCCCTCCTTTCACCGAAAGGGAACCGGAAAACCCGCGCTCAAGCGGGCCTTCACCCTCGGGAAAGGAGAGAACGATCAAGAGGCCTGTTGCCTGCTTTCGTCCCTTGCCTCCTCCCCCGAAGGCTGTAACGAGGACATTTCAGGCAGGTCTCCTGGCTTCCGGATCACCCCACCCTTCTCTGACCTTCCCAACGCGCTAACCCGGCGCTCAGTAACCGTGTCCTGAACGCAAGATCGGGCGCGTCAGTGGTCATGGCCTGCGCAATCTGCTTGCCTCAGGCCATCTCAGCGATAGCCGCTGAGAGGGAAGGGCAGTCCCCGGTCACAGTGGCGGGGCCCGCGCCGGATTCGGAGTTGCCCCCTACACCGGCTTCCCTCTTTCGGTCCCTCAAAGCCCGCACGGTCCGCCAGGCGGACCGCCGAACTCCGAAGGACACCTGAAAACGACGGCGGGATTAGAGGCGAATGAGTCGAGCGAGTCCAAGGGGACGTTTAGGCGTGGTTCAGATCAGGCTCCATTCGGGTAACAGGAAAGAGCTCAGCAGGGGCAGTTTGGTAGGGGCAGTATCGTGGGAATGAACGCGTGGTTCATAGCCGGGTGTAACCCGGCGTTGAACCACGCCCCTTTTTTTATCGTAACTGGTCAAGAGGGGAGGAAAGGGTCCCCCTCCGCGGGGAACGGCAGGAGGGGGCAGTCCTGCTCCTCCCCGAAGCGCATCGACTCCGCGTGAGCCTTGATGGAGAAGCGGAACCGGTGCTCGCCGGGCTGGGCGTAGAACAGGTTCCCATCGCCGCAGCTCCGCACGGTCCTGAGGAGGAGGGGCCGGAAGCCGTCCAGGCTCGCGGGCTCCACCTCGTCCCCCCGGATCACCTCGAGGAGCACCGGGAGGCGGTTCTGCCGGCCGAAGAGCGCATCGATCACGGCGGCCTGGACGCGAGGGGAGTGGCCGGCCCAGCCCTCGAGGAGGACCGCTGCGACCCCGGAGTCCTCGGAGGAGGAGAGCGCCTCGACGGCCGCGAGCTGGAGCTCCGGCGGCTGGCGCGGGTCCAGGACCGCCGTCGCCACGGGCGCGAGGACCGGGTACGGCGCGCTCGAGAGGAGCCCCGTGGCCGCCCGGCGCTCCTCGAGGCTCAAGGCGCCATCGAGCGCCTGAAGGCCCGCGCGGGCGAAGACCTCCTTCACTTCCGGCGCCTCCGCGAGCCCCAGCGAGCCCGCGAGCTCGAACGCGAGGCGTCGGACCTCCGCCGAGGGGCCCTCGAGGAGCCGGCGAAGCGCGCGCTGCGCCGCCGGCGAGCCGAGGCTTCGCTCCGCACCGCGCTTGAGGCCCGCCTTGAAGGCGCTCAGGCAGGCGACCTGGAGCGGCGCGGCGCCTTCGCCCCCGAGGGCCGAGACTGCCTCGAGCACGAGGGCCGACTCATCGGGGTCGCGGTGCGAGGCCACGCTCGAGGCGAGCGGGGCCAGGAGGGCCGAGCCCTTGCCGGCATCCCCGGACTTGCCGGCGCCTCCGGAGCGGAGCAGCGCCGCGAGGAGCCGCCCCGCCGAACCGGCCGCCGAGCTCATGATCGCCGCGTCCACCCAGCGCTCGCCGCCGTGCCGGGCCGCGAGCCGCGCCAGCGCCTCCAGCGCGCGCTCGTCCCGCGATTCGCCCAGCGTCAAGGCGAGCTGCAGGCGCACGAGCGGATCGGGGTCACCGATGAGCCCGAGCGCCCTCTCGAGGAGGGCAGGCCGACCGTCGACCCAGGCCTCGGCGAGGCGCAAGGCGTGCGTCCGGACGGCGAAGTGGTCGTCCCGCAAGGCTTCCTCGACGATCTCGGGCTCGAGGGCGCCGAGCCTCTGGAGCGCGTAGAGGGCGTGGAGGCGGGCCTGCGGCGCCCCCGCGCTCCGGCAGAGGGCCTCGAGGGGCGCTCCCGTCCGGCTTGAAGCGGAAGCAGGTGCTGCCCAGGCGCACCTCGCCGCGCAGCCGCGGGCCGCGGATCGCGCCGTCCGACCCGTGGCCCGGCGCGGCGTAGATCCAGCCATCGAGGCCCCACCGGGGGCTGTTGATCCGCGTCCAGAGCTCGCCGGCGCCGAAGCCGGTGAAGAGGACCTCCCGCACCTCCGCCTCGCCGTCCGAGTCCCGGTCGGCGAGGTAGGCGATGTCGGGCGCGCAGAGGACGATCACGCCGTCGAGGGCCTCCACGAGCCCGTAGCAGGGCGGAAGGCGGTCCGCCCAGACGGTGGAGCGGTCCATCCGCCCGTCTCCATCCAGGTCTCGCAGGAGCTTCACGGTGCCGTAGGTGTCCTTCTCGGCGCGCGCCGTCGCTTCCGGGCTCGCCGGGATCCGGCGCACGCTCTTGTCGAGGACTCCGGCCTGGTTCAAGCTCGAGGACGTCCAGGTGACCGTCGAGGTTGTATCCGTGGATCTCGCAGACGAAGAGGCGCCCGTCCGCATCGAAGGCGATGGCCGTGGGGTCCGCCAGGAGGGGCTCGCTGGCCACGAGCTCGATCCGGAAGCCCTCGGGGAGCCGGAAGAGCTTGGCGCTCTCCTCCGGCGTCCGAGGCTGCGGCGCGTCGGCAGCGCGGGGGACGTCGCCTCCGGCGGCGGTGGCGGCCCCGGCGAGGCCCGCGACGGCGGCGAGGAGGAGCGCGCGCGTCGCCCGACTCGGGTGCGCCGCGGCCCGAGCCGTTCCGAGGGGCGATGGAGGCGCAGGGGGCATCACTCCTTCGTCTCCACGGGCTCGACGCTCGCCCTCTCGTAGAGCTCGCGCCACCGGGCGGTCCCGTCGTCGGGGACGAGCCGGGTCGTCACGCCCCGCTCGTAGAAGGGAATCTTGCCCCGGGCGCCGCGGCCGAGCATGAAGTTCACCTGGCCGCCGGGCGCGAAGAGCATGCGGCGTCCGTCGGGCCAGCGCGTCTCGACGAGGCGCGGCGGGTCGGGGCGGCGCTCCGGCTTCTCGACGCGGAAGCGCGCGACGGCCTCGAGAGCGCTCGCGTCGGGGGCGATCCTGAGGTCGAGGTCGTACGTCGCGAAGTCGATCTTCTGGGCGAGGATCTCGCTCCACGACTCGTCGGGCGCGATCGGCCGCTTGTCCCAGAACTGGTCGGCAGCCGGCTTCCCGTAGTGCTGCTTGAAGTACTCGCTCTCGTCCTCCTCGGCCTTCTTCGT
>JACQVW010000001.1 GCA_016209535.1 Planctomycetota bacterium | reverse complement strand
GGCACCTACCCGCTGCCCGAGGCGCAGCTCGACCGCTTCCTCCTGCGCATCGAGCTCGGCTACCCGCGGGCCGATGACGAGGCGCGGATCCTGGCCGAGCAGATCCGGGAGCACCCGATCGTCGGCTTGAAGCCGGTCATGGAGGTGGAGGGCCTCCTCGCGATCCAGGCGGATGTCCGCGAAGTGAGGGCGGGTCCCGAGGTGCTGCGGTACATCGTGGAGCTGGTGCAGGCGACGCGGGCGAGCCCCGAGCTCCGGCTCGGCGTGAGCCCGCGCGGCGGCCTCGCGCTCCTCAGGGCCTCCCAGGCCCACTCGCTCCTCCAGGGGGTACGGTTCGTCACGCCCGACTCGGTGAAGGCCGTGGCGCCCCATGTCCTCTCCCACCGGGTGCTGCTCGACCCGCAGCGCGAGTACGCGGGCCTCTCGAAGCGGAAGGTCATCGAGAAGGTCCTGGCCGAGGTCCCCGTCCCGGCGGTGCCGCACGATGCGCTCGTCCGTCCTGCCGCCTCGTAACGCCGGCTCCGGCGTCCCCGTCGTCGCGCTCGGCGTCCTCGCCCTCGCGGCCGCGGTCCAGCACCGGAGCCCGGGCTGCGCGGCCTTGGGCCTCGCCCTCCTCCTCGTGCCGCTCGCGGTCTACGTGCTCCTGCGCAGGAGCCTCCGCGGGGTCACCCTCGAGCGCATCGCGCCCGAGAAGGCCTCCGAGGGCGACACGATCGAGGTGGAGGTCCGCGTCCGGAACGGCTCGCGCATGTCGCTCTTCCACCCCCGCGCGAGCGAGGTGTACGTCCCCGAGGTCCACGCGCCCAAGCACGTGCTCTTCCCTTGCAGGGTCGAGCCGGGCGAGACGGTCACGGAGAGCTACGAGGGGACCTGTCTCCTCCCCCGCGGGGTCTACTCCCTCGGCCCCGTCACGATCTCCTTCTCGGACCCCTTCGGGTGGTTCCAGGTCGAGCGGACCTTCCCCTGCCCCGCGAGGATCAAGGTCTACCCCTGGTTCCAGGAGCTCCGCGCCGCCGAGCGCTCCGGCGACTGCCTCTCGGCCGCGCTCGCCGATCTCACGCGCTCCGTCGCCGGCGACTCGACCGAGTTCCTCTCGGTGCGCGAGTACAGGATCGGGGACCCCCTGCGGCGCGTGCACTGGGGCCTCACGGCCCACCGGGGATTCCCCGTCGTGCGCGAGTACGCCCGCAGCGCCCGGGGCGACCTCTTCCTCTTCCTGGACCCCTACCGCTACGCTTTCCTCGGCGTCGGCAAGGGCTCGAGCCTCGAGCTCTCGGTGAAGATCGCGGCCTCCCTCGCCGCCCACGCGGCGCGGCGGCGCCACCGAGTGCGCCTCCACGCGGGGCGCTGGGCCGGCGGCGGGCCGAGCGACGCCGCGGGGGCGCCGCTCACGGCCATCCTCGACGCCCTCGTCGAGGTGAGGCCCGACGGCGAGCGCCCCATCGAGGACGTCCTCGATCAGGAGGCCCGCCAGGTCCCCCCCGGAGCGACGGCGGTCCTCATGGTGAGCCCTTACGTGCGCCCATCGAGGCGCTTCGAGGGGCACCTGGGTGCTCTCCGCGCCCGGGGCGTCCGCGTCGTCCTGGTGGTCTTCGACGACGCCACCTTCCCGAGCCTCTACGAGACGCGCCGCGCAGGCTCGGAGCTCGAGGAGTACCTGGCGCGGGCCCGCGCCCGCGGCCTGGAGGCAGTCAGGGTCCGCTGTGGGGCGAGCCCCCGTACCGTCTTCGCGGCGCCGGTGAGGAGACTCGCGTGAGGCTCTTCTACGACGAGCGTTCGACCCGCCCCCGCGCCGAGGCCCTGCTGGTGGCCTGCGACGTGCTCGGCGTGGTGACGGCGGTCCTCTTCGCGACGGGCGCCCTCCACGGCCGGGGCGGCGCAGGAGACGCGGCGTGCCTCGCCGCATGGGCCTCGATCCCCAGGGCATCGGCCGTGCTCCTGGGCCTGGCGGGCCGCCCGGCGCAGGGTCTCCGGGTCCTCGGCGGGTCGCTCGCCCTCCTCCTCGTGACGATCCTCCTCGTCGTGGCGGGCCTCGACCTCTTGACGGCCGCCGGGCCGCGCCCCGGAGGCCCCGAGGCCCCCACGGTCCTCGTGATCTTCCTCCTCTGGGGATCGGGCTTCCTCCTCTTCCACCCCCGAGCCTCGAGGCTGCACGACTTCCTCTTGTGGGCCGTCGTGCTCCTGGGGCTCAAGGACGGCCAGCCCCGGCCGCTCCTCTGGGTCCCCGCCGTCTTCGCCTGCTACTTCACGTCGGCCGCCTCACGGCACCTACTCCACGATGTGTTCGGCGCGGTGAGCCACCCGCGGATCAACCTCCAGAACGCCCGTGCCGCCGCCGCGCTGGCCGCGTCGGCCTCGGCCCTGGTCCTCGCCGCGACGTACGACGGCCTCGGGCTCCTCGTGGGCGAGCCCGCGGTCGACATCGAGCCGGACCGCGGCAAGGCCCGGATCGCGGCGTCCTTCGCCGACGGCGACCCGGGCGCGCAGAGCCCCGCGGCGGCGGGCGAAGCCCTCAAGGCGGCCGCCGGCGCCGCCTCGAGGGACGGCGGAGCCTTCCAGGTCGTCGGGTTCACCTACAAGGTCGCCCTCGGCGACCTGTCGCTGGCCGCCTTCGACCCCCGCGAGGTGCTGCGGCTCCGCCCCGCGGAGGTCGACGCCGCGGCGCGGGCCTGGAGGCCCGGTGCCGGCACGCGCTGGAAGGCCGTGACCCTCACGACCTTCGAGCCCCTCCTCGAGAGCTGGAGCGAGGAGAGCCGCTACGTCCGGCAGCCTTGGCCTCCGGGCGGCGTCCTCCCGCGCCGCCGGCCGCCGCCGGTAGCCCCGGCGCCGGCCGTCCTCCTCGAGGCTCGCGTGGTCACCCCCGTCGCGCGCAACGTGGTCCTGCCTTACTTCGCAGCCGAGGTCCGCTCGCGGGAATTCACGCTCTACCGCGAGAACGAAGCCGGAGACGTGTTCCCCTACCCGCCGCCGGCTCGCGACGCGCGCTACGGGATCCTCTTCGAGCCTCACGGCGCGGGCGACGTCCCGGCGGGGCACGCCGCCGGGGCCCATGAGGACCGGCGCTACCGGCAGGTCCCGCCCGAGGACGAGCTCGGGATCGACCTCCAGGCGCACGCGAGAGGTCTCTTCGCCGGCGCCGGGGAGGACATCGGGGCGAAGATCGCGCGGCTCGAGGAAGACGTCTCGAAGCGCTTCCGCTACTCGAACCACGCGCTCTGGCGGCCGGGGAAGAGCCGGCTCTCGGCGTTCCTCCTCAAGGAGCGGGTGGGCAACTGCACGTACTTCGCGACCGCCGGGGCGCTCCTCCTGCGGGCCGCGGGCGTCTCGACCCGCCTCGCCGTGGGCTTCCACGGCGGGGAGTGGGACGCGGCCAGCGGGGAGGTCATCGTCAGGAACGGCACGGCCCACGCCTGGGTCGAGGTCTACTTCCCCGGCGGCGGCTGGTACCCCATCGATCCCACCTCCTGGGCTCCTCCCGACCCCTCCTACAGGCCGCCGCCGGAGGCGCGCAAGGCGGCGGCGGACCTCCGCAGGCTCCTCGCATCCCAGGGGACGCGCCGGGACGACCGCAGGCCGCCGGTCCCTTCCCTCCCCGAGCTGCCGCCGGACGACGCCTTGCGTCCCACCGTCGAGGAGTGGGACCAGAGCTTCCCCGAGGCTCCGGAGGACGTCGCCCTGGAGGAGGAGCCCTG
>JACQVW010000082.1 GCA_016209535.1 Planctomycetota bacterium | reverse complement strand
GCTCAACAGCCGCCGCCGCCTCTCGAACGACCCGCTGGACGGCTCCTTCGTCTTCGGCGGCAGCACGATCTACTACGAGGCGCAGACGCGCTTCTCGGGGAGCCCCTGGGCGAGAGCGGGCTGGGGCGGCAGCTTCCGCGTGAGGATGCCGCGCGACGAGCCGCTCCACGGGCGCATCCGGCGCTTCGGCCTCGAGGACAACCAGGGCAACCCGGTGGACGCCCGCACCCGGATCTCGCACTACCTCATCCGCCAGCAGAACGGCGGCGGGGTCCCGGTGCCCTACACGGAGGGCTTCGTCCTCGTGCGGTGGCAGGTGAACGACGCCACGAGCGGCGTGCGCGAGCACAACTGGGTGCCCGACGGCGATTTCATCTCCCTCTGGTTCCCCGGCGACGACGAGGGGGACTTCCTCGAGATGGACGACCGGTTCCTGATCGACGACAACGGGAACCGCGCGTCGAGCGCCGACGGCCGCGTCCTCTACCCGCCGCCCTACGGCAGCAACGACTCGAGCGGCGACAACAAGGAGAACTACCGCTGGTTCTTCAACCTCCGGGCGAAGGGCGGCGCCGACGAGTACGCGAACTTCATGGCCTTCGCCAAGGTCCTGGACCCGGCGAGGACCTCCGACGCGCTCTTCGACCAGCAGATCGGGGACTTCGCCGAGGTCGAGGAGCTGCTCCGGCTCTGGGCCGTCGAGATGAACGTCGACGACTGGGACGCCTGGGGGCAGAGCCGCGGCAAGAACTGCTACTTCTACCGGCCCGAGGCCACGGGCCTCTGGCACAAGTTCTCCTGGGACCTGGAGCTGACCTACGGCAACGTCAACTCCTTCATCATCCCGTCGAGCCCCACGGATACGTTCAACCCTGGTGGCTTCGGCGAGGTCAACCGCATGATGAACCGGCCGAAGATCAAGCGCATGTACTACGGGATCCTCGACGAGATGGTCAACGGCGCGAACCGCTGGTTCCACTCGGACTTCCTCTCGGACTACGCCGGGAAGCTCGCGGCCCTGGGCATGGCTCAGACCGGCATCGCGCAGCCGGGAGGCTACATCGACCAGCGCGCCGCGCTCCTCGAGACGCGCATCCGGAGCGTCGTCTACCCGCAGGTGCGGCTCGCGATCACCACGAACAGCGGGGCCAACTTCTCGACCTCGGCGGCATCGGTGACCATCGCCGGCACCGCGCCCGTCGAGGTCTGCCAGATCCTCGTGACGAACGACGGCGACGAGGGCACGCTCTATCTGCCCGCGTACACGAGCATGACGGCCTGGAGCATCGCGGGGATCCCGGTCACGCCCGGCGCGAACGCCCTCGTCTTCTTCGGCCTGGACCTCCGTGGCGGCGTGATCGACTCGGACTCCATCACCGTGACGTCCACCGCGAGCTGGAACGCGCCGTCAATCACGAGCTTGAACCCGGCCTCGTCCCTGGCCGGGACCGATATCGAGGTCCTCGGCACCGACTTCCACAACGGGCTCAAGGTCTCCTTCGGGGCCGTCCAGTCGCCGGTCATCGTCTTCGACGAGAACGGAGCCACGCCCGGGAAGATCGTGGCGAGGGTGCCCGCGGGCTCCGGCACGGTGAGCGTCACCGTGCGGAACACGGACAACAAGACCTCCAACGCCAGGGCGTTCACTTACACCGTGCCGCCCTCGAGCTTCGTCCGCGGCGACGCGAACGGGGACGCGTCGGTGGACCTCTCGGACGCCGTGCGGATCGTCCTCCACCTCTTCGCGGGCAAGGCCGCGGACTGCGAGGACGCCCTCGACGTGGACGACAACGAGCTCTTGAACGTGACGGACGCCGTGGGCCTCCTCAACTACCTCTTCAAGAGCGGGGCGGCACCGCGCGCGCCGTTCCCGGCGGAGGGCACGGACCCGAGCGGGACGGGCCTGGGGTGCCAGCGGTAGGGAGCGAGAGGTGTAGTCCTCGCGCTCCCTTTGCGCTACCATGGCATACTCATGGGTCTCCTGAGCCTCACGATAGCGATCTCGACGTCCGTCTCCTCCGCCCCGCCTTCCCTCCGCGGCCTCGTCGATCCCTCGCCCGGTCAACTCGCGGTCTACGAGGGCTCCTCCGTCACGCGCCAGACGACGCCCGGGCGCCCCGTGGCCGAGATGGAGTACGTGACGGCCCTCGCCTACCTCGTCCTCCCGGCGGCGCCGGGCGGCGGCGCCGCGCGGCGCCTCGTCCTCGTGCGGTCCGTGGCGCCGCGATCGAGCGCCCTCGCGCTCCCGCCGTACGGCGACGCGGAGGTCTTCCAGCTCTTGGACCTGGACCTCGTCCCGGCCGGCCCGCCGGATCCCGCGCCCCACTTGAAGGTGCTCGAGGCGCAGCTCCCGCCGGCCCTCTTCCCCGCCTTCGAGCTCCGAGAGGGCGAGAGCGCGGCGGAAGTGGAGGTGACGGTCCCCGGGGCATCGAGGGCGAAGGCGGCCGTCGTGGCGGCGATGACCGAGGACGGCTCCACCGCGACGGTGACCCGGACCCTCGCCGAGGGCGCGAAGGCCTCGGCGGCGCTCGAGGGCAGCCCCGCGGCAGTCGAGGCCTGGCGCGAGACGGTCGTGATCGACCGGGCCCGCAAGGCCGTCGTGGAGCTCCGCCGGGAGGTGAAGCTCTCGGGGAGCCGCGCCGGCGAGGCCCTCGGCCTCGAGACCCGGAGCGAGCTCAAGGCGAAGGAGGTGCGGTCCCTGTCGGCGGCGGAGCTCGCCCAGGTCGCGGAGCTCGAGAGGGACGTCGTGGCGGCCATCGACAGCTTCCGTTCGAAGCAGCACCCCAGGACGGTCTACGAGCGCATCCAGGCGGTGTCCGGGAGGCCGCTCGCGAAGCTCGTGCCGGGGCTCGAGGACGCGCTCCTGTCGCGCCTCTCCTTCTACCGCCAGGCGCGGGAGCGCGAGGAGAGGGAGGCGGCGCGCGCCGGAGCCGCCGGCACGGAGGCGCCCGACTTCGTCCTCGAGGACCTCGAGGGCCGGAAGGTCTCCTTCCGCGAGGCCGTGAAGGGCAAGGTGACCCTGCTCTCCTTCTGGGGCTACGGCTGCCCGCCCTGCCGCACGGAAGCGCCCTACCTGAGCAAGCTCGTCGAGCGATACGGCGACAAGGGCCTCGCCGTGATCGCCGTGAACGCCTACGACGAGGACAAGGGCCTCGTGAAGTCCTTCGTGGAGAATCTCGGCCTCAAGCAGCGCGTCCTCCTGAAGGGGGGCGCCACGGCGAGGCAGAAGTTCCAGGTGACCGGGTTCCCCACGGTGTTCTGGATCGACCACCGCTGGAAGATCGTCCACAAGGAGGTGGGCTTCCTGCCGGCGAGCTTCCCGGCCATGGAGGCCCGCGCCGAGGCCCTGCTCGCCGCGGCGAAGCGCGCCGCCGAGGGGTCGGGCGGCGACTGAGAGGTTGAGAGAGATCGAGTACACACAACGTTTTTGGGTCGGAGGAATGTCATGATTCGACGCGTGTCCCTGTTCCCGGTCGTCGCGTGTTTCGTCCTGGCTCAAGGGGGGCTCACTCTCGAGGCAGCGGAGGTGATCAACGAGGACTTCGAGGACCAGGCGGTCGACGGCATGCTGCTGGCCAACGCCGTCATCCAGGACCTGGCGGACGACCGCGGGACGATGCTGTCCCTCACCCAGGGCGCCAACAGCCAGGGCGGCTTCGCATGGTTCGACGCGCCGTTCAACCTGCGCGACTCCCACGTGGAGATCGACTTCGACCTCTACATCCGCTCGGGCACCTCGGCCGTCCCCGCCGACGGCATGTCGGTCATCTTCCAGTTCGGGGACGATGTGAACGCCACGGGCGGGCTCGGCGGCGGCATGGGGACGTGCAACTTCCCCTACCCTTACGTCTCCGTCGCCTTCGACATCTGGGACAACCGCGAGTCGAACGACACGAACGACCCGAACCTGCCTCCGTGCTTCGATCCCGCGAACGCCGGGAGCACGCGCTCCTGCCACGTCGAGGTGAACCAGAACATCTGCCCCGGGGCCGACCCCTCGACGCAGACGAACGGGGACCTCGGCATCAACGCCCCCGACTTCACGGGGATCGGCGACCAGCTCATCCCGATCCACGCCAAGATCATCTTCGACAACGGGCTCATCGAGGTCACCCTCCAGACCGAGGGAGACCCCGACTACCTCGACCCGGTGAGGGTGATCAACGTGGCCCTGGCGGCTTTCCCCGATCCGGCGGACGCCATCATCGGCTTCGCCGCGTCCACGGGGGGAGCCAACGCCCACCACGAGATCGACAACCTCATCGTGGACGAGTCGGCCTCCAAGGTGACGTTCGTCGATGAGGCCCCTCGCGCAGCGGGGGCCATCAACGCGGGCGGCCAGGCCGTGGACGCGACGGCCGAGATCGGAGTCAGCTTCCTGGCCGATCGGCCCTTCGGGTCCGAGGCGGGCCGGGCCGGCGACCTCGCGACGGGCCTCACCATCACGAGGGCCTCGTTCGGCAGGGCGTCGTCGCCCCCCGACAACACCAACGTCAACGCGAGGCCCATCGATGTCTCCGCGATCCCGGGAGGGGGCGCGTCGACGGCGAAGCTCTTCGCCACCGACGCCTGGTCCACGACGGGCGTGCGCTACAGGGCGCACGTCGTGCCCGGCCGCTATGACGTCTCCCTCTACTGGGCCGAGAACTTCACCGGGGCCGTGAACGGCCTCGGGCAGGGGACGAAGCTCTACACCGTCTTCCTGAACGGGCAAGAGGTCCTCTGCAACTGGTCCGCGGCCTCGGCTGCCGGCAGCGCCACGGGGAGCGGCGACCCGAGCGTGATCTGCAGCGCCGTCCTCGACACGGCGGTCCGGAGGACCTTCTCCCTCGACGTGGCCGACGCGGGGGGCGGGTTCGGGGTCCTCGACGTCTCCGTCGACGACCTCGGCGGCGGGAACCCGCCCGAGAACGCCGCCTTGAACGCCTTGAGCTTCAACCGCTCGGGGAACGCGACGGGTGCGCCCGTGGGCGGCGACGTGGAGTGCGTCGGGACGCCGCCCGGAGCCGCGCCGGCGGGCGTCGCCATCCAGGACGACTTCGATGGGGCGGGCGAGAACGAGTGCCCGCCCGGGATGTCCTGCCAGGGGACCACCTACGTCCCTCAGGCCGTGGCGGGGCGCCTCCGGGTCACCGAGGACCTGATCGGCAACACGGCGGCGAGCGCGATCTTCGAGGAGACCGTGAACGTCGCCGAGTTCTCCTTCAAGGCCGAGTTCGACGTCTTCATGGCCTGGGAGATCGACCAGCCCCCGGCCGACGGCGGGGCCTTCTTCGTCCTCGAGGGCTCGAACACGAGCGCCCTGGGGTACGCGGGCGGAGGGAACGGCATCCCCTACGACGCGTACGGTTTCACGGTGGAGTTCGACACGTGGGACAACGGGGCCGTCTTCCACGACACATCGGGGTTCAACGGGGCGAACGCCTGGACCCACGTCGGGATCAACAACATGTCCTTCGAGTCCACGGCGACGAACACCGATTACGACCCGGCCCTGAAGCCCGTCGCCTTCGGCGGGACGGGGTGGGTCGACTTCCTGCAGCCCGACGGGGTGCACGTCGAGATCGTATACAACGCGGGGCACGTCGAGGTGTCCCTCACGGGGACCACGGACGAGGGGCTCCCCTTCGGCCCCGCGAAGGTGGTGGAGGCGGACGTGCCGCCCATCCGGCTGACGGAGGCCGTCGTCGGGTTCTCCGGCGGTACGGGCGGCGCGAACCAGACCCTCGAGTTCGACGACGTCGTCATCGTGGCCGAGAAGGGCAAGCCCCCGGCGTCGGACCCGGCGGCCGAGGCCCTCGAGCGGGCGCGGAAGCGCTGGGCCGACATGGGCGAGCTCTACATCAACTGCGGCGGCCCGCTCCTCGCCTGCGGGGCGCGGCAGAATCCGGCGCCGGCGGCGACGGGCGACGCGGGCCCCGGCGAGGAGGTCGTCTGGGTGCCCGACCTGGCGGGCGGCGGGAGCTTCGAGCCCTTCGAGGGCGAGCTCTTCACGGTGGCGCCCCTCTCGAGCTCCGACGGGACGCCGGCGGCGCTGCAGGTCGCCGGGACGGACATGGGGGCCTGGGATGCCCGGGGCACGTCGCCCGGCCTCGACGCGAACGACGCGATCTTCCACACCGAGCGCTGGGCCGCCATGGAGTACGAGATCTCGGCGCCGAACGACACCTACGAGGTCACGCTCTACTTCGCGAACTCCTACAGCGGGACGGCGGGCACGGCGCGGCGCGTCTTCCACGTGGACGTCGAGGGCGAGCGCAAGGACGGCTTCCATCACTGCGAGTTCTCGGGGAAGCCGCCCATCGGCAACCCGCGGAGGAACGCGTTCGCAGCGTTCTCGGACCTCTTCGACCCCGTGGACCAGGCGGAGAAGCTCTACTCGTCCGCCCCCTGCACGTTCGCGAGCTGCGCGCAGAACGGCGTCACCGTGGCCACGGACCCCGACGTCGACCGCATCCTCGCTCACTCCGAGTGCGGCAACGCGGCCGCGTCCGCGCTGCGCTACGACGTGGAAGTGAAGGACGGCGGCATCACGATCGCCCTCAACCCGCCCGACCCGACGGCGGGGGAGCCGCTATCGCCCGACGGGAACCCGAAGATCTCGGGCATCACGGTGCGGCGCAAGGGACCCGTCGGGACGCTCTTCCATCGCGGCGACGCCGACTCGAACGCCCAGCTCCAGCTCACGGACGCGATCCGGGTCCTCGGATTCCTCTTCCTCGGCCAGGCCGCGCCCACTTGCATGGACGCCGGCGATGCCGACGACAACGGGGTGCTCCAG
>JACQVW010000154.1 GCA_016209535.1 Planctomycetota bacterium | reverse complement strand
TCCGACACAAGACGTTGGAGTCCACAGAGATCTGGCGTCCGAGATCCGGATCCTCGGGGAGGCGGCATGAGCTCATTCACGGGCATTGCTCTTAGCCCGCGGGCCTTGGCCTCACGCCAGGATCGCCTCCAATTCCGCGGTGAGCGCCGCCCAGGCCTGGTCCGTGGTCGCCCAAAAGGGCGGACGCGGACGTGGAGACTGCAAGATAGCCGGGAAACATGGAGATTCTGTGTTCTTTGAGCTTGCAGGGGGAAGGTTGGGCCCAGCACCTCAGCACCTTGCCGGGTGCCGGCTCGCAAGCTAAAGTGGTGCCATGAAGACGATCCGGGTCCAAGAAGCCCAAACACAGCTCGGCCAGCTCATCGTCGAGGCGTGCCGCGGCGAGCTCATCGTGCTCACCGATGGCGACAACCAGGTGACTTTGGAGCCGGGTGCCCCGCTCGACCTGGAAGAGGATAGCCCGGAACTAGAGGCGGAGCTATTGAAGGCCGCGAGCGGACCCTTCAAGCCGCTCAGCGAGGGGGAGCTGAGGGAGATCGCGGATCGGGCGCTCCGCGAGCAGGATGCCAGGCGACAGGGATGACTCTGGCGCTCGAGCGCTCGGCACCTTTCAACCTCGACTTCGAACGGGAATTCCGATGGTATCTGGGGCATGCAGGGGCCGATGTGGCTGGACGCTTCCTCGACTCAATGCTGGCCACGTTGAGAATGCTGGCCTCGCAGCCAGAGTCTGGACGCAGAAGGAAGTTTCGCCACCCCGCGCTCCGTGATCTTCGTTCAGTGCGGGTGCGACGGCCGTTTCACAAGATCCTCATCTTCTACCGATTGACGGAAGACACTGTACAGGCGTGGCGCTTGATGCACGGCGCACGAGATCTGCCGCGGAGGTTGTCAGAGCCGCCGGGCTCGGGCACTTGATCCAAGACCTGTCCCGAGGGTCGCTCCGTCGGCTCGAGGCCGAGCCAAAGCGCCCCAGCCGAGGAAGATCGACGAAGGCGGGAGCTCTGAGCTCGGCCCTCCTGAGCTGCAGGCCTCACGCCAGGATCTCCTCCACCACCCGGCCGTGCACGTCGGTCAGGCGGTGGTGGCGGCCCTGGAACTTGAAGGTGAGCCGGAGGTGGTCGATCCCGAGACAGCGGAGGATCGTGGCGTGCAGGTCGTGCACGTCGACGGGGTCGCGGACGATGTTGTAGGAGAAGTCGTCCGTCTCGCCGTGGGTGGTGCCCGCCTTGACCCCCGCGCCGGCGAGCCAGGCCGTGAAGCAGCGCGGGTGGTGGTCGCGGCCGTAGTCCTCGGCCGTGAGGGGGCCCTGGCAGTAGACCGTCCGCCCGAACTCGCCGCCCCACACCACGAGCGTGTCCTCGAGGAGCCCTCGCTGCTTCAAGTCCGCGATGAGCGCCGCGCAGGCCTGGTCCGTGTCGCGGCACTGGCCCGCGATCTGCCTCGGCAGGCGCACGTGCTGGTCCCAGCCTCGGTGGAAGAGCTGGATGAACCGCACCCCCCGCTCGGCGAGGCGGCGGGCGAGGAGGCAGTTCGCGGCGAAGGTCCCCGGCTTGCGCGCGTCGGGCCCGTAGAGCTCGAAGACGCGCGCGGGCTCGCCCGAGACGTCCACGAGCTCCGGCACCGACGCCTGCATGCGGAAGGCGAGCTCGTAGCTTGCGATCCTCGTCGAGATCTCCGGGTCCCCCGCGTCCTCGAGCTTCAGGCGATTGAGCCTCGAGAGGTCGTCGAGGATGCGCCGCCGCGTGCCCCGGTCGATCCCCGGCGGGTCCGAGAGGAATAGCACCGGGTCCCCGGCGGACCGGAACTTGACGCCCTGGTGCCGCGTCGGGAGGAAGCCGCTCCCCCAGAGCCGGTCGTAGAGGGGCTGGTCCGCGGGGTTGCCGCTCCCCTGGGACACGAGGACCACGAACGCGGGCAGGTCGTCGCCCTCGCTCCCGAGCCCGTAGGAGAGCCACGCGCCGATGCTCGGCCGCCCGGCGAGCTGCGCCCCGGTCTGGAGGAACGTGATCGCCGGGTCGTGGTTGATCGCCTCGGTGTGCACCGACTTCACGAAGCACAGCTCGTCGGCGATCCGCGCCGTGTGCGGCAGGAGCTCGCTCACCCAGGCGCCGCACCGGCCGTGCCGCGCGAAGCGGAAGAGGCTCGGCGCGATGGGGAAGCTCGCCTGCCGCGAGGTCATCGTGGTCAGGCGCTGGCCGCGGCGCACCGAGTCCGGGAGGTCCTTCCCGCGCAGCTCCGCGAGGCGCGGCTTGTGGTCGAAAAGGTCTACCTGGCTCGGCGCGCCCGACTGGAAGAGGACGATGGCGCGCCGGGCGCGGGGCGCGAAATGCGGGAGGCCAGGGAGCCCCGGCAGGCTGCCGGCCCGCCCGCGAGCCCGCCCCTCGGCAGCGCGCAGGTCGCGCTCGAGGAGCGAGGCGAGCGCCGCCACGCCCACCCCCGCGCCGGCGCGCTCGAAGAACCGCCGCCGGGTCAGCGTCCAGAGCCTCTCGCGCCGCGCCTCCGTCGCTGTCGCCGCCGCCGCCGCGGGCGCTCCGGCCGTCCCTCCACCCATCGCTCGGTCCATCGCTCTCTCCATCGCTCACTCCTTCGTGACGGCCTCGTCGAGGTTCAAGATCGTGGTGGCCGCGGCTGTGTAGGCCGCAAGCTCGCGGGGGTCGAGCCCCTCGTCCCGCCGCGACTCCCCCACCCCGAGGAGGGCGAGCGCCGCCTCGCGGTCGCCCCGGTACCGCGCGAGGTGGCGCTCGAGGCCCTCGAGGAGGACCGCGAGCTCGGCCGGGAGCGGCCGGCGCACGAGGACGAGCCGGAACGCGAGCTCGAGGCGCCCCGCGGGTTCGGCGCGGGACGCCATCGCGCGCTCGGCAAGCCGCCGCGCGCACTCCACGAAGGCGGTCTCGTTCATCACGGTCAGCGCCTGGAGCGGCGTGTTGGTCCGCATCTCGCGCACGCAGCAGGCCTCGCGGCCGGGAGCGTCGAAGGTCGCCATGGCCGGCGGCGCCACGGTCCGCTTCCAGAACGTGTAGAGGCTCCGGCGGTAGAGCCCCTCACCCGAGTCCTGCACGTAGTCCACGTCGCTCAGCTCCTTCCAGAGGCCTGCGGGCTGATACGGCTTCACCGAGGGCCCGCCGAGCCTCTCGACGAGGAGCCCGCTCGAGGCCAGGGCCTGGTCCCGGACCGCCTCGGCAGAGAGGCGGAGGCGCGGCCCGCGGGCCAGCAGGCGGTTCTCGGGGTCCCGCTCGAGGAGGCGCGGCGCGACGCGGGAGGACTGGCGGTAGGCAGCGCTCGTCACGACCGCGCTCAGGAGGCGCTTCGAGTCCCAGCCCGAGTCGCGGAGATCGACCGCGAGCCGATCGAGGAGCTCCGGGTGGCTCGGCGGCTCCCCCTGGGCGCCGAAGTCCTCGGAGGTCTTCACGATGCCCGTCCCGAAGACCATCTGCCAGAGGCGGTTGGCCGCCACGCGCGGCGCGAGCGGGTTCGACGGGCCGACGAGCCAGCGGGCGAGGCCGAGCCGGTCGCCGGGAGCTCCCTCGGGCAGCGGGGGAAGACACGCCGGCACGCCGGGCGTCACCTTCTCGCCCGGCCTGTCGTAGGCGCCTCGCTGGAGGACGAAAGCCTCGCGCTTCACGGGCATCTCCTCCATGACCATGGTCGTCGGGACCGCGTCGACCACGCGCTCCCGCTCCTTCTGGAGCGCCTCGAGCCGCCGGACAGCCTCGCGCACGCGGGCCGGCGCCGCGGTCTCGAGGAAGCAGGCGCGGGCCTTCGCGGCCTGCCCGCGGCTCCGGGCCGCGGCCGGCGTCCCGGCGATCGCCGTCACGGGCTCCGCCGCCGCGAGGATGCGGACCTCCTCCTCGGAGAGGACCCGCGAGTAGACCCGCACGTCGTCGATGAGCCCGCGGAAGCGGCCCCCGGGGCCGCCGCCGGCACCGATCCGGAAGGGCTCCTTCGACGCGAACGTCTGGTTCAGCTCGTCGAGGAGCACCTTGAGCCTCAGCGGCTCGCCGCCCGAGTAGACCTTGACCCCCGAGGCGACCCGAGAGCCGTCGTAGGTGAACGCGACGTGCCGCCAGCCGTCGGGCCCCGCCGCAAGCCCGATCGCCTCCTCCGTCTCCACGCGGATCGCGTCGTCGAGCCATCGCTTGACGAGGTTCACCTGGAGCCTCCCCGCCTCGAGGCACAGCGCGTAGCCCTCGCCCTCGGGCTCGTCCGTCATGCGCGAGAGCACGGTCCCGCCGCGCTCGCCTTGCGGGCGAATCCACGCGGCGCAGGAGAACCTCTCGAGGAACCCGAAGGCTCCGACCTCGGCCGCGTCGACGGAGCGGCTCCCGTCGAAGGCCGCGGCCTGACCGATCCGGCCCTCGGCGCCGCCCTCGAGTTCGAGACGGGCCGCGAGGCCTTCGCCCGGTGCCCAGTCGAGCGGCGCCGCGCCCAGGAGGGCCGCCTCCCAGCGCGCCTGGGCCGCGGCGGTCTCCTCCTCGAGCGCCGCGAGCCGGACCTCGGCCGCCCGCACCTCCGCCTCGAGCCGCGCCAGCGCCTCCGACTGCTCGCGCGTGGGCGACTTGATGGCGGGCGGCGAGTTCCCGTGCTTGATCGCCCTCCCCTTCTCGGGGACGTTGTTGAAGTAGGCGAAAAGCCGGTAGAAGTCCCTCTGGGGGACCGGGTCGTACTTGTGGTCGTGGCAGCGGGCGCAGACCAGGGTCAGACCCAGCCACACCGTCGCGGTCGTCTCCACGCGGTCGGCGACGTACTCGACGGCGTACTCCTCGGGGACGATGCCGCCCTCGGAGTTGCCCCGGTGGTTGCGGTGGAAGCCCGTCGCGATCCGGGACTCGAGCGTCGTCCCCGGCAGCAGGTCGCCCGCGATCTGCTCCACCGTGAACCGGTCGAAGGGCATGCCGGCGTTGGTGGCGTCGATGACCCAGTCGCGCCACCGCCACATGTGCCGCTCGCCGTCCGTCTGGTAGCCGTTCGTGTCGGCGTAGCGCGCCGCGTGGAGCCAGGGGACCGCCATCCGCTCGCCGTGGCGCGGCGAGGCGAGGAGCCTGCCAACGAGCCGCTCGTAGGCGTCGGGCGACGCGTCGGCGAGGAAGTCATCGACTTCCTCGGGGCTCGGGGGCAGGCCCGTCAGGTCCAGGGTCAGCCTGCGGATCAGGGTCTCCCGCGCCGCCTCGGGGGACGGCGCGAGGCCCTCCCGCTCGAGGCGCGCGAGGATCTCGGAGTCGAGGGGCCCGCGGGGCCAGGCGGAGTCCTTCGTCGCGGGCGGCGCCCCGCGGGCGGGCGGCACGAAGGCCCAGTGCGCCTCCCACCGCGCGCCCTCCTCGATCCACCGGCCGAGCGTCTCGACCTCGGCCTGCGTGAGAGCCCGGCCCGCCCCCGGCCGGGGCATGCGCTCGCCGAGGTCCGCGGCCGTGATCCGGCGGTAGAGCTCGCTCCCCGCCGGGTCGCCCCGGACGATCGCCCTGGGACCCTCGCGCTCCGCGAAGGCCGCCTCCTCGCTCTCGAAGCTCAGGCCCCCTTTCCGCTTCGCCCGGTCGGGCCCATGGCACGGGAAGCACGCGTCGGCCAGGATCGGCCGGACGTCGCGGCGGAAGTCGACGCGAGCCGGCGCGGCAGGGGCGGCGCCCTCGGCGGCCCGCAAGGGGAGCCTCGCGGCGAGGGCCGCGAGCGCGAGGGGCAGGAAGGCCCCTGAGACCGGCGCGAGGACCGGCCCGAGCCGCCTCGGGGAGCGTGCCTTTCTGCGTGAACCCGGCATGACCCTGCTTTCCGCGGCCCCGGCCCGATGGGTGCCTTGAGCCGCGAGGCCATTATAGCGCGGAGAGCGCCGGCGACGACGCGCGGGCTCGGGCGGTGCCCCAGGGCGCAGCGCAGCGGATGTCCGTCCCACATGCTCGAGTCGAGCATCCTTACGTGGTCCGGAAGAAGCGACTCGCCCGAGGCGCGCCCGTCATCCTTGGGACGAAGTTCCCCGTGCGCTCGGTCGTTCAGTACGTGCTGCGCCAGGGCGTCACGCCCGAGGAGCTGGTTCGCGAGTTAGCGCTCCGAACACCGGATCGATCGCCGGATTGCGCCGGCCGTAGTCGACGATGCCACATGAGCCCGGCGCAGGTGTCCGTCACAGTCCCGTCCTCGTTGTCGACGAAGCGCCCTTCGATCGGGCAGCCGGTTGCGTGGGAGCCGTCCTGGCCCGTGCATGTCGCCTCGCCGCAGGGGACTTCGACCCAGAGCCCCTGGTCCCCGTCGAGGCTCCAGCAAGCCGTCTGCCCGGTCGCGGGAAGACCCGCAGAGCCCGCAGGTGGCGCGCACAGCGGCACGCTCGGGTCCACAACTCGGGCACGAACCGCGCTCTCCCCGCAGAGCCCGCAGGCGGCGCGCACAGCGGCACGAGCGTCGTCGGGCTGCCGAGGAAGCGGTCGAGCCTCAAGCCGCCGAGGAGCCGAGCCGCGGCGCGCACGCAGCGCGCTTCGAGCTCGCGAAGGAAGCAAGCTTTCTCCTCTCCGTGCCGCTACACCGCTACATCCTTGCCTCCCAAGGGCTTACGACGACCGGGGGCACCCCCTGCGGGAGCTGCAAGTCGTTGTCCCAGGCCGGTGTAGCGCTGTAGCGGATTCCGGCGGAAAGATTGCGCCACGGGCGATCTCTGGTGGGAGAGAGCCGTTTTTCCCGCTCACCGCCGGCCGCGCGGCGGCACCATCATGGCGAGCACGGGCCTTCGAGCGGCCACGAGGCTTCGAGCGAGCACCGCACCCGACATGATCACCCTCCACCTCTCCGACGGCGCGCTGGTGGCGCGAGCGCTCGCGGGCGACGCGGACGCCTTCGAGGCGCTCGTCCTCCGCCACCAGCGGAAAGCGCACGCGGTCGCGCAGGCAAACGGGGTGCCGGAGGCGCTCGCCGGTGACGTGGTGCAGGAGGCCTTCCTGGAGGCCTTGCGAGACCTCGCCTGCCTCCGTGACCAGGAGCGGTTCGCGGGGTGGCTCGTGAGCATCACCCGCAACGCGGCGCGGCGGCACCACCGGAGGGAGGCGGCCCGGCAGCACCGGGAGACCCGGCTCGAGGGTGGCGCCAGGTCCGGAATCTCGTCCCCGGAGGACCGGCTCGAGGCCCGTGAGCTCCGCGAGCAGGTGCGGCGCAAGGTGGACGAGCTGCCCGAGGGCGTCCGCGAGGCGATCTTCCTCTACTACTCCGAGGGGCGCTCGACGCGCGAGGTCGCGAAGGCCCTCGACACCACGCGGGCGGCGGTGAAGAAGCGGCTCCAGAAGGGCCGCGACCTGCTGAGCGAGGACCTGTGGCGCGAGCTGGGGTCGGCCCTGCGCGACATCCTGCCCGGGGCGCGCGCGTGGAAGGCGAAGGGGCGCAAGCTGGCGCTGGTCCTTCTCGCGGCCGTGCCCGCGAGCGGCACCCATGCGGCCTGCGGCGCCGGAGGCACCACGGGGGCCGGCGCGGTGGCCGGCACAGGCGCCGGGGCCGGGGCCGGCAAGGCGGCGATCGGCGCGGGAGTCCTGCTTGGAGGAGCCATCATGAGCGGCAAGAAGATCACGGTGACGGCCCTGGCGGCGGCGGCCGTCTTGGGCCTCGCGGGGTGGGTGGCGACGAGGCCTCGCGCGCCGGTACGGCCCGAGGCGGCGGTGGCCCTCCTCGAGCCCGCGCGCCGGGACCCGGTAGCACAACTCGAGGGCCGGGACGGCGGCGCGGCGGAGCCGGTCGCCCGCGTCGCGAACCGAGAGGCGGCCGCGCCTCCGGTCGCGCTCCGGGTGCGCGTACTCGACGAGGCCGGCGAGGCGGTCTCCGGGGCGCGCGTGCTTGCGATGTGGGCGCAGGCGGACGCGGACGGCGGAGGGAAGATCGTCGAAGGACCCGCGGGCAGGAGCCTCGAAGAGGTTGCGCCCGGCGAGCTCATCGCCCGCGAGGCGCGCGGCGACACGGTGAGCCTCACCGCTGCCGCCCCGGGCTTCCTGCCGCGCCGCGAGCGGCGCGAGGTGCCCCCCGACGGCCTCAAGGAGCCCGTCGAGATCCGGCTCGAGCCCGCCGAGACGCTGCGCTTCCGCCTCTTCGACCCCCGCCGCGGGGACGCGCCGGTCGCGGGCGCGCGCGCTGGACCCATCGCGCGACCGGGGTGGTTGGGGGAGGCGGAGCAGCCGCGTACGGGCTTCCCGCCGGAGAACCTCGACGCCCGAGGCCATGTGGACCTCCTGTTCGAGGTCCTGAGCGACGAGGATGGTGAGCTGTCGCTGCCCTACCTTCCCGGGACCTTCTGGGTGACGCGGGAGGGCTACGGGCCGACTGCGATCCGGTTCTATGCTGACAGGAAGCCCGATGCCGGATCGACGTCTCCCGTTCCGATGTACCCTCTGGCCGTCAAGAGGGAGGTGAAGGTGGCCTATGGCGAGGAGAACCTCGTCGAGGTGGTCCTCGAGGCTGTGCCGGCGGCCCTCTACGGCCGCGTCCTCGATCCCGATGGCAGGCCCGTCGCGAGCGCCGAGGTCGCCGTCTTCGCCCCTCCGGGCAACGCCTACGTCATCGACGACGAGATCCGGCAGGGCGCGGAGCGAAAGGTCACCACGGGAAGCGACGGCGCCTACGAGCTGACCTTCTCGAGCCGGCCGCAGCCCTTCTACCTCCTCGTGCGGCACCCGGAGCACCCCTTCCACGTGAGCGAGGCGCTGCGGCTCGAGGCGAACGAGCGCCGCCGCCATGACGTCCAGCTTCCGAGGGCGGCGACGATCACGGCGCGCCTCGCGGAGAGGCTCGCCGACCGCGCGGGCGTGGAGGTGGAGCTGAGCAACGAAGGCACGCCCGCGCACCCGCTCCTCACGTATTCGCGCAAGCTGCAATCGGACGCTGGCGGCGCGGCGCGCTTCGAGAAGGTGCACGCGGGAGCCTGGACGATCCTCTGGCTCGAGGACCGGACGGTTCGACGGCTGTCCGCCGCCGTGCAGGCAGGAAGGTCTTATGAGCTCCTGCTGGGGGAGAAGGACGAGGGAGATCTCGTGGAGCTCACCGGTCTCCTCGTGGCCGGGGGGCGGCCGGTGGCGGAGAAAGAGCTGTGGCTCTTCGGGGAGGACGACCACGTGATCGGGATCGAGAAGACCGGCCCGTCAGGGGAGTTTCGATTCCAGGAAGTGCCGCCCGGCAGGCGCGCGCTCGCCTTGTGGCCGTCCGACAAGCGGTCCGAGCGGCCGCTCCGCTACCTCTGGGTGGAGGTCAGGAGCGGCATGGCGCCGCTCTACCTCGACATCACGACGACCACCTTGACGGGCCGCGTGACGTCCGCGAGCGGCCCCATCGCCGCCGCCAGCGTCAAGCCCTACACCCTCCAGCCTATCCAGGGGGAGGACGTGCTCGCTTCGTTCCACTCCGCGCGGACCGAGGCCGACGGCTCGTTCCGCCTGCCGGGGCTCTACCAGGTGCCCGCCCTGCTCGTCTTCGAGAAGGAAGGGCACCTGACGCGCCGCGTCGAGTGGAGGCCGACCGGCACGCCGGAGAGCCAGCTCGCCGAGGTGCGGCTCGAGCCCCACGAGGGGCGAGGGCGCGTGAGGTTCCGGGTGGTCGAGGCCGAGACGGGCGCGGAGGTCCCGCGGATCCTCCTCGACCTCCGCGCCGTCGACGCGAGCGGCGAGATGCCCATCGCGCGGCTCCACCGGGACGATGTCGAGGAGGAGCTGGCTGTGGAGGCCCTGCCCGCGGGCCGCTACCGCGCCTTCGTCCGGCCGGGGGACCTCGTGCCGCAGGTCTACACGAGCGAAGCGGTCGCCTTCGAGCACGTCGCGGGTGTCGACCAGGAGGTCGAGGTGCGCACGCGGAGGGGCGGGAGCGTGACCCTCGAGATCGAGACCGAGGACGGCCGCGCGCCGCGCGGCGCGGTCGTGGAGGTCTTCGACGCGGACGGGAACCCTCTCCTCGCCGACTGGCGAGGGGGCACGCGGCTGCGCTTCAGCTCCTGCGCGCCGCTCCTCGGCCTGCCGCTCGGGAGCCTCAAGGCGCGCGTCACGGCGCCCGGCTGGAAGGCTCTCGAGCTTCCGCTCGAGGTCGAGCCGGGCCGGATGGCGCGCGTGGTGAAGCGCATGGAGCGGGAGTGAGGGTAGAGCGGATACCGCGGGGCAGTGCAAAGGGGCCCGCGTGTCCTGCACCTCACTCGCAGTGCCTGTAGAGCCCGCACCCGAGCGCCGACGGCGACACCGGCGGGTCCTTGCCGCACTCGGCCGGCGGCGGCCCGGGCGGAGGGGGCAGCGGGCCGCCGAGGAAGAGCCCGTGGAGCAGGTAGACGGCGTCCGAGATGTCGATGACGCGGTCGTCGTTGGCATCCCTCACCTCGAAGCTCGTCGACCTTCTCGCTCCAGGCCTTCAGCGCGCGGTGGAACCAGACCCACACGGCGCTCTCCGACTTCCCCGTGAGGCCGCCGATCTCGCGACCGCTCCGGCCCTCGACGACGCGCTGCCAGAGGATCTCCTGCTCCGTCTCGCGCAGCTCCCCGTAGGCCCGCAGGCACAGATCGCGGTCCTCGGACCTGAGGAGGGCCGTGAGCGGACCCGTCTCGTCGGAAGCGAGCGCCTGGCCCTTCCCCTCCTCGAGGGCGCCGGGGGCAAGGTGGCCCTCCGGCCGCGCGGCCAGGCGCCGATCGAGATTCGAGAGCCGGCGGCCGGCGATGGTCGTGAGGAGCTTGTAGAAGGTCCCCTTCCCGCGCGGCTCGTACCTCTCGATGCGGGTGAACACCTCGGTGAAGACCTCCTGGACCAGGTCCTCGGCCTCGACCTGGGCGCGCAGCCTCGCCCCCATGCGGTCCGACACGTAATGGCGCAGCCGGGGCGCGAAGCGGTCGAAGAGCTCCTTGTAGGCGGACGCCTCGCCCGCCAGGGCCCTCTCCAGGAGCAGGTCCGTGGTGTTTCCGGTTCTCATCGACCTTCATCCCCTCCGTCCATCCCCTCCGTCCCCTCCATCCCCCCTACTCACCCGCGAAGGAGCGACCTTACAGGGATCTTGCCAGCGCGCGCAGCCGCTCGCAGGTGCGGGAGTGCATCCGCATGACGGCGCCGGGGGTCGACTGCCAGCGCTCGGCGATGGCCTCGAAGCTGAGCCCCTCGAGGTGCCGCAGCCGGATCAGCTCCGCCTCCTTGTCCCTGAGCTTGGAGAGCATCGTCTCGATCCAGTCCCGGTTGACGACCTCCTCCGCCTGGGCCGAGTCCTGTCCGGCGAGCACCCGTCCCGCCGGCTTCCCATCGCCGGAGCCCTCCGGGAGGGGGACCTGAGCGACCGAGAGCCGCCGCCCCATGGAGATGATCAAGTTCTTGCCGATCTTGTAGACCCAGCCGAGGAACGAGCTCTCGCTCGAGCCCTCGAAGGTAGGCAGCGCGCCGATGGCCTTGATGAAGGCCCAGTGGAGGACGTCCTCTCCGTCGAGCCGCGACCGGAGGACGGGAGGGATCTTGCGGCGAAGGCGATCGAGGAGCTCCGAGCGGACCACCGAGTAGAGCTCCTCCATGGCCCGAGCCTCGTCCTGGCCGGTCCGGATGCGCCGGATGAGCTCGAGCACGTCCATGGAGTGTGGATCTTAACCGAGGGCACCGCGGGCCGCACCGGAGAACCAGCGGGGAATCCTTGTCCGAAGGCCGTCCGCTACTGCGTCCTGAGGACTCGAACCGAGACGGCGCCGTCGACATCGGCGACCCCGTGTTCACCTTGAACCACCTCTTCACGGGCGGGCCGCGGCCGCCGTGCCTCCGCGCCGCGGATGCCAACCGGAGCGGCACTGTGGACATCGCGGACGCCATCGCGACGCTGGGCTACCTCTTCGGGGCCCAGACGGCCCCTGTCGCCGGGATCGGAGAGAGCGTCAAGATCCCCAACCTCGCGTGTGACCTGGGCTGGCCCGTGGAGTGATCCACACTCGTCCCTACGGAGTGAGCTCCGGGACGAGCTATCTTCGTGGTAGAATGCTGCAGTCGTCCTCATGGGGAGAGCCCTGATGAATCCGACGCTAACCGAAGATCAACGCCGAGCGCTTGAAGAAGGGAATGGGGCACCAGTTTACGTTCAGGATGCAGTGTCGGGGTCCGTGTATGTCCTCATTCCCGATGAGCTGTATCGCCGAATCCGTGCTCTGTTTGGCGGCGACGACCCTTTCGATATCCGCGAGAGCTACGTCGTCCAGGATCGGGCCGCCGAAGAAGCCTGGAGCCACCCGGACGACGCGGCCTACGACGACTACGACGCCCACCGCAAGATCTGATGGCCGTCCGCCGCGGCGACACATCGTGCTCCTGGCCATGCCGTTTGCCCAGGGCGGCGGGTCAAAGATCCGGCCGGCGCTTGTCGTGCAGGCTGATCGCAACAATGCTCGGTTGACGAACACCATCGTCGCCGCCATCACCCGCAACACGGCTCGCGTCCGGGAGCCCACGCAGTTTCTGATCGACGTCGCGACGCCCGCGGGGCAGCAATCGGGGCTCCTCGCCACGTCAGCTATCACCTGTGAGAACTTGTTCACCGTCAGCCAGCAGTTCATCCGGCGTAACATCGGCAGACTGCCGCCGCACGTCCTGCAGCAGGTGGACCTTTGCCTGAAGACAGCCTTGGCATCCCGTGAGGGACGCCTGCTGCCCCTCACGCGATCAACCCCTCTACCGCGTTCCCGTGGACGTCCGTGAGGCGGTAGTCGCGGCCCTGGAACTTGAAGGTGAGCCGCGTGTGGTCGATCCCGAGGAGCCGGAGCACCGTGGCGTTGAAGTCGTGGATGTGGACCGGGTCTTTGACGATGTTGTAGCAGTAGTCGTCGGTCTCGCCGTAGGTGATCCCAGGCCTCACGCCGCCCCCGGCC
Organism: Planctomycetota bacterium; assembly: GCA_016209535.1. GTDB lineage: Bacteria > Planctomycetota > UBA8108 > UBA8108 > SXIK01 > JACQVW01. Next base: position 9,028 of record JACQVW010000154.1, on the reverse strand, counting down.
ATCCAGATCGTGAAGCAGCGGCCGTGGTGGTCGCGGCCGTAGTTGTCCTTGGTGAGGGCGCCCTGGCTGTAGACGGTCCTTCCGAACTCGCCGCCCCAGATGACGAGGGTGTCCTCGAGGAGGCCTCGGGCCGCGAGGTCCTTCACGAGCGCCGCCGAGGGCCTGTCGACGTCGCGGCACTGGCCGCGGATCTGGGCCGGCAGGCTCCCGTGCTGGTCCCAGCCCCGGTGGAGGAGCTGCACGAACCGCACGCCCCGCTCCACCATGCGCCGCGCGAGGAGGCAGTTCCGCGCGAAGCCTCCGTCCGTGCCCTTCGCGTGGTGCTCCTCGGTGAGGCCGTACATCTCGAGGACGTGCCGCGGCTCCTTCGAGAGGTCCGTCAGCTCCGGCACCGACGCCTGCATGCGGAAGGCCATCTCGTACTGGGCGATCCGCGCGTTGATCTCGGGGTCTCCGAAGGCCTGGGCCGCCAGCTCGTTCAAGGCGCCCACGCCGTCGAGGAACCGGCGGCGCGAGAGCGCGCCGATCCCCGGCGGGTTCGAGAGGTACAGCACCGGGTCGTCGCCGGAGCGGAACCGCACGCCCTGGTGCTGCGTCGGCAGGAACCCGCTCCCCCAGAGCCGCGAGAAGAGCGGCTGGTCGACCTTGTTGCCGCTCCCCTGGGAGATCATGACGATGAAGGCGGGCAGGCTCTCGCCCTCGGTGCCGATCCCGTAGCTCAGCCACGAGCCCAGGCTCGGGCGGCCCGGCTGCTGGTGGCCGGTCTGGATGTACGTCACCGCCGGGTCGTGGTTGATCGCCTCCGTGTTCATGGACTTCACGACAGAGATCTCGTCGGCGATGCCGGCGATGCTCGGCAGGAGCTCGCTCACCCAGGCGCCGGAGCGCCCGTGCCGCGCGAACTGGAAGACCGAGTAGACGCACGGGAAGGAGGCCTGGCCCGCCGTCATGCCCGTGATGCGCTGGCCCATGCGCACCGAGGCGGGGAGCTCGGTCCCGTGGTGGTCCTTGAGCTTCGGCTTGTGGTCGAAGAGGTCGATGTGGCTCGGCCCGCCCGACATGAAGAGGAAGATCACGCGCTTGGCCTTGGGGGCGAAGTGGAGGGCGCCGAGGGCTCCGCCCCGGCCGGCGGGCGCGGCAGGAGCTCGGCTCGGCGAGGGCGCCGCCGCGGCCGGCGGCGGCGGCCCGGCGAAGAGCTCGGGGTTGAGCGCGCCGGCCAGCGCTGCCGCGCCGATCCCGGTCGCCGTGCGCCCGAAGAAGTGCCTCCGGGTCAGGATCTTCGCGAATTCAGCGTGCAGGTCCATGGCATCACACCTTGGTCATGGCATCACACCTTGGTCACGGCCTCGTCGAGGTTCAAGATGGCGCTCGCCACCATGGTCCAGGCGGCGAGCTCGGCCGGGTCGAGCCGCTCGTCCCGCGGCGCCTCGCCGACCGAGAGGAGCTTGAGGGCCGCCTGCGGGTCCGCCCGGTACGCGGCGAGCTCGGCCTCGAGGAGCCCCGAGAGCACTCGGACCTCCGCCTCGGAGGGCAGGCGCGCCAGGACGAGCCGGTAGGCGAGCGCGATGCGCCCGACCGGCTCGGCCCCCGCCTCGGCGAAGAGCCGCTCGGCGAGCACCCGCGACGCTTCGACGTAGGTCGGGTCGTTCATGAGGATCAACGCCTGGAGCGGCGTGTTCGTGCGGGGCCGCCGCACCGTGCAGGTCTCGCGGTCCGGCGCATCGAAGGTGACGAGGGTGGGCGGCGGCGACGTCCGCTTCCAGAAGGTGTACAGGGTCCGGCGGTAGAGGTCCGCGCCGTGGCTCTGGACGTAGGTCTGGGCCGTCCAGTTGGCGCCGTCCTCCCGGTAGGCGAGCTCCTCCCAGAGTCCCGGCGGCTGGTAGGGGGAGACGCTGTGCCCGCCGATCCGCGAGTCGATGAGCCCGCTCGCGGCGAGGGCCTGGTCCCGGATGACCTCGGCCTGGAGGCGGATCCTCGGCCCGCGCGCGAGGAGGCGGTTCTCGGGGTCCCGCTCGATGACCGCTCGCCCTGCTGCCGACGACTGGCGGTACGTCGCCGAGAGGAGGATGAGCCGCTGCAGGGCCTTCACGTCCCAGCCGTCCTGGAGCCGGGTCGCGAGCCAGTCGAGCAGCTCGGGGTGGCTCGGCGGCTCGCCCCGGGTGCCGAAGTCCTCCGAGGTCCTCACGAGGCCCGTCCCGAAGTACATCTGCCAGTAGCGGTTGGCGACGACGCGGGCCGTGAGGGGGTTCTCGGGGCTCACGAGCCACCGCGCGAGGCCCAGGCGGCTCGCCGGCGCCCCCTCGGGCAGGGGGTGGAGGAAGGCCGGCACGCCCGCCGGCACCTTCTCGCCACGCTTGTCGTACTGCCCCCGGACGAGCAGGAATGTATCGCGAGGCTTCTCCATCTCGCGCATGACCATGGCCGTGGGCACGCGCTTCTCCACCTCCGCACGCTCCTTGCGCAGCGCCGCGAGGCGCCCGTCGAGCTCCGCGTAGGCCGGCGAGTGGTTCGCGCGGAAGTGCCGCGCGATCTCCTTCCGCTCGTCGTCGCTCCGCTTCGCGGGCTCCGCCCGCAGGGCCGCGAGGACCTTCTCCAGCAGGCTCGAGGCCGCGCCCGTCGACGCCGCCGCACGCGCCTCGGCTTCCCAGCGCGCCTGCGCCGCATCGATCTCGGGGAGGGCCGCCTCGAGCCGCGCCGCGGCCTCGGCGACCTCGCGGTCGAGCCGCGCGATGGCCTCGCGCTGCTCGGGCGACGGGGCCTGGATGACCGGCGCCGCGTTCCCCTTCTGGCCGTCGAGGCCGTTCTCGGGCACGTTGTGGAAGAAGGCGTAGAGCCCGTAGAACTCACGCTGGGTCAAGGGGTCGTACTTGTGGTCGTGGCACTGGCCGCAGCCGACGGTCATCCCGAGCCACACCGTGCCCGTGGTGTTCACGCGGTCGACGATGTACGCGTTCAGGTACTCCTCGGGGATCGCTCCGCCCTCGAAGTTGATCATGTGGTTGCGGTGGAAGCCGCTCGCGATCTGGCTCTCGAGGGACGCGCCGGGCAGCAGGTCCCCCGCGACCTGCTCCACCGTGAAGCGGTCGAAGGGCATACCCCGGTTGAAGGCGCCGATCACCCAGTCGCGCCAGAGGGTCATATCGCGGCCGCTGTCGATGTGGTAGCCGTGGGTGTCGGCGAAGCGCGCCGCGTCGAGCCACTCGACGGCCATGCGCTCGCCGTGGCGCGGCGAGGCGAGGAGCCTGTCGACGAGCCTCTCGTAGGCCTCGGGCGAGGGGTCGGCGAGGAACGCGTCGACCTCCTCGGGCGACGGCGGCAGGCCGGTCGAGTCCAGCGTGGCCCGGCGGACCAACGTGACCGGGTCCGCCTCGCTCGACGGCGCGAGTCCCTCGGCCTCGAGACGCTCGAGGATGAAGAGGTCGATCTCGTTCCGGGGCCACGCACCGCGTTCGCCGGCCGCGTCCCCCACGGCCGGGAGCGGCGGCCGCGCCGGCCGCACGAAGGCCCAGTGCTCTCGGTACGCCGCCCCCTCGGCGATCCAGCGCTCGAGGGTCGCCGCCTCGGCCTCGGAGAGCGTCTTCTGCGCCTCGGGCGGCGGCATGCGGAAGCTCGGGTCCTCGGACCGCACCCTGCGGACGAGCTCGCTCTCGGCGGGCTTCCCGGGCGCGATGGCCGTCCTCCCCGACTTCAAGGGCCGCAGCGCGCCGTCGCGCGCGTCGAGGCGCAGCCCCGCCTTCCTCTCCTTCGAGTCGGGCCCGTGGCACTTGAGGCACTTCTCGGCGAGGATCGGCCGCACCTCGCGGTTGAAGTCGACGGGCGCGGCGCGGGCTGCGGCAGCGCCGGCGAGGATTGCGAGCGCGGCGGCGGCGAGCGCGGCGGGCGAGGCGGCGGTCCGCCGGGCGAGCTTGGGGGGAGGCGTCGGTAGGGCTGGAAGCATGGGCTGTCGGGCGGGCTGTGACCTCGGTCACTATACCACGCAGGGCTGCGAGGGGGGACTGCCGAGAGGGCCCCCCAGCCACACCTGCCGCGGAGACCACCGCTGGTCAGGCGACCCTACCTACCTGCCGACCACACCGACCCGTGGAGCAAGCCCTGGCAGGGCCCTTGACATGGGCGCCCCAGGAGTTAGGGTCCAACCAGCGGCGCCCGTCACCGGAAGGACACGCAAACCCAATGGCGCTCATAGAGCACCTGGAAAGGGACGACTGGCAGAGCCTGCTCCGGAGGTTCTTCGAGTACACCTTGGAGGTCTTGAAGGTGGACCGTTTCCGGATGGTGGGCAGCGCGGTCGATGACCTGAGGGCCTGGTTGGCGCGCGGTGGCGTGAGTCGCGTCAGGGAAGTCCTCAGCGACCAGATGGAGATGCGCCGGTTCACCCCGGAGAGAAAGGCGGCTGTCTTCGCCTTCGTGGACCAGCTCGTCCAGGAGAACCGGAGGCAGATCCTGGACCTCACGGCGGCCGGGATCGTCCCTGGACCCCCCGCGCACAGCTTCTCCGTCTGCGGACTCTCCGAATCAGAGATCCAGGACTTGTGGAGCCGGCTGATCTCGGGGGAAAGGCCGTTCGAGGACTGGATGCACGCCCACGGCCACTCGGATGAGGAGATACGAGCGGTCTATCGGGTCATCGATGCCTGGCTCATGCAACGGGGCCTGGTCCCTCCAGGCCCCGAGCGAGGCTGAACTGAGGAGGGAGCCTCCAGCCACAAGCTCGAGGCGGGGGGCACGAGGACGCCCGTCCCCCCCCCCTCACCCCCGCGCCGCCGGCATGCCCAGGAGCTTGCCGCCGCCCAGGTGGATGTCGAAGAGGGGCAGCTTCCCCCGGAACGTGAAGGTCATGTTGGGAAGCGCGTAGAGGACCGGGGACTCGGGCTCGCAGATCACGTGGGTCCGGTGGTTCGAGATGAAGAACCAGCTCACGCGCTGCGATGGTATGAAGACCTCGAGGAGGAGGTGCGGGTAGAGCGCGATCTTCTCGTGAACGCCGTGGACCTGCGCGGGGAAGCCCATGCGCCGGAAGGCGTAGCGCAGCACGCGGGCGTTCACGATGTGGGAGCGCTCGCTCTCCTTCAGGTCCTCCTCGAGGGGCCCGAACCACTCCGTGTGGAAGAGCCCGCTGTCCCACCGGTTCTCCGAGTACGTGCCGGCCCAGGCGACGATATCGCCGAAGGTCTTCGCGTCCTTGAGCAGGTCGTCCAGGGCCTTGATCGGCAGGTTCTCCTCGTCGAGGAGGAGGAGGTCCTCCCAGCCCTCGGCCACCTCGCTCCGGACCTTGGTCTCGAGGATCGCCGGGAGCTTCGCCGCGAGGCGCTTGGCCCCGTCGGCGGTCGTGGCGAGGACGCTGTGCGTGTTCTTCGACCGCGGGTTCCTCCACGGGCTCTCGACGAACGGGGGTCCCGCCTTGCGCGCGCCGGCGGCCTTGTGGAAGGCGTCGATGGCCGCGGGGGCCGCGCCGCGGAGCGGGAGGAGCTCCTGCGACGCCACCTTCCCCCACCAGGAGTAGCCGCCGAAGACGTCGAGCACGAGGTAGTCCGCGTTGCCGCTGTGGAACGTGCCCACCACGCACTGCGCCTCGGGAGGCGCCTTGAGCCGCGCCGGGCGCGGGTCGCCGGCCGCGATGGAGAAGCGCGCGTCGCGGAACGGGACGTCCCGATCGGGGTTCGCGCTCTTCCGTCCCTTGAAGGGCCAGGGGCTCAAGAGCTTCCCGGTCTTCTTCTGGTACGGGAGGAGGACGAGGTCCTTGAGCCAGGGCTTGCCGTCGAGGGTCTCCTTCGTGGCGTGCTGGATCCAGAGGAACTTGTAGCCGGGGCCCTCCCTGGGATCGATGGCGGCGTTCTTGAGCACCGTGAAGCGGAAGTGGTCGGAGGTGACGATCAAGAGGTCCTTGTCTCGGGGGTGCGCCTCGATGCCCCGCAGGTACGCGGCGTCGGCGATGACGACCTGGGAGCCCCGGATCGCGAGCTTCGAGTAGAGCGTGACCTTGCGGAGGTCATCGATCGTGAGCGCCGGGTAGTCCGGCCTCACGCCCGCGGCCTCGTCGTACTCGAGGTACTTCCCCACCTTGCCCTCCTCGATCTGCGCGGTCGCGCGGCCCGCCGCCGCCAGGGCGACCGCGGCGCAGAGCGCTCGAGCCCACCTCGCCCTCCGTCCGTCTGCCGATCTCGCCATGTCTCGGTCCTTTCGTGCTCCTTTCGTTGCCCCCTCGCTCCCCTCGGGCTCCCCTTTCACTCCCCGCCCCCGGCGCGGGGCAGCATCGGTTTGTACACGCCGTGGTTCTCCACGGCGAGCCTCCGCAGGAGGTCGTTCGTCTCGCCGATCCCGATCGTGTGGATGATCAGCCCCCGCCTCGCGTTCGCCTCGCGGAGCCACCTCGCGATCTCCTCGGGCGACCGCAGCTCGCCGCTGCTCGGCTCGCCGTCCGATAGGAAGTAGACCGTGTCGCAGGAGACCGTCAGGAGCGCCGCCTTGAGCGGGGCGTGGAAGCTCGTGCCCCGCCCGTCCGGGAGCGACCTCAGGAACGCGAGGGCGCTCGCCACGCTCTCCGCCGTCGCGGGCCTCGGACCCTCGGGCCAGGGGTGGACATCGTCGTCGAAGGCGATCAGGGAGAAGGCGACGGTCTCGTCGAGGGAGCCGAGGGCCGCCGAGAGCTCGGCGTAGAGCGCCTCGCGGCGTGTGAAGAAGCCCTCCCACGCGCTCATGCTGCCCGAGACGTCGAGGACGAAGAGCGGGTGGTGGCTCAAGATCGTGTGCTCGTAGAACCCGCGGACCACCGTGCGGCCCCGCGAGGCCCGGACCGGGAGCGCGTAGGACTCGGGCAGGCGGCCCTGCTCCTTCCGCCAGGCGAGCCACTCCCCTGGATCCTCGTGCTCGCGCCCGGTGGCGAGGGAGAGCGCTCGCATCGCATCGGCCAGGAGCACGCCGCCGGCCACCGAGAGGGGCTCGAGGTGGTCCAGGATCTCATCGAGCGCCTCTCCTCGGCGGGTGAAAAAGAGTCCCCAGACCGCGCCGGAGACGACCTGCGGCACCTTGTCCTCGAGGAGGCGCGCGAAGAGCGGCGTCGTGCGGTCGCCCGGGAACCTCCGGAGGGCGTGGACCGCCGCGAGGCGGATGCCCGGGTCCGGATCCGCCATGGCCTCCTCGATCAGCTCGAGCGCCCGGGGGTCCGCCGACCCGGCGGGGAGCTCGAGGAGCGCCGAGCGCATCTGCCGGCGGAGGTCGGGCTCGTTGACCTGCAGGTCCCGCACTTCCCGCACCGCGTCGAGGAAGCGGGGGTGGTCCGCGTAGCGTGCGAGGAGCCGGACCGCGAGGGCCCGCTCCGCCGCCTCCCGGGAGTAGATCGCGCCGTCACGGAGCGCGGCGAGGCCCTCGTCGCTCTTCGCCCGGGCGGCGAGGGCGAGGAAAGCGCGCACCTCCTCGGTCCCCTGGCGCCCGAGCGACTCCCGGCGCTTCGCGATGGTCGCGAGGGCCTTCGGGCTCGCCGCGGGGTCCAGGAGGTCGAGGAGCGCGGCGCGGACCCGCGTGTCTTCCTCCGTCAGGTACTGCCGGAGCGCCTTCGCCTGGCAGTCCTTGCCGCCGTCGCCGCGCAAGGCCCGCACCGCGAGGAGGCGGAGGTCGGAGCGCAGGCTCGCGCGCGACGCGAGCCTCCAGAGCCGGCTCGACAGCTCGGGCGTCTTGGGCCAGACGGGCAGGAGGCCGAGGAGCGTCGCGAGGAGGTCCGCGTCCTCTCCGGCCCGCGCCGGCGACAGGGCATCGAGGAGCCGCGCCGGCGCCGCGGGCCGGAAGAGGGCCCTCGATTCGGCGGGAGCCGCGAGGCGGACGTCGTGCCCCTCGGCGAGGTGGTGGACGATCTCGAGGCACCAGCGGTCCGCTCCCGCGTCGCCGAGGGCCTGGAGGCGCTGGATGGCGCCCCTCACGGCGGCGGCCGAGAGGCGGTGTCCGGCCCTGCGCACGAGCTCGGCGCGCGCCTTCCTCGGCGCGGTCAGCGCCTCGACGAGGATCGCCTCGGCCTCGCCGGGCGCCTCGCGCCAGCGCTTGAGGAGGTCGGGCGCGCCAGGCTTCTCCTGGGCGCCCGCGGGGGCGCGGAGGGCCAAGAGCGCGGGGAAGGCGAGGAGGGCGGAGAAGGCTAGGAAGGCGGGGAAGGCCGGAAGCGCCCGGAGCGAGGACCGGCAGGGCATCCGAAGGGTGCGCAGGGGGCGGGGCATGCTCCTCAGGCCGCGGGCACGCCGTGCTTCTTGAGGACGTCCCGGCACCAGCCGAGCTTCTCCTCCGAGAGGGGCGGCGGCAGCTCGGCGAGCGTGTACTTCACCTTCCGCCGGTACGGGCCGGCATCGTAGGTGCGATCGAAGACGGCCTGGAGGTCCACCTCGACGGCAGGCGTGCCCGGAAGCAGAGGGATCTCGATCCGAGGCAGCTTCTCCTCGAGCCGGATCGGGTAGACCAGGAAGGAGTGCCAGACGTTAGGCAGGTGCATGCAGACGTGGTAGTCGAAGGAACCGGCCTCGCGCCGAAGTCTTGGCTCCGGTACGCCCGTGGCGTGCGTCCCGGCGCGCAGGAGATCGACCTCCACCAGATTGAGCGGCGATCGGAGGACCTCGCGCTGCTTGGAAACGTAGAGGTCGCGTCCTTGGTCGCCAGGGGTCTTGTTGCTGGGGCTCAAGATCTCGACGACCGTGACCACGCGTTCGCCGGCCGCATCGCGGACCCAGATCTCGAGGAAATCCTCGCGTCTCTCATCGTGATAGACGGGGATCACTATGGGATGGGTGCGAGTCAGGACGCCCACGGCTCCGCCGTTCGGTGGGGACGACCCGGGACGCTTCTCCACACCCTCCTTCCGGATGTGCACGTCGGGCTCGATGAAACGCTCCGACAGCTCCACCCAGAGCCTGTCGCGGATCATCGCGAAGTAGGGTTCCGGGAGCTGCGCTTGCAGGGCTTCCCTGAGATACAGGATGAAGCTGTCGTGAAGGTCGGGGAAGACGCCGGGGTGCTCGAGGAACGGGTCCATTCCGGGGAACGGCGACGGCAT
>JACQVW010000162.1 GCA_016209535.1 Planctomycetota bacterium | reverse complement strand
GCGGTGCCGGGGATGTCCTGCCGCTCGAGGGCCAGGCAGAGCGCGACCGACTCGAGGAGGGCGCTCGCCCCCAGCGTGTGCCCGAGGCGCCCCTTCAGGGCGGTGACGAGGGGCCGCTCGGGCCTCTCGCCGAAGACGGCCGTGATCCCCCGCGCCTCGTAGGCATCGCTCAGGCTCGTCCCCGCGCCGTGCGCCACGATGGCGTCGACGGCGCGCGCCTCGACGCCGGACCTCCGGAGGGCGTCGCGGATCGCCTCCTCGTGGAACCGCTCGGCGAAGCTCGGGACGACCACTTTCCACCCTTCTTGGTTGAACCCGCCGCCGAGGTACTCGGCGTAGGCGCGGGCGCCCCGGGCGCGGGCGGCGTCCAGGGGCTCGAGGACGACGGCCGCGGCTCCCTCGCCCAGGACGAGCCCGGTCCGGTCGCGGTCGAAAGGACGGAGGCAGCGGTCGGTCGCGTGGAGCCCCGCTTCGCGGAACCAGAGGGGCTTCGTCGGGAAGCGCGGCGACTCGGCGGCCACGACCACGGCGGCGTCGGCGCGGCCCGCCTCGATGAGGGCCGCGCCTGCGTCGAGGGCGTAGAGCCCCGAGGCGCACGCGTTGTTGAGGAACAGCGTGTGGCCCCGCGTCCCCAGGGCGCGAGCGAGGACGTGGAGGTGGATGAAGGACTGGGTGGAGTAGGTGGCCTCCTTGTGCCGGTCGTAGAAGCGCAGGAAGGCCTCCTCCGGGCTTACCGTGGATGCCCGGGGCCCCGCGATGTCCTGGAAGAGGCCGCGCAGGAGCCGGTCCATGCCCGGGGCCTCCCAGGTGGCGACGAGGGCCGCGTCGCGGAGGTCGCGGCCAGCGAGCCCGGCGTCCTCGAGGGCGAGGCGGGCGGCAGCGGCGGCGAGGCGCAGCTCGGGGTCGGGGGGCAGGCTCGCGAAGGGCTCGGAGCCGAGGAGCTGCTCGACGCGGGCCGCGTCCACCCGGCGGAGGGGCAAGGGCTCGACGGGCAGGCCCTCGGCCCTCGGGTCGTGGAGCGGCGCCTCGTCCGGCGCCGCGCCTTCCCGGAGCGAGTCCCAGAAGGGCCCGGGGCCGACGCCGGAGGCGGCGACGGGGCCGATCCCCGTGATGGCCGGACGCCTGCCCCGCGGGCCGCTCGAGCCGGAGCCGGAGCCGGAGCCGTGGCCGTCGCCCACGCCGGCCTACCTCTCCCCGAACGCCACGCAGGCGTTGTTCCCGCCGAAAGCGTAGGAGTTGTTGAGGACGACCTTCACGCGAGCCTCGCGAGGCTCGTTGGGGATCACGTCCAGGTCGCACTCCGGGTCGAGCCGCCGGTGGTTCCACGTGGGCGGGAGCACGCCGTCCCGGAGCGCCAGCACGCACGCGACGGCCTCGGCGGCGCTCGCGGCGCCCATCATGTGCCCCGTGATGGCCTTGATGGAGCTCGCGGGGACCGAGCGCGCGCGGTCCCCGAAGACCTTGTGGATCGCCTTCGCCTCGGTGCGGTCGTTGTGGGGCGTGCCCGTCCCGTGGCAGCAGATGTACCCCACTTCGCCCGGGTCAGCGCCCGCGTCGCGGAGCGCGTTCCGCATCACGGCCGCCGCGCCCTCGCCTTCGGGGTGCGGGCCGGTGATGTGGTACGCGTCGCAGCTCAGGCCGTAGCCGAGGACGCGGGCGAGGACCGGCGCGTCGCGGCGCCGAGCGTGCTCCTCGCACTCGAGCACGAGGAAGCCGGCGCCTTCCCCGAGGAGCAAGCCGAGGCGGTCCGCGTCGAAGGGGCGGCAGGCGTCGGGGCTCATGGCGTTGAGCCTCGAGAAACCCGCGAAGGCGGACTCACTGAAGGCCTCGGTCCCCCCGGCGACGGCCGCTTCGAGGCGGCCCTGCCGGATCAGGTCGAAGGCGAGGCCCACGGCGTAGTTGCCGGCGGAGCAAGCGGCGGGAAGGGAGGCCTGCGGGCCCTCGATCCCGAGCTGGCTCGCGACCCAGGACGTGATCGACCAGGCGCTGTGGGTGAGCACCTCGCCCCAGGGGGCGCCTGCGCCGTCGGGGGACGGCGGCGGCCCGCCGGCGCGGGCCGTGAGCTCATCGAGGAAGTTGGGCTCGCCCATGGTCGTCCCGACGGAGACGCCCATGCGAGGACCCTCCGCTCGGGGGTCGATCCCGGCGTGCCGGAGCGCCTCCCCGGCCGCGGCGATGGCCAGGTCCGTCGCGCGGCCCCAGCGCCCGCCGTTCGGCGCGGGAGCCTCGAACCCCTTCACCTCGCAGCCGATCGAGGTCTTGTAGGGGGAGGTGGCGAAGCTCGCGATCGGCGCCGCCCCGCTGCGGCCCTCGAGGAGCGAGCGCCAGAAGGACGCCACGCAGTTCCCGATGGGCGTCACGCAACCCAGCCCCGTCACGACGACGGCCTTGGCGGCTGCGGCCTTCCCGCGAGGTTCCATGGGGTCATTGTACCAGACGCGCAACGAGGAGCGGACGCGGGCCGTCTTTCTCATGGTTCCCGGGCGCGGGCCGTCTTTCTCCTGGTTCCCGGGGGCGGGCCGGCGTATCCTGAGGCGACATGAATCGAGGCTGGATCCTCTTCCTCGCGGTGGTGGGCGTGGCCACGCTGGCCGCATACGTCCTCCGCGACGCCCTCCAGACCGAGCCGGAGCCATCGCTTCCCGCCCCGCAGCCCTCCGCCGTCGAGGTGGTGGAGCGCGTCGAGCCTCCTCCGCCTCTGCCGCCGGCGCGCCGGGAGCTCGCCGTCAGAGGCCGCCTCCTCGGGCCCGCGCTCGAGCCGCTCGCCGGCCGGACGGTCGCCTGCGGCGAGGAGGTGACCGTGACGGACGCGGAGGGGGTCTTCGCGTTCCCGGCGGCGGCGAGGCCGCGCCGGGTCACGGTCCGAGTCTTCCGGGACGGCCAGGATGTCGCGTCGTGGGACGGCGTCATCGCCGGGGACCCCGAGCCCGAGGCCGCGGCGGGGCCCGGGGACGCGCCCGGGGCGCCCGAGGACGAGTTCCCCATGAGCGCGGCGGCCTACTCGCTCGACGGCGCCATGGTCCCGGAGCGACCCGAGGGCTTGCGATGGACCTTGAACGTGGCGCCGGGGGCCGCCGCGCCGACCTCGGGCGGGGCTCCGATCCGCATCGAGCAAGCCTTCGTCGAGGAGTGGGGGAACGGGGCGCGCGTGCGGCTTCGAGGCTGGGCCGCGCTGCCCGTCGGCGCCCACGTGGCGGCGAGCATCTACTTCGACGGCTTCCGCTTCCTCGCGTCCGTCGAGCCGGCCGAGGTGAATGGCGGCGCGTTCCAGGCATCGATCTTCTGCCCCCGCGACGTGAAGCTCTTCAGCGGGACCTACCTGGCCAAGGCCTCCTTCAACACGCTCCTGGAGCGGCCCTCGACGGTCGAGGAGTGGGAGCGGCTCCGGCCCGAGGTGGACTGGGACGCGCTCGTGGTCCCCGAGGTCGAGCGGAGGATCTTTGCGGGCGACCCGGCCGAGGACCGAGCCGCGGATGCGGCGTCGCGCGAGTACTACGCGAGCAAAGTCGCGAGCGTGCGGGAGCTCGAGCGGGCCCTCAAGTCGCGCGTGCAGGAGCTCAAGATGTTCGCGAGGACGAAGGGGGACGCGGCCGCACGGGAGGAGAAGCGCGCGAGTCGTGGCGGGTTCCGGCACGAGGACCTGCTCGCGGCCGAGGGCGGGCTCGACGAGGCGAAGTGGCGGGCCTTCCTCGACACGGAGTGGCGCCCCAAGGTCCAGGCGCTGCGCGACGAGCACGGCGCGCGCGGCCAGGAGAAGTACCAGGAGGCGAGCGGGAGGCTCGGAGGGCTGCTCAAGTCGCTCCTCGACGTGAGCTACGTCTACTCGCGCTTCCAGGTCTACCCCGCATTCGGTCTGGAGCCCCACGAGAGCGACTTCTACCCCGACGAGGAGGAGGCGGGCGACCTGATCCGCCTCGAGAACAACATCCGCGACAACTTCCTGGGGCTGGCGAGGTACACGCAGTAGGGGGGGCGAGCCGTGGCGTGGTGCGGGGGGGAAGGATCGCGGGGTTCGCGGCCGGGGCGCTCGTCCTCGCGGGCCTGGGGACGGTCGCGTTCCTCCGGGGGGAGAACCTCCTGCCATGGCCTTCTCGTGCGGCTAAGCGGCGCCCCCGTTCGGTCCTGAACCACTCGAACGCGAGCACCACGCAGGTGTACGCCAGGCTCGCCGAGGACGTCGGGCGCTAGTCGCTCGAGGCCCTCGGCGAGAAGGTTGCGGTGCTCGCCGGCGAGCACGCCGGGACGCTGGGGCTCGTGGCGCCGAGCGCCGAGGAGGAGAAGGATGCCGCGGCCAGAGCGTAAGCCACGCCACGCTCCCATGTGGGGCGTGAGCGGCGTCACGCTCAGCGCAGAGGACCGAGAGGCGGTGCTGGATGTGCTGAGGATCGAGGATCCCGAGAGCGCCGCGACCCAGGCCGCGATCGCCGACATGGAGCGCGCGCTGGGCCAGTACCCTGGCGCTGTGGAGGCGCTGGAAGACGCCCCCCCGAGCGGCACACGTCCGCACAGATACCGAGGAGCTATTTCGCCTCGCGCAAGACCTGTCCGGCGCCATCAGGCACCTCAGCATGAAGACCGTCTCGGCGCTCGGGGCGGCTGGCGCCGATCTGCACGCGCTTGGGCGCGAGCCGGTGATCCTCCTCCTCGGCGGCCGGTTCCGTCCGCCGGGCGGCGAGCGGCTCGGGATTATCCTCCCCCGGGAGGGCCGGCAGGGCATCGCCGCTAGCGACCGCCTCCTTGACCGCTATCCCCTCGATTGGGGAGCGACAGGCCCCCGGAGGCTACTGCCGGTAGCGCTTCGAAGTGAATTCCTCGAAGAAGACGCGCTCCGAAGTGGCAAGCGTTGCGGGCCAGTGGTCACCGCAGCGGGGCTTGACACCAAGCTCCACGATCAAGAAACGGAGCACCTCCTCCATCGTGACCCACCCTGTCGGGATATGAGCCTTGTTCAAATCGAGGGGGCGCCCCGCGATGGAGACCGCTGCCGGCGCCTGTACGTGATGGCGACAGGGGTTCTTCTGGTCCGCCGCGAGAGCTGAGTCGTACTCCCAACGAAGCATCGCCTGCTCCTGTCGGCCGGGTTTTTCCTGAAGCCGGT
>JACQVW010000139.1 GCA_016209535.1 Planctomycetota bacterium | reverse complement strand
GTCCTTGCCCCTCGACGTCCTCGCCCGCGAGCAGGGCTACGCGAAGCTCGAGCCGAACCTGGCGGGGCTGTGAGCGCGGCGCGCGGGCCGCGATCGACGGTCAGCCCGCGAGATCAGTCCTCGAAGAGCCGCGCCACGCTCACGCGGAAGCCCGGAAGCACGTCCTCACCCGCGAGCTCGTCCTTATCTGTCGGGTGAAGTCGAGCTTCACCCTTCCGTGCTCCGGTTGCGCAGGGCTCACGGCGACGATCCGCCCCCGCACCAGCTCGCAGCGGCCGCTGGGTCATCCCTCGGCTGGCTTCTCGTGGGAATCTAGCCAGGCCTTCAGGTCCTGGAGCGATCGGAAGCCGAGCACCGCCTCTCCCAGGGCTTCCAGGCGCTCCATCGACAGCTTGCGGACGCGGTCTTCCACCCTCTCGGGCAGAGGACCGCACAGCTTCCGGAGCTGCTTGAGAAGCACGTTCGTGCCGCCTTTGGTTTCCCCTCGGGCTTCCCCTCGGGCTTCCCCCCTCGCTTCCGCAATCCGTTCCACCGACGTGACGTAAGGCATCTTCAGGCTCTCCTCCAACGCGGTCAGGTCCTGCTCGAATCGCTCGCTCAGATCGTCCCGGAGGTGCATCATCCAGTCGATCAGCCGGAATAGCTCCCGGATTTGATCTGCATTATAACCCAGCTCGAAGAGTCGGCGCACCAGCCGCCACTTGGCCCGGTAGCGGCCTTCGGGGTCGCCCGCCGTCCTGAGCGCCTCGATCTGGGCCCGCGCGAGCTGGACCGGCAGCGAATTGTCATCCCGCCAGTCCGTCTCCAGGCGCGCGATCAGCTTGCACACCGGGAACTTGAGCCGGCTCTCGAAGTCGGCCACCTGGAAGACGTCCTCCCGGGGCAGCCAGCCCTCGCGCAGGTCCGCCAGCACCACCAGCGTCACCACCCGCTCGCCGAACACCCAGAAGAGGCCGCTCGAGTAGCGCGAGAGCCGGAGCGCGAAGCCCTCCTCGTACGAGGTCTGGATCTCCAGGTGGACCAGGATCCACTGCTGCCCGCCGGACCGTAGCCGCACTCGGACCAGCACGTCGACCTCGCGGTTGCGCCGGTGGGGCTGGCCGAGCACCTGGCTGACCTCCTTGTCGAGCCAATCGAGGGGGCTCGTCCAGTCGATCGCCTCGTGCATCGCCGGGAAGTACTTCTCCACGAACTGCGGCAGGTGATCCCGCAGAGCCTGTTTCCAGGCGCCATCGTAGTCGCTGTCGTGCTCGGGCACCGTGCGCCGGGCCGGGTCCGTGAGCTGGATCCCGATCGCCCCGCCGCGGATCACGGGCGGCGGTCGCGGCCTGCGCCGGAACCGGAGATCCGTCGGGGGACACGAGCCGAGCGATCCGGCGATTCGGTCTGGACAAGACTTTCCTGCCAATGTATGCTTTTTTCATACAAAGCCAACCAGGAACACCATCCATGCGTACGACGATCGTTCTGAAAGATCCGACCGCGGAGCGCCTCAAGGAGCTGGCACGCAAGGAGGACCGCAAGCTGTCCAACATGATCAGCGTGCTGATCACGGAGGCCATCGAGGAGCGCCAGAGAGCCGCCCTCCGGTCGTCGCATTTCCTGAGCGTCATGAAACGGCTTCAGGCCCTCGCGCCTCCGGAGGAACATCGACGAGCTGCAAGGATGCTCAGGGAAGAGATGGATGGCTGATGCCGTCGTCCTCGACACCGACATGGACTCGAGGCTCGGGGAGCCGGAGATCATGGCCTGGGCTCAAGGGTGGCTCGTCCGCGGGAACCTGCTCGCGGTCACCGCTCCCACCGTCCTCGAGCGCCGCTTCGGCTACCAATCACGTTTTGCTGACTGGATCGGATTCTGGGACACCTACATGGAGCTGCTCGCTGTCAGGACGGTGGACGTGCTGCCGTTCGACTTCGAGTCCGCGGTGATCGCA
Organism: Planctomycetota bacterium; assembly: GCA_016209535.1. Classification (GTDB taxonomy): domain Bacteria; phylum Planctomycetota; class UBA8108; order UBA8108; family SXIK01; genus JACQVW01. The sequence goes on along the minus strand of JACQVW010000139.1, from coordinate 6,547 downwards.
GGACACCTGAGAGCCGTCTGCCCGTTCCCGCAGGCCGGGAGGAGGCAGAGGAGAGCAAAGACCAAGTCGTCGAGGCGCGTGAGCTGGATTCTGGACATCCTCATCGCGGCGACCGCTGCGCGCCACGGGCACCCGGTCTTTACGGCTAACGAGCGAGACTTCAGCTTTCTGGCAGCGAAGATGCCCGCACCCTATCGCCTCGAGCTGATCGTGTATCCTGCGCTGCCGTGATCCGCCACCCACACGAGGCGGACGCCAATCGCGAAGTGCTCGCGCAGATTCTCCTTCACCTTCCTGGGGCGGTCGGAGCCGCAGAGGACCTCGACGATGAGCTCGGGCGCCACCTTCAAGAAGCCTCCCTTGCTGATCGCCGTCGCGTAGCGCGCGCTCGAGATGTGGCAGCGCCTGCGCGCCGGCGGCGCGCGCCGGGCTCTCGGGGCGCAGGCGCAGGTCGCCCTTCTCGGGGTCGATGAAGAGCGGGTCCACGCCGTAGGAGCCGTCCTTCTCGGCCGCAGGCAGCTTGACGCGACTCCGGGCGGGCTCGTCGATCGCGTGCCAGACGTTGCGCGCGAACGCGAACGTCTCGGGCGCGGTAGCGGGGCCCACGTTCGCCGCGCCGCCCCACTCGCCGGCGCGGAAGGCGACGATGTTGTCGGTGAGCTCGCCGCGGCGGCACGGGGCGAAGCCCGGCTCGCGCGTCTCCTGGAGGATCCTGAGGGCCCAGCGCCGCGGCCGGTAGATCGTGTTGAAGCGGACCACGCAGGCGTCGGCCCCCACGAAGGCCACGGGCGCCCCGCCGCCGGTGAACGTGTTCCCCTCGACGAGGATCTCGCGCGCCTCGAACCGCTCCCCATCGCCCTCGCGCAGCGGCGGCCGGAAGTACTGGAGCCCCGTGCTGCCGCCGATGTTCACCGCGCGGCCGCCGGCGCGCTCGAAGCGGTTCCCGCGGATCGCGATGGCGCTCGATCCGCCCTTCGCCTGGATGCCCGTCGAGCCCTCCTCGTCCGTGTGGCGCAGGGTGTTCCCCTCGATGACCCCACGGTGGCAGCCGACCATGTCGATCGCCGAGCCGCCGCCCGTCCCCCAGCGCTCGATGGCGCAGTCCTCGACCCGGAAGTCGTCGAGGCCCGAGAGCTTGATCCCGTCGTGGTTGCCCCGCGGCCCCACGTCCGTGACGCGGAGCCTGCGGAGGACCACGTGGCGCGCCGGCGTGTCGTAGGAGCCGCCGTCGTCGATGTTGATGCCGTTCGCGGACGCGCCGGTCACGACGAGGTCCGCGAGCTCCACGTGGACCGGGTCCGTGAGCTGCATGCCGGTCCCGCCGCCGCGGATGACCGGCGGCCGCTCGCGGTCGGCGCCGGCGATCACGATGGGCTTCCCGGCCTCGCCCTTGAGGCCCGTGAGGAAGATCCCAGCCGCGTACTCCCCGGGCTCGAGGAGGATCCGCGTGCCGGGCGCGGCGCCCGAGGCGGCTCGCCGCAGCGCCTCGGAGTCGCGCACGCGGACGTCGGCTCCTTGAGCGGTGGCGGGCAAAGCGATGCAAAGGAAGGCTGAGATGGTCGGATGCATGAAACTCATTCCTCCACGAGCTCCTCGTAGACCGAGCCCGGAAGCCGCTTCCGCAGCCGCTCGAGGGCTCTCTTGTACCGCATGGGGATCACCGCCGGGTCCACGCCGAGGACCGCGCCGATCGCCTTGTACGAGCTCCCATCGACACCGCGGAGGACGAGGACCTCGCGGTCCTGGGGGCTCAGCTCCTCGAGGGCCTCGAGGACGGCGCTCCGGGTCTCCGACCGGATCAGGCGGACGAGGATCCCCGTGACGCTGTCGGGGACTCGGGCGATGGCCTCCGTGCCTCCGTCCTCGCCGCCTCGTTGGGCACGCTTGACCTTTCCGAGCACGTGCTTCTGGAGCAGGTTCCCGACCTTGTTGACCAGCGTCCCCGAGAGGAACTTGAGGAGGACCGGCGTGTATCGCCCCTCGCGCAGCGGAAGCTCCCGCAGCTTGGGCAGGGCGACGAGCCAGACCTCGTGGACGAGGTCCTCGGGGTCGTAGAGCGCGCGCAGCTTGCCCTGAAGCTGGCGCCGCGCGCTGGCGAGGAGGGGCGGCGTCAGGCGGCGGATGAGCCACTCGAGGCTCGCGCCGTCCCCCTCGCGGGCTCGCCGCACGTGCATCGAGGTGAGGCCCGCGGGGTCGCGCCGTCCGGCGCCACGCTCTCCGGCGCCCGCCTCGCCCTCCTGCCTCGGGTCGACGGCATCAGGGACCATGGGGCCATTGTAGGCGCGCCGGGGCGCCCCGTTCAACGCGCGGCGCCGCCGGGCGCGGTCCTCTGGAGGGCATCCTTGGCGTCCCTGGCATCCTCGGCGGCCGGGCGCGCTCCGGATGGACTCGAGGCGCCATGGCCTTCGCGCTGCTCGTCCTGGTCCTCCTCGCGGCCCTCAAGATGCTTGGCGAGGTCCTCTCCTGAGCTCGGTCGCGCCTTGCGCTGCCGTCCCTCCTCGCGGAGGATGCCGGGGCTCTCATTGCGCGAGCGAGGCCAGCATGTCCACGGAGCCCGACGCGGGCGGCGACGCGGGAGCGATCCGCGTCGCCTTCTACCAGCGGTACCTCGAGGACCTCGAGCGAGGCCGGGTGCAACCCCTCGAGGCCTATCAGGCGCTCTTTCCCGGCTACGACGGGCTGATCGCGCGGGAGCACGCCAAGCTCGCCGGCTCCCGGGACGAGGCCCCGACGGCGGCGGAGGGTGCGCGGGCTTTGCAGAGCGCCGCGCCCGCCGACGAGGTGGAAGGCTACCGTCTCCTCGAGGTCTTGGGCGAGGGCGGCATGGGCACCGTCTGGCGCGCGCTCCAGGAGCGGCCCCTCGAGCGTGAAGTGGCCCTCAAGGTGGTCAAGCTCGGCATGGACACGCGGGAGGTCGTCGCCCGCTTCGAGTCAGAGCGGCGGGCCCTCGCCCTCCTCGACCACCCGGGGATCGCGAAGGTCTTTGAGGCACGCGCGACGAGGGGGGGGCGGCCGTGCTTCTCCATGGAGCTCGTCCGCGGCGCGCCCATCACGAGGTTCGCGGACGAGCGCCGCCTGAGCGTGGGGGAGCGGCTCCGGCTCTTCCTCGATGTCTGCGACGCCGTCCAGCACGCGCACCAGAAGGGGATCATCCACCGAGACTTGAAGCCCTCGAACGTGCTCGTGGCGGAGCGCGACGGGCGGCCCGCGCCGAAGGTGATCGACTTCGGCATCGCGAAGTCCCTGGACAGGAGGCTTTCCGAGGCGAGCCTGCAGACCGAGGTCGGGCAGGTCCTGGGCACCCTCGAGTACATGAGCCCCGAGCAGGCCGTCCTCGGCGGCCTGGACGTAGACACGCGGGCGGACATCTACTCCCTCGGGGTGATCCTCCACGAGCTCCTGACGGGGGAGCTGCCCCTGGGACGCGAGGAGCTGCGCTCGGCGGGCTTCACCGAGGCGCTGCGGCGTATCGCGGAGGTCGAACCGCCGCGGCCCAGCATGCGCCTGCGCCAGCTCGGGGGCGATCTCGAGCGCGCCGCCGCCGCGAGGCGCACCGACGGGCGCGCGCTCCTGGGCAGCCTCCGGAGCGACCTCGACTGGGTCGCCATGAAGGCCCTCGCGAAGGACCGCGAGCGCCGTTACTCGAGCGTCTCGGAGCTCGCGGCCGACATCCGGCGGCATCTCGCGCACGAGCCGGTCCTCGCCGGGCCGCCCGGTGCCGCATACCGCCTCCGCAAGTTCGCCCGCAGGAACCGGACCGCGCTCGCGGCGACCGCCGCCGCCGTCCTCGTGCTCGCGGCGAGCGTCGCCGGGGCCTTCCAGGTTGCCGCGCGGCGCAACGAGAGGCGGCGCGTGGAGCGCAGCCTCGATCACCTGCGCGCGGGAGAGGAGGCGCGGGCGCGCTTCGAGGAGGGGAAGCGCGAGGCCGGCGAGCTCGAGCGCGCCTGGAAGGAGGCCTTCGAGAAGCGCTCGGGCGCGGAGCCCGTCTGGGCCCTGGGCGAGGAGATCGAAGGGTGGCGGGCCTGGCAGGCGGCGCTCGAAGCTCTCCCGAGGCGGTTCAACGAGGCCGCGCTCGCCTTCACGAACGCCCGTGAGGCGGCGCCGCCGGGCTCGCCGGAGCTCGCCCGGGCTCGCGACCTCCTCTCGGAGCTCCACTGGCGGCGCTTCGAGGAGGTGTACTGGCTGGGGCAGGAGGCGGTGAAGCCCGAGTACGTGGCGGGCTTGATCCAGTCGCTGGGCGACTCGCGCTACCTCGAGAGGCTCCGGCTCGGCGGCCGCGTGCGGCTCGAGAGCCGGCCGAGCGGAGCCCGCGTCCGCTGCTTCCGCTACGAGCTGGTCGAGGGGAGGCTCTTTCCGCTCGCGTTCGCGCCGGCAGGAGTCGACGGCCTGCCGGAGGGCCGTGGGGTCGGCGAGCCCTACCTCGCCGTGGAGCGGGTCTGGGACCGGGGCGCGCCCTTCGAGGCCGGCGATCGGATCGTCTCCGCCGGCGGCAGGAAGGTGAGCCTGCTCGAGGACCTCGTGGAGGCTCTCGCGGGCGCCTCGCCAGGCGCGGAGGTCGAGGTCGAGGTGTTGCGGGGCGGTGAGCGGCGATCGATCGCGTGGGCGCCGGCCTCCGGCGTCTCCTCCATGGACGACTTCCGCGTGAAGCTCGGCGTCACCTTCGAGGGCTTCCCGCTCGACCTCGCGGCGGCGCCCGTCATCGGCGTCACGCGGGAGGGCGAGCCCCTCGAGGTGGACCTGCCGCGCGGGAGCTACCTCCTCCACCTCGAGCTCGAGGGGCGCGTGCCGGCGCGGCTCCCCGTCTCGGTGCCGCTGCTGCCGGAGCAGGAGCAGGCAGGCGGGCTCCTCGCCGGGCGCCTCCTCGAGCCGAGCGAGGTCCCGCCGGGCTTCGTCCCCGTGCCGGCGGGCTGGTTCCCCTGCGGCGGCGACCCGGAGGTCGACGCGTCCTTGCCCGCGGGCCGCGAGCACGTGGGGGACTTCTTCATCGGCCGGCAGGAGGTCACCGTGCGCGAGTACCTCGAGCTCGTAAACGCGGTCGTGCCGCCGGAGGCGTCGGCGGGCCGGGCCTCGAAGCTCATCCCCGAGTACCGGCTTGAGCCCATGTTCGAGGTGGACACGGCGGCGGGCAAGTGGGTCTTGAAGAAGCACAAGGGCAGCGAGGAGTTCCCCGTCTTCGGCATCTCCGTCAGGGTGGCGGAGGAGTACGCGCGATGGCTCACGGAGCGGCACGGCGGGCGCTGGCGCTTCCGGCTGCCGGCGGACCTCGAGTGGGAGAAGGCCGCGCGCGGCGCCGACCGGCGCGCGCACGTCTGGGGCGACTACCCCGTCGACAGCTTCTGCCGCTGCGGCCGCTCGGTGGACACGCTCGCGGTCGCGGGCAGCTCGCCCTTCGACGTGAGCGTCTACGGCGTCCGCGACCTCGCGGGCTCCGTCTCGGAGCCCACCTCGAGCCGGAAGGAGGGCAGCTTCCTCTCGACCCGCGGCGGCAACTGGTACGCGAACACGCGGTACCTCATCCGCGCCGCAAACCGGAACGGCGTCCTGCCGGACCGCACGTTCCAGGACCAGGGCGTGAGGCTGGTGGCGGAGGCGAGGTAGCCCCCGCCGGCCCCTGCGGGGGCGGTGCCGCGCAGTCGAGGGCGCCGGGAGTCGCGTCCAGGCCGCTGGCGGCGCCCTCACTCGGCGTTCGCGTCGACCATCGGCGCCTCGGCGCCGCTCGTGTTCCCTCGGGGCGCCAGTCCGTGCTTCTTGAGGCGGTACGCCAGGATCCGCGGCGTGGTCCTGAGGGCCTTCGCGGCCCGGCGCTGGCTCCCGCCGGCGTTCTTCATGGCCTCGATCAATATCTCGCGCTCGAAGGCCATCATCATCGACTCCAGCGAGCCCGCCTTGGTGGTGCCGGAGGAGTTGCCGGTCTGGAGCGTCGGAGGGAGGTGGTGGGCGCGGATGACCCCGTCGTCGGTGAGGAGCACGGCCCGGGCGATGCAGTTCTCGAGCTCCCGGACGTTTCCGGGCCAGTGGTACGCCGTCATGAGCTCGATCGCGGGGGTGCTGATGCGGACGACGCGCTTCCCTAGCTTGCGCGCGTAGACCTCGAGGAAGTGGTCGGCGAGGACCGTGATGTCCGCCTTCCTGTCCCGCAGAGGCGCCAGGTAGATGGGGAAGACGTTCAGGCGGTAGTAGAGGTCGCCGCGGAAGCGCCCCTCCTCGATCGCCTTCTCGAGGTCCGCGTTCGTCGCCGCGATAACCCGCACGTCGGTACGCCGCGGCCTCTCCTCCCCCAGGCGCTCGATCTCGCCTTCCTGGAGGACCCTCAGCAGCTTCACCTGGATCGCGGGGATCAGCTCGCCGACCTCATCCAGGAAGATCGTTCCGCCCTGCGCCATCTCGAAACGGCCCCGGCGGTTGGCCTCGGCGCCCGTGTAGGCTCCGCGGACGTGCCCGAAGAGCTCGCTCGCCACGAGGTTCTCGGGGAGCGAGCCGCAGTTGACGGCCACGAACGGGCCCTTCGCGCGCTGGCTCAGCATGTGGATCGCCCGCGCCACGAGCT
>JACQVW010000138.1 GCA_016209535.1 Planctomycetota bacterium | reverse complement strand
GCCGGCGCCGTGGAGCGCGCCGCGTATGTGCCCTTCCGGCGGCTCCTCCCGCGCTCGAGGCTCCTCGTCCACCACGGCGGGATCGGGACGGCCTCCGCGGCGCTCGCCGCCGGGATCCCCCAGGTGATCGTGCCCCTGGCCTTCGACCAGTTCGACAACACGGACCGCTTCGCGGCCCTCGGGGTCGCGCGGAAGGTGCCGCGGAGCCTCTTCCAGCCCCGCCGGGCCGCGCGTGAGATCGAGCGGCTCCTGGGCTCGCAGGAGGTCGCGGATCGGTGCAAGCGCCTCCAGGCGCGTGTGGACCCTGAGGGCGCGCTGCGCCGCGCTTGCGAGGCGGCGGAGGGGCTCGGCGACCGCTCCGCCACGCGTCTCACGGGCGCCTGACGCTTTGCCTCGGGAGGTTGAGCTTCTGAGCTGCGCTGTCGCAGGGGTCGTCCGGACCGTGCGTAAGGAAACGATCGGTGAACCTCGTCTCAAGGCCGAGTCGTGCGATGAAGCCGGAATCGCGGGGACCTTCCCAGCCATGAGGGGGGCGGCGGAGGATCTCGCTCAGGGTCTTGCCTCTCTCGCGGTGGGCCCACCGGGTCCCGCATGGAAAAAGCCCCTCGCTTCCAAGGGCACGATCCAGGTCGCCTTCAGCCAGGACGAGATACTCGTCGTCACGCTCCGAATGCCAGAGCTCCCAGAGGAAGTCCAGCTTCATCGTCGCCGCCATCGTCGAATGCTTCCTACCTTGACCGCCCGCATCCTACCCAATCACCGTGCTTTGATCCAGGCGTCGAGCTGTGACCGCGCAGCGGTCCGGCCCGAATCCTCTTCACGTGCGGTGGGGGTTCGGCTACCTTCCCGGCCATGGCCGGCGCCTTCTCCTGGGACCTCTTCCGCGACCTGCCCGTGATCGGCATCCTCCGCGGCTTCTCGGCGGCGGAGGTCGAGGCGACGGCGCGCGCCGCAGCGCGGGGCGGGCTCAGGAACCTCACCGTCGAGACGCTCCCCGACTACAAGCGCGCCGGCGCGGACGGCTTCGGCGTGGGCAACCCGCTCTTCGACCGGGCCCGCATCGCCGCGGGGGACTGGAGGTGGGTCGACGAGCAGGCGCGGAGGTTCGCGGGAGCGTTCAGGGGTTGCTCGAGTGGGTGAATTCCCGGAACGCCCGCCTTCCGGCTTGAGTTACATCCTGGGTGCACTACCCTGTAGGCATGATTCGCACACAGATTCAGCTTCCTGAGGGGGAGTACAAGGAGCTCCGGGAGGCGGCCGCGCGCCAGCGGCGGTCCATGGCCGCCTGCATCCGCGAGGGGATCCAGCTTTTCTTGAGCCGGTTTCGATCGAGGCGAGATGACCCGATCGACATTGCGGGCAAGTTTCGCCCGCTGCCAGCGAAGGACCTCAAGCCCCATGATCGGTGGCTCGCCGATGCCATCCGCGACTCGAAGCGGAGGACGCGGCTGCGGTCGTGAAGACCGTTTTCGTCGACACGTCGGGGTTCTACGCCCTGCTGGACGGGACAGACCCCTATCATGGACGGGCTCGGCAGGCTTTCGTGCAGGCCCGGGCCGACGCCTGGCGACTCGTCACGTCGAGCTACGTGCTCCACGAGAGCTGGGCCCTCATCCAGGCAAGGCTCGGCTGGGATGCCGTCGACGGATGGCGCGACAAGATAGTCCCCCTTTGCGACGTGGTCTGGGTGGACAAAAGCCTGCACGCCTTGGGTGAGGCCCGGTGTCGCCAGGCCCGAGAACGGCGCTTGAGCCTCACGGACTGCGTTTCCTTCGAGGTCATGCGACAGGCCGGAATCCGGGAGTACATAGGGCAGGACGACCATTTCAGGCGCGCCGGTTTCCAGGCCCTCTGAGCGGGCGAGCGTACCTTCTCACTGCCACTTGAACATCCGGAGCGCCGCCCCGAAGGCCAGGATGCCGTAGGCCGCGAGGGCGGCGACGGGCAGCCACTGCGAGCCGAGCGGCGCGCCCTCGAGGATCACGGCCCGCAGGGCGTTGTTGAGCTGCGTGAGGGGGAGCGCCTGGACGAGGGGCTGCATGGCGCCCGGGAAGCGCTCGGCCGAGAAGAAGATCCCCGAGAGGAGCCACATGGGGAGCATGACGAGGTTCAGGAGCCCCGAGACGGTCTCGATCTTGTCGGTCCTCGAGGCGACGAGGAGGCCCAGGCCCGCGAAGGACGCCGCGCCCACGAGGATGACCACCGCCAGGGCGAGGAGACTTCCCTTCACCTGGAGGCCGAAGGCGAGGCACCCCACGGCGAGGATCACGCCGATCTCGGTCACGAGGAACATGAGCCGGCTCGCCATGAGGGCGAGGAGGAAGTCGCTGCGGCGCATGGGGGTCGCCACGAAGCGCTTGAGTAGCTTCCGCATGCGCATGTCCACGGTGACGAACCCGAGGCCCCAGAGCCCGCCGCCCATGATGTTCATGCCGAGGAGGCCCGGGATGAGCCAGTCGATGTAACGGCTCCCGGGCTCGGTGATGAGCTCGCTCGCCGACGGGACCGGGTCCCTGCGGCCCGCGGCGGCCTGGAGGGCGTCGTTCACGCGGATCCGGGCCGCCTCCGCTCCCGTGCGCGACGGGTCGTAGACGTAGCGATAGCCCTCGCCGCGCCCCTCCACGATCACGTCGGTCTTCCCCGAGGCGAAGCGGGCCTTGGCCTCCTCCGGGCTCACGACGGCGACCTGGAAGCGCGGGTCCGAGCCGAGGGCCGCCCGCGCCTCCTCGGCGCGGCTGCCCGCGACGACGTCGACGTGGACCTCCTGGTCCGCGCCCGAGCGGAAGGCTATCCCGAGGCCGAACATGAGCAGGATGGGGAACACGTAGACCCAGAAGATGGCCTCGGGCTCGCGCGAGAACTCCCTCGTCCTGACGAGGACGAGCTGCTTGAACGGCCAGTACTTCACATGCTTCACGCCGGAGCCTCCCCTTCGCGCAAGTGGCGCCCGGTGAGGGTCACGAAGACGTCCTCGAGGCTCGCGTGTCGCATGGAGAGGCGCGTCAGGCTGCCGCCTCCGCCGAGTCGCTCGAGGAGCCGCGGCATGGCGACGTGAGGCTCGGAGACCGTGAGCGAGATCGTGCTCCCCTCGACCCGCACCGAGGTCACGCCGGGGAGGGCCCGCAGGTCCCCTTCGCTGGGCGGCGGGGCGGTGGCTCCACCGTCGTCCACGGAGATGTCGATCACGTGCTCCGCGCCGAGGGACGCGATGAGGTCGCGGGGGCTCCCCAGGGCGATGATCCTCCCCTGGTCCACGATGGCGACGCGGTCGCAGAGCCGCTCGGCCTCGTCCATGTAGTGCGTGGTGAGGAGGATCGTCCGGCCCTCGTTCCGGAAGCGCTTCAGGATCTCCCAGATCTGCCGGCGGGACTGCGGGTCGAGGCCCGTCGTGGGCTCGTCGAGGAAGAGGAGGGCCGGATCGCCGGCCATGGCGCAGGCCACGGCGAGGCGCTGGCGCTGGCCGCCGGAGAGCTTTCCCACGCGCGCGTCGGCCTTCTCCTCGAGGCTCACGAGGCCGATCGTCTGCTCCGGCTCGAGCCCGCCGGGGTAGAAGCTCCGGAAGAGCCTCAGCGTCTCGCGCACGGTGAGCTTCTCCGAAAGCCGCGTCTCCTGGAGCGAGATGCCGATCCGCTTCCGGATCTCGATGTCCCCGTTCCCCCAGGTGTGCCCCAGGATCTCCACCTCGCCGGAGGTGGGTGGGAGGATCCCCTCGAGGATCTCGATGGTCGTGGTCTTCCCCGCGCCGTTCGGCCCGAGGAGGCCGAAGCACTCGCCCTCGCGCACCTCGAGGTCGAGCCCTCGCACGGCGAGAACCCCGCCGGGGTAGCGTTTCACCAGGTTCTTGCAGCGGATGGCCAGGGCAGGCATGAGGGTGGGCTCGTGCCCCGCTTCCTTGCGAGGGTCGAGGCGCGAGCGGGCCTATTCTGTTACAGCCCGGCGAGGAACTCCAGCACGCTCCGCGAGTAGAGCTCCCGGTCGTGCCGGAAGAGCTTCGAGTGCGTGTCGCCCTCGAACCGCACGAGGCGGGCGCGGCGGTCCGCTATGTCGCCATAGCCGCGCCCATCCAGGCCTCGAGGCTCGGGAACCCCGCGGGCGGGGCGACCTTCGTCCCCGCGAGCCACCTCCGCGCCTTCTCGGCCAGGAGGCGCCACTCGTCGCGGCGGCCGGAGAAGGCCCGCTCGAGGGCTCCGAGGGCCGCAAGGGTCGCGACGACCGCCTCGGCGACGCGGCGGTGGGCCTGGAGCTGCGCGGCGAGCCGCTCGAGGTTCTCCCGCCCGCCGCCCGCGATGCGGGCGAGGTCCTCGGTCAGCTCGAAGGCCCCGTCGGCGCGCTGGGCGCGGGCGAGGAGCTCGAGGTCGTCCTTCGTGCTCGGGGGACGGGACGGCGGCGCCTCTTCTCGCCGCGCCACGAACGCCTTTCCGAGGGATCTTGCGAGACGCCCGAGCCTGCCGCCCGTCGAGAGGGGCGCGGCCCGGATCTCGTCGAGCGGCGCGGCGGACAGCACGTTCGAGTGCACCTCGGAGAAGGCGGGGCCAGCGTAGGCCATCTGGCACAGGATGGCGCTCCCCGTGTCCTCGAGCCCGCCCCAGCCCTTCGTGAGGGCCACGGGGATCCGGCGCAGCGCCGCGGCCTCGTGGCTGGCGCCTTCCGGGCGCTCCTCGACGGCGACGAAGCTCGTGTCCGAGGACATCAGGCCATAGCGTCGCGCCAGCTCGACGATCCTCGCCTTGAGGTGCCCCTCGCGTCGCCCGCGCTGCGCCGAGCCGCGCACCCCGAGGCCGCGGCCCTCCTCGAGGTCCTCGATGGCCTTCCGCCCGAGGAGCGCCGGGACGGCGGCATCGTCGGCCGCTTTCTCGAGGTCGACGAAGACGGGGAATCGCAGCTTCCCGCCGGGCCCTTCGGCCTCGACGGCCACCTCGCACGGCTGGCCGCCGGTCACGCGGCCGTAGACGGTGAGGCGGTCGCCGTCGAAGAGGGGCGGGAGCTGGGCCGGGGCGACGAGGTCGGTCTCGAGCGCTCCCCAGTTCAGGCGCACGTCCTTCAAGTGCGCCGCGGCCATGCGGCCGAACTGGCGGAGGACCTTCGGCTCGATCCGCTCTCCGGGGTGGATGAGCTCCGCCTGGCCGCCGCTCGCGCGCGCGATCCCCCGGACGAGGTGGCGGGACGGGCCGCGCCCGATCCCGAAGGTGAAGACGCGCGCGCTCGAGGCGTGCGCGGCCGCGAGGTCGATGCACTCCGCCTCGTTCCCCACCTGGCCGTCCGTGAGGAGCACCACGACCCGCGGGATGGCGCGGCTGCCGCCGGACTCCAAGGCGAAGCGGAGGGGCGCGAGGATCTCGGTGCCACCCAGGTCCGCTCCCACCGCGTCGACCTTCTTCGTGGCCTCCTCGAGGGACGCCTGCGAGTACGCCACGGGCTCGGGGAACATCGCCTCGAAGGCGCTCCCGAACCCGACGATGTTGAAGCGGTCCCCCTCCTCCATGGAGCGCAGGCAGAGCTGGAGGGCCCTGCGCGCCTGGTCGATGCTCGAGCCTTGCATGGAGCCCGACCGGTCGAGGACGAAGACGAGCTCGCAGGGCCCGCGGCGGAAGCCGGAGAGGTCCGGATACAGGCTCACCATGACGGCGCGCGCCCCGCCCGTCTCGCGGGCGACGACCGCCGAGGCCTCGTGGGGCCGCGCCAGGGCGACCTCCAGGACGAAGTCCCGGTCGAGCTGGACGTCGTCGCCCAAGAGCTCCACGCGGACCGAGCGTCCGTCCAGGGCCACGCGCGCAGGGTGCGACGGGCACGAGACCTCGCGCACCTCAGACGTCGCCTCGAGGTCCACCGTGAGCGCCAGGCCGTAGGGCACGCCGCCGAGGACCGCGGGCGGCGCGATGTGGTCGAGCTCGGCCGGGTCCGCCTCCTTCGCCATCGCTCGAGGCACGTAGCGCGGCGAGACCGTCGTGGGGATGACGAGCCGGACCAGGTCCCGGGTCTGCTCCAGCTCGGTGACGTACCTGAGCCGGACCACCGCCTCCTGCCCCGGGAGGAGGTTGCCGACGTTGGCCGTGAAGATGTCCGGGCGGTCCTGGTCCATGAGGAAGGCCCCGTGCCCCTCTGCCATCGCCGCGTCGTACTCCTCGAAGGCCTTCTCGCGCTCCTCGACCCGGCCCACGATGCGCTTGCCGCCGATCTCGACTTCGAACCCGCAGGCCGCGCAGCCCTCGGGCAGCGGGAAGGTGTAGACGGCCTCCACGGGCACCTTCTCGTCGTTCCTGTAGCGCTGGGCGACGGCCACGCTGGCGGCGACGCCTCGCGCCCGGACCTCCACGGCGATGCCCCGGAGGGGGACGCGTCCCTGCGCGGAGAAAAGGCCGCCGGGCTCGGGAGTGGGAGTGGGGCTGGGAGCAGGGGAGAGGTTGGGCATGGGTGGCCTCCTTGCTGTCTTTTCTACCGTGGTCTCTCGTCGGTGGACGGGGGCTTGGCCCGGCTCCCCTGGGCGCGCTCGCCCAGGACGCGAGCGCAGAGCTCGGCGAGCCTGCCCAGGACCCTCGGCTCGGGCACGCCCCGATCGGCGTCGATCTCGAGCCGCACGCCGCCGCACACGGGGACGCGCAGCACGAGGCTCGGCACGGGGAGGGAGGGGCGCTCGCGGGGAGCCTCGCCCTCCGGCAGGCGCCGGATGGCCTCGAGGTCGAGGCCGTCCCGCTGGAGGCGCCGGACCCTGAGGATCTGCTCGAGGTGACGGGGCGTGTAGGTGCTGCCGCGCCCGAGGCCCTCGGGGGGGTCGATCAGGCCGCGCTGGACGTAGAAGCGTACCGTGCGCCGGCTGACCCCGGCCTGGTCCGCGAGCTCCCCGATGGCGTAGCTGGTCTCGGGCGACGGCGCCATGGGGGACATAATAGAACACTCAAGTGTCGAATTCAAGTGTCTTGTTCTTCCGCCGCCGCGAGCGCCCTGCCTCCGGCGCGGGGAGGCCCCTGGGCCGGCAACTTCCATGGCGATTCTCGTCCAGGCCAGCGGTATCCTCTCGGGCTGGGTCTCACCGAGACGAACCACGACAAGGAGAACCAAGGCTCATGCGGTCGATCCACGTCGTCCTCCCCCTCTCGCTCGCCTGTAGCCTCAGCCTCGGCGCGCCGCTCGGCGCCCAGGGCGTGGAGTTCATCCGCGGCGACTCGAACTCGAGCGGGCGCGTGGACATCTCGGACGCCATCGCCACCCTGGCTTGCCTCTTCTCCGGCGGAGCCTGCCCCTCGTGCCTCGACGCGGCCGACGCGAACGACGACGGCGCGGTCGACCTCTCGGACGCCGTGTACACGCTGAGCCACCTCTTCGCGGGCGGCCCGGCGCCCGCGGAGCCTTTCCCGGAGCCGGGTTTCGACCCGACCGCGGTCGATGGCAACACCTGCGGCGACGAGCCCGGCGCCGAGCCCGGGTCCGTGGTGATCTCGGAGATCCACTACCATCCCGTCTCGGGAGACCCGAAGGACGAGTTCATCGAGCTCCACAACCGGGGCTCGCGCCGCGCCAGCCTCGAGGGGTGGACCTTCACGAAGGGCGTCGAGTACACCTTCGGCGACGTGGCGATCGAGCCCGGCGCCTACCTCGTCGTGGCGTACGACCCGGAGGCGATCGCGGCGAAGTACGGCATCGCGAACGTGGTGGGGGGGTACGGGGGCACCCTCGATGACGGCGGCGAGACGATCCGCCTCAAGGACGCCTCGGGCGTCACCATGGACGAGGTCCACTACGACGACGGGGGGCTCTGGCCGCGCTGGGCCGACGGCTACGGGTCGTCGCTCGAGCTCATCGACCTCCATGGCGAGAACGACGCGCCCGCGGCGTGGGCCGCGAGCGACGAGGCGCCGAAGGCCGAGTGGACGGCGTTCACCATCACCGGGGCGGCGGCGGCAGGCTCGAGCGAGCTGCACGTGCTGCTCTTGAGCCAGGGGGAGTGCCTCGTCGACGACCTGAAGGTGCTCGTCTCGAACCAGAACCGCCTCTCGAACGGCTCCTTCGAAAACGGCATGACGGGCTGGCTCGCGCAGGGCACGCACAGGACCTCGGGCGTCACGACCGCGGCGGCGGTGGAAGGCACGAGGTCCCTGCGCCTCGTCGCGACGGGCCGGGGCGACACGGCCTCCAACAGGATCGAGTGCGAGCTCACGTCCGCTGTGAGCGGCGGCCAGACCGTCTCCATCCGCGGCTCGGCGCGGTGGGTGCGGGGCGCGCGGTTCCTCCTCCTCCGCCTCCACGGGAACGCCGTCGCCCAGAGCGTGGTCTTGAAGGTCCCCGCGGACGGCGGCACGCCGGGCGGCCCGAGCTCCGTCGCGAGGCCCAACCGCGGCCCCGACATGGGGGGCGTCTCGCACGCGCCCGTCCTGCCGAGCTCGACGAGCACCGTGAAGGTGACGGCCACGATCGCCGACTCGGACGGAGTGGCGAGCGCGAAGGTGAGCTACAGGGTGGAGCCCGCGGCGACGGTCACGGACGTCGCCATGAACGACGCGGGCCAGTCGGGCGATGCCGTGTTGGGCGACACGGTCTACACGGCCACGCTGCCGCGCCAGCAGAGCGGCAAGATGGTCGCCTTCTGGATCACGGCGGAGGACGGCCTCGGCCAGGCGGCGACCTTCCCCGCCGAGGCGCCGAAGCTCACGTGCCTCTACCGCGTCGGGGAGCCGAACCCGAGCTCGCAGCTCGAGCGGTACCACGTGTGGATGCCGGCCGCGACGGTCCAGGGCCTCGGGAGCGCGCCCAAGATGTCCAACGAGATGTTCGACATCACCTTCGTCCTCAACAACACGGACGTGTTCTACAACGCCAAGCTCCGTTACCGGGGCAGCCCCTTCATCCGCTCGGGACCGCCCACGGACCCCGTCGGCGGGCGCTACGCGTACAGGATCGACTTCGGCGAGCACCAGCCCTCCAACGGCGAGAGCGAGATCAACCTGGACAACCTCGAGCCGGGCCGCGACCCCACCCTCCAGCGCGAGCGCGCGGCCTACGAGATGTGCAAGGCCATCGGGCTCCCCTACAGCGAGATGCGCTACGTGCGGCTCTGGTTCAACGGGAACGACCACGGCGTCTACGCCGACGTTCAGAAGATCGACAAGAGCTACGTCAAGGTCTACTTCCCCGACGACGAGGGGGGGAGGCTCCACAAGATCGACGACTATTTCGAGTTTGACGACAACTTCGGCTTCTCGAACCGCGACGCTCGCCTCGCCAACTACGGCGCGAAGAAGGAGGAGTACCGCTGGAACTTCGAGAAGCGCGACACCGACCGGGACGACGACTTCTCGCCGGTCCAGGCCCTGGTCCAGAAGATGAACGCGACGGGGACGTCGTACGAGGCCAGCGTGGAGTCCGCGATCGATCCGGAGCAGTGGGCGCGGACCTTCGCGATCCGGAAGATCATCGGCGACTGGGACAGCTTCGGCTACGCCCGCGGCAAGAACATGTACATGTACCGGCCGCCCGTCGAGGGACGCTGGAAGCTCCTCAACTGGGACATGGACTTCCTCCTCGGGAACGGCGCGGGCCCGTCGGAGCCCCTCTTCGGCGGGATCGACGACGCCGTGAACCGTTTCCTGGCCTACCCCAAGTACAAGAAGCTGTACCTGAAGGCGTTCCGCGACCTCGTCGACGGGCCCTTCTCGAACGCCTACATGGACCCGGTCCTCGACGAGACCTACGCGCTCCTGCGCGCGCACACCTCCGTCGCGGACCCGAGCTCGATCAAGAGCTACATCGCCCAGCGGCGGACCTACGTCCTCTCCCAGCTCCCCTCGGCGGCGCTCGTGATCCTCACGAACGGGGGGAACGACTTCTCGACCTCCGCCAGCTCGGTGACCATCGAGGGGGACGCCCCCCTCGAGGTGGAGAGGTTCCGGCTGAACGGGGCTTCGATCACCATGACGATCACGGGGATCTCGAAGTGGTCCTTCACGCGATCGATCCCCCTGGGCACCACGGTCTTCGGCGTGCAAGGCCTCGACGGGGCGGGCCAGGTCGTGGGGTCCGACTCCATCTCGGTCCTCCGCGTCGTGCCCTGCGTGCCCGAGGGCCTGGAGCCTTCGGCCGTGGCGCCTTCGGTGGTGACGCTCACGATCCGGGGAAGCGGGTTCCAGACCGGGACGACCCCCGCCGTGCGGCTCGCCTCGGCGAGCACGGAGGGCGGCTTCGCCGCCTACTACGCCCAGCGCTCGAGCCCCTACGGCGACATCGACGACGCCGAGGGCTTCCTCCGGAACCCTGCAGGCGCCGTGCGCACGCTCTCGACGACGCATGCGACCGTCTCGCGGCGGACCGAGGGGGGCGGCGAGATCTTCCCCACGACGCCCTTCCCGTCGCCCTGGAACGCGGGCTCCGTCAACAATCTCGCCGCGCGCTACACGGGGTACATCCACGTCCCGTCGGCGGGCTCGCGCACCTTCGGCGTGAACTCGGACGACGGCTTCCGCCTCCGCTTGAACGGCGCCGTCGTGGCCGAGTACCCGCCGCCGCGCGGCCCCGGCGTCACGACGGGCGCCTACGGCTTCCCCGCCGCGGGCTCGTACCCCATCGAGCTCACCTGGTACGAGAACGGCGGCGGCGACATCGTGCAGCTATTCCAGGAGTCCGCCGGCGGAGTCCGGAAGCTCCTCAACGACGGGAGTGAGCTCACGGTCACCCTCGACGACCCCGTGGTCGTGACGGGGACGAGCGTCCAGGTGGTCGACTCGCAGACGATCACGGCGGCGTTCGACCTCACCGCAGCTCCGCCGGGGCCCTGGACGCTCGAGATCACGCCCGCTCAGGGCTCGGTCTGCCGGCTCGTGGACGGCCTGACGGTCGAGTAGGGCGGCTCGTCTCGTAGGCCGATCTCGGGCAGCGAGACGAGGTCGAGGAGAGCCCCGGGCGTGTACTTCGTGTAGCCGCAGGCGCTGCCGCCCTCCCGCACGCTGAGGCCCGGCGGCCACGCGCGCTCGGGGAACGAGACGAGGACCTCCGCGGCGCGGACCCTCGTCCCGCCGAGGAGGGTGACCTCCGCCGGCGCCGACCAGGCGACGAGGAGGAAGGTGCCCTTCCGCTCGGCCGCCTTCCAGTCAACCTCGGGATCGGCGAAGGGGCGCTCGAGCCTCACGCTCGAGGACTCGAGGACCGCGGAGAGCTTCCGGACGATGCGCGCCTCGGCGACGCGGGAGAGCTTGACATCGCTCCTTTTCCGGACGACCCAGACGCGATCCACCCCGCGCAGCGCGTACCAGGCCCAGAGCTCCTCGCGACAGAGGACGAGCGCCGCAGCGAACGCTGCCGCCGCCGCGCACGCGAGCGTGAGGGCGAGGAGCTTGCCTCTGCTGCGGGTTGGGTCTTGTAGGCTCATGGGTATCGACGAGGAACAACTACCGCCCATCCATCACCCGGTACAAGGCATCCCTGTCGGAGAGGTCCACCAAGGGACGGCCGGCTCTGTGCCGCGGCAGGGGAGGCGGTCTCTCCTTCTTGGGCCGCTTCTCGAGAAAAAGCCGGAGCGCGGCCTCCACGAGCTCGGAGATCGTTCGATCTTGCCGCGTGGCTTCCTGCTTGAGCCGCACCAAGACCTGATCGTCGATCACGAGCGTGGTCTTCACCATGGAAAACCATACGGGCCGTAGCGAGGCATGTCAACGCGGGGTCTCCCGCCCGCTTTTTCCCGCGCACCGGCGCTCCTGGCGCGTCTCTCTTGGCAGGCGGACCCTCCTTCCGGCGCGTGCCGGGCGGCCCGCCCGGGCCCGGGGCGACTCTTCGAGGCCGCCGCGGGTCCACGAGCCCTCTCGAGCCAACCTGGGAGACGCCACGCCCATGCCTGCCCTCACGGCCCTTGCCCTCTTCTCGCTCGCCCTCGACGCGGCCGCCGCGGAGCGCGTCCTCGTCGTCTCCATCGACGGCCTCCGATCCGACGCCGTGACCGTCGAGCTGACCCCGAGCCTCGCCGGCCTCAAGGCGCGGGGCGCCTCCACCCTCGGAGCCGAGAGCCTGGAGCCCACCTTCACGATCCCGAACCACGTCTCGATGCTCACGGGCCTCACGCCCGCGGCGCACGGGATCACGGCCGCCGACGACCCCGGCGACCTCGTCGTCGACGGGACCATCCTCGAGCTCGCGCACGCTCGGGGCCTCAAGACCGCCCTCTACCTCTCGAAGGCCAAGCTCCGCCTCCTCGCGAAGCCGGGAGCGCTCGACCGCTATGTCGTGAGCGCGCAGGGCGCCTCCAGCGAGGCTGCCGGCGCGCTGCTCCAGGACCTCGAGGACCCCGCGGCGCGCTGGCACCTCGCCTTCCTGCACATCGCCGAGCCCGACGCGGCCGGCCACGGGCACCAGTGGATGAGTCCCGAGTACCTCGAGGCGGTCCGCGAGGCCGACCGGCTCGTGGGGCGGATCGTAGGGCGCCTCGAGGAGCTGGGCCTTCGAGCGGGGACGCTCCTGATCGTCCTCGCGGACCACGGCGGGGCGGGCTCGGGGCACGCCTCGCCGGTCCCCGAGGTGAGGCGCGTCCCCTGGATCGCCACGGGCGCCAGAGTGCGCGGCGGCGCGGCCATCGGGCGGCGCGTCCACGTCCACGACACGGCGCCCACGGTCCTGCGGGCGCTCGGTCTGGAGATCCCGCTCTGGATGGAGGGCGCGGCCGTGGACGAGGTCTTCGAGGCCGCCGCGGCCCGGGCGCTCCGCGGGGACGCGGATTCAAGCGGCGCCATCGGGCTCGGCGATGCCTTGGCGCTCCTGCGTCGCCTCTTCGCGGGTGAAGGCATGCCCTGCGCAGCCGCCGGCGACGTGAACGCCGACGGTGCCGTGAACCTCACGGACCCGATCCACCTCCTCGGCCACCTCTTCCGGGGCGGCCCGCCGCCCGCACAGCCCTACCCGGAGTGCGGGGCGGGGAGCATGGAGGACGAGCTCGAGTGCGCGCGAGGGGTTTGTCCGTGAGGTGACCAGGGCCACGACCGGCCATTCACGCCCCCCGCGCGACCTGCACGCTCTTCTTGTCGAACACGGTGGCCAGCTCGACGACGGGGTCCGCGCCCGCGGCGCCGCGAACCCCCAAGGCGCTCCACTCGTGCGGCTCCTGGCCCTGATCCCGAGGTGGGAGGTGGCGAGGACCTGGACCCCGCTCTATCCCTCGCGCGGATGTGCTGGGTTTCCCGATGGGAGTGGAGAATCCTCGTCCGCCCTCACCGCCCCTCGAGGAGCGCCTCGATCTCCGCCAGGCTCGCCACTCGCAGGAGGGCTTCCTTCAGCTCGCGGAGCCGCCCGACGTCCCCGAGCGCCTCGACGCGAGGGAGGGCTCGCGACCCCTCCTTCCCGAAGCGCAGCTCAAGGCCAAGCGCGATGGCCTCGTGGAGGCCTTGAACGACCCCTTGCTCAAGCCATTCCTGCCTCGCCTTCTCGATCTCCTCTCTCCGTTCCTGGACGATCCTCTCTATCTGGGTCACATAGGGCATGGTCTTTCCCTCGATCCATTCGGCGATTTGGTTATGGGCTTCGATCGCCAGAGGCTCCGGGAGCCAGGTCAGCCAATCGATGAACCGGAACAGCCGGATTAT
>JACQVW010000153.1 GCA_016209535.1 Planctomycetota bacterium | reverse complement strand
GGTGAGCTCGAGCTGCGGACGGATGTTGGCCACCTCCTCGTCACAGAAACTGAGGGTCTCGCTCCCGCAGCCCGTGGGGCTCTGATCCCTGGGCATCCGGATCGTCCTCATCGGCTGCACGGTGTCCTGGATCAAGACGTCCTGGGTCTCGTAACGCACCCACGCCACGAGGGCGTCTTGGGCCGCGAGATCCGCCGCGACGTCGGCCTTGCCGTCGGCCCGCCGCGAGAGGGTCGAGGCCGGCCCGCCGTCGGACACGTCGGCGACGCGGAAGGCATCCCACAGCACCCACGTGCCGGCGATCCTCGTCACCGGCGTGATCACGATCTCCTTCTGGGTAAAGACCCGGTTGAGCTGTGCGAGCATCTCCGCTTCGGTCAAGGGACCTTCGGTAGCGAGGTCAGGCGCCTCGCTCGTGAAGGAGGCGGTCCAGGCCACGAGGGCGGCATCGTTCGAGACGAAGGCCGCCGAGGGGTCGACGAGGACGATGCCCCCCAGGGGGCTTGCAAGCGCGGGCTCGTCGTTGATGGCGATGCGTGCTTGACCCTCCTCGTCGACCAGGCAGTGGATCGTCGTCAGCCCGTCCGGCGAGACGGCCGTCGAGGTGACGCTCAGCACCCTCCAGCTTGGCGTGAACGCATCGGCCCCGGCGCCTCTCCCGAGAGCGCCCCCCGCGCCTTCTTCCGCGCAGGCCCCGGGCGGGATCTTAGAACCGTCGCATCGCCCGCTTGGCCGGAAGTCGTCCCCCTCGGGGTCGATCAGGGGCAATTCGACTATCTCGTAGGGGCCCCAGGACCTGCACACCTCGGCGAGGCCAAATGCGCCGGGGTAGGCGTCGACGCAAACCTCGGCGGCGAGATCGACCGTGAGGTTGGCGCAGATGAACCTTTCCGAGCCAAAAGTGAGGTCTTCGTTCCACACGTGGGCGTCGAGCTGGCCCTCGAACCCGGGGGTGACCTCCACCGCGACGTCGACGATCCCGAAGAGGATGTCCGCTGTGATCTCGAAGGGAAGGCCCAACTCGAGCGAGGAGAGGACGTACAGGTCGGTCCTGACCGAGCTGGTCTCCCCCTCGAGGGGTGCGAACGGCGAGAGGCGCGCCTGGATCAAGTACTCCGCCCTTGCCTCAAGGTCGAAGTCGAGCTGGCCCCAGATCGTCACCGGGACCGGCCCCACGGTGCCCGTGTAGATGATCCCTCTGAAGAGCTCTTGGCTGATCCGACTATCGAGGACGACCTGGGACTTGCACCACTCGTAGGTCGGGAACTCCACATCCACGCCGCCGCCGGAGCCTTCCGACGAGGGGAGCGGCGCCGCGTTGACGGCCGCCCCGGTCATCCGGTTCCCCAGGATCTCCCCCAGGCTCACCCCGGTGCCGTTCTCCGGCTTCCAGTCTCCGTCGCGCTCCAGGCGGAAGCGCGAGACGAAGCCCGAGCGCAGGCTGTTTTGGTAGCTCGGGATGCTGGCGCCGGCCTCGAGGATGTCCAGGGGTACCGGGTTCGAGGCCGGGAGCGCGACCTCGACGGCGGCCTCCGAAGAGCTCTTCACCACGAAGTGGTACGAGGCGTCCGCCGGGTCGAAGCTGCCCGTCCAATAGCTCTCCTCGAGCACCTCGGGCCGGGCGGTCATGAAGAACGGCGAGCCGACGTTGGTCCACGTGTCCGTCACCGGTTCGCGCTCGCCGGTGACCGGTGTCCTCAGGGCCCGCGTCCGGGCCTGGAACTGCACCTCCGCGAAGTCCCTCTGGGGCAAGAGCGTCGGGTTGATGGCGCCCAGGTCAGCGATCCAGGCGCTGAAGTACTTGGGCCCGTTGACGACGTCCTTGCAGTCGTCGCGGAGGTGGGCGAGAGCGAGGTGGTGGTACCCCTCCCCGCTCTCGCTCTTCAAGGCCAGGCGGAGCTCGAAGTCTGGACCGAGTCCCTCCCCCGGCTCGCCCAGGGAGGCCGCAGGGCAATCCTCGGGATCGATACTGTCGCAAGCGCAGGGCGGGACGGCCAGGACGGTGAACCGGATTTCTCGCTCCCCCTCGAACGTCCCGTCGCCGGGGGGCGGGTCGAGGCCCGCGATGGCGTGGATCCCCTCGAGGTCGGGCTGCGGGTGGAGGAACTCAAGCCGGTCCGTCTCGCACGTCACCGTCTCGGGCAGGATGGGGACCTCCCGGGTGTACGTCACCGAGAGGTCGCAGCTCACGGCGCGCACGGTGATGTCGACGACGTAGCAGCCCGGGGAGAGCCCGATGACGAAGACCGAGTTGCTGCTCGAGAGGACCGTCCTGGGGATGGAGTCGTCATAGATCTTCCACTCGTACTCGAAGTCGGGGTTGTTCCGGTAGGGGGGCTCGCAGAGCCCGGTCTTCGGGTCGGGCTTGCAGTCCGGGTTGATGGACCAGTGGTTCTCGGCCGCATCGAGCCAGAATCCTTCTGCGGTCAATGTGGCTCCAGGGACACTCTCGACAGGCCCGAATGCGCCCGTGCCCAGGGTGCCGGTGATCGCGCTGATCTGGGGGAGGGTCGGGAAGCCCGACAGGTCCCTGACCTCGACGAGGGGATAGGGCGGGCAGGGGGCGCCGGGGATGAGGAGCTCGTTTGGGCGCCCGTCATCGGCGAAGAGATAGTAAGGCAGGTCGCGCTCGCCGCCCACGGCGTAGATGTCGAGGAGGTACTCGCCCGCGGGGATCTCCAGGTCGCAGGGGACCGCCTCGGGGTCCGAGGGGTCGCGGTCCGCGCGGAAATACAGGGCGGTATGCCAGTCCTTGGTGGAGCATCGAAAGCCCCGGCAGCCCACGATGGTGTCCGGGAACGTGAGCTCGTCCACGAAGCCATCGTCGGGGTAGACGTGGGTCAGGCGCCCCCGGAGGGACACCCCAAACTCGGCGGCGACCTTCTCGTAGTAGGCGCGGATCTCCAGCTTCCTGGCAGGCTCCTGGAGGACGAACCCCGTGGTGACCTTCCCCGCGGTGGGGCAAGCCGACAACGTGAGGGCGGAGGTGACCCGGCCGATGCCCCCTAGGCCCCTGGCGCCGCTGCCTGGGTCCCGGCAAAGGGACAGATCATCTCCGGGGCCGCCCGCGCCGCAGCCGACCTCGGAGGCCTCGGGGTGCCCGCCGTAGACCGCGAGCTCCAGGACCCCGGTGACGCCTTCGCCCGTGAGGGGCGGCGGGCGCTGGCAGTCGTGGCGGGCGGCGAACGCGGGGGTCAAACTGGAGAGGTTCCCGCCGTCGCCCTCGCCTTGAAAGATCAAGTGGACCTGGTCGCCCCCTTTCGGCGCCGGCACCTCGAGGAAGGTCGCGTCGCCCGGGAGCGTGAGCGAGCGGGCCAGTGTCCCGGTCTCGTCGAGGACGCGGATCTGGCGGTAGGAGATCGGGTTGTGCCACGAGAAGCGGGCCGTGCCCTCGGCAAGGCTGGCCTCCATCTGCTGCGGGCCGGGGAGTGCCGGCGCCGAGCTCACGTACGTCACCCCTGCCGGCAGCACCGCCTGGCCGCGGGAGTCCTCGGCGACCACGTCCCGAGGACCGGGAACCTCCCCGGGGAGGAGGGGTGGGGCAAAGCCCCCGATGACCGTGCCGTCCTTCGTGGGGAGGATCGGGTCCACGAGCGCCCGCGACCCGATGCGGATCACAGTTGGGCTGCGGAAGTACCTTCCTGTCACCGTCACCCTGGTCGACCCGTCGGCGGAGACCTGCGCCGGTTCCACCGAGGTCAACTCCGGCGGCGGGGCCACCTCGATGGCGTCCCCGAGGCTGGCGACGATCCGGCCCTCCTGTTCGATCCTGACGCCGTACCAGCCCATCTCCAGGTACGGCGTCTTCCCGCGGATGAGGCCCGAGTTGACGAACTCCGGATCCACCAGGTCGTATTGCTCGGGATCTCCAATCATATCGAAGATCTTGACCAGCATGTCCTGGACGAACAACTCCCCGAAGATCCTCACCTCGGACCTTGTCCTTGGGGCGAAGAGCCACGGATCGACGACAAGGATCCGCACGGACCGTTCGACGTAGTTCACGCCGCCCGGCAGCACGGAGCGCCCCCTCGAGTCCTCGGCCACCACGTCCTTGGGCCCCAGGCGCTCTCCGGAGGAGAGGGGTGGGGCCTTGCCGCTGATAACGGACACGCCCCCCCTGGCGCCGCCCTGGAACCTCGGATCCCAGACCGGGTTGACGAGCGCATGGTCGCCGAACTTGATAACCGTCTCGCCGCGCAGGTATTTCCCCACCACGAGCACGGCAATGCCTCCGTCCCTGGGGATCTCGCTGGGGTCCACCCTGGTCAACTCCGGCGGCGGGGCCGCCTCGCAAGCGTCGGGGAGGCTCGCGACCACTTTGCCCTCCCGCACGACATCGGCGGCGTGGAGGCCGGCCGGAAGCCTCGGCGTCGTGCCGCGGATCGCTGTGGCTTCGCGGATCGGCTCCTGGGTGGCGAGCTCAAGGCTGCCAATGCGGGCAACGTCACCCTGGGCGAAAGCTTCCCCGACGAAAGTCACCGCGGTGCCTCCGAGGGTCGAGACGAGAGAAGGCTGGACCTCGCTGATCCTGGTGAGCGCCGGCACCCCGGGTTGCCGGTGGACCGCCATGGCTTGGATGAAGGGATCCCCCGGCGGGTTGGTGGCCCCTTTGTCGATGAGCTGGATGTCGAGCGCGCCGTCGCCGACGCCCACTTGGAAAGCGAGCCGGGTAGCCTTGAAGGTTGCTCCCACTCCGTCCCCGGGAGGCTCCTGGGCGGCGTCGGCCGGGTTGTAGTCCGTGACCCGCTGGCCCTCCACCACCAAGTCGAAGAAGCGGGCGGCGTCGGGCCTGGCGCTCGTCCCGCCCAGCTTGGCGCTGACGCAAGGCTTGCAGTTCTCGGAGAAGTAGAGGGTGACCTTGTACTCGTCTTTGGGCGCGGCGATCTGGTAGTGGATCCAGCCCTCCCGCGACCGCTCGGAGGTGAGGGCGGCGTTGGGAACTTCCGGGCCCAGGAGCGAGGTGTCCACGGTCTCGTCCGGGTACACCGGCGTTTTCGTCGGAGGATGCCCCGGGGCGAGGTACGGAGCGTCGGGCTTCCAGAGCCTTCCGCCCTCATCGACGAGCTCTTGGGTTCCGCCGCAGTCGACGTACAGGGACCCTCCTGGGGTCTCGAGCTCCGGGACAGGCGCGGGTTGGCCGCAAGCCTCCGGGCTGGACGCGGCCGAAAACACGGCAAGGAGAAGGATGCTGAGTGGGCGTGACGCATTCATGAGAACACCTCCGAAGCCAAGGCACTGTCTCTTCATGGTTGACCGTCTCCGAGGGCCTGCGCGGCTTGGGCCCGAACGACCCCATCGGGATCC
This sequence comes from Planctomycetota bacterium, assembly GCA_016209535.1. Taxonomy (GTDB): domain Bacteria; phylum Planctomycetota; class UBA8108; order UBA8108; family SXIK01; genus JACQVW01. The sequence continues at coordinate 8,440 of JACQVW010000153.1, read as the reverse complement.
GCGAGCGCTCGTTGAAGCGCTGAACGCGCCTCCTCGCGCCGTTCACCCCAATTGTAAAACGAGACGCCCAGAGCATAGACCGCCCCCCTCCGCGCCTGGGGATCGCTGCTCGAGAAAAGTTCCATGATGAAGGGAAAGATCTCTGGGCCGCGCAGCTTCTTCGCGGCGGCGGCGCGCTGTTCGGGGTCCTTGAGCCGCTCGATCAAGACCGGCGGGGACTCCGTGAGGAGACCCGTGGCCTGCTTGGCTATGGCGCGGACTGTCTCATCCTCGTCCTTCTCTGCAAGCTCGTGGAGCGCCGGAAGGGCGGCCTCGGCAGCGGGCCCGATCATCCACAGGGCGTGCGCCGCCTTCATGCGCACGATGTCCGCAGGGTCTTCGAGCGCACGGATGAGGGCTGGCACCGCGGCTTGCGCCTTCGGACCGATCTGCCCCAGGGCCCTGGCCGAGCAGAACCCAACCGTGTTATCACTCATCAGCGCCTCCATGAGCGCCGGCACAGCCGCAGAGGCGGCGGGCCCGATCCTCCCCAGCGCCTTCGCGGCATACCACCTGAAGTCGTAATCCTTATCCTGAAGCAGGTCCAGAAGCGCTGGAACGGCGGGGGCGCCGAACCGGCTCAAGACGCCGATGGCGTGCATCCGCGCATTGGCTTCTCGGGGATCGTGGAAGGGGAAGGGGTTGAGAGGGGAGGGCGGAATCTTCACCCGGGCCCGCTCGACCCAGTAGCTCATGGGCTTGCCCCCCAGGACGGGTTCCTGGTTCACCGGCCCTTGGCCGGCACAACCACCGAGCGCGGTGCCGACGAGCAGGACAAGGCAGCTTGCCATGGATTGCCTCCAGTACGCGTTGGCCTTCATCGAGTAGCTTGGACCTAGTACCGACTCCTGACAGACGGTACATCGATGTAATCGCCGCGCGGTGGGTTCCGGCGACCGCATGGCCTGCGCCCCGCCGCTGGCGCGGCGGGCAAGATCGCGCCAAGTAAGGGCGGCCCTATGGCTTGCGCGGGGGAGAAGGCGGCCGTGAGGGCTCCTGATTGCGCTCGCCGAGCCCGGTCCGGACAGCTCCCCACCACGCTTCGAAGAGCTCCCCGACCCCCGGCTTCGCCGCCGGTCCTCCGGAGATGACCTCGACGCGGAGCGGCCTCGACGGGGCATCGGCGTCCGGAGCGGGGGCCGGCGCCGGCTCCCAGTCGAGCCCAAGGCTTGCGAGCTGGCTCCGGACCGTGGCGAGGTCCCAGACCTGGATCCGGTGGCTCTCGCTCGACGCGGCGAGCCAGCGGCCATCGGCGCTGAAGCAGAGCCAGGAAAGGTGAAGAGCATCTGGCCCCTCCAGGCGGACCAGCTCCTGGCCGCTCGATGGGTCGACGAGCGCGACCAGCGTGCGTGACTGGGCGATCGCAAGGAGCTTCGCGTCGTTCGTGAACGCCATGCGACCCGGCATGTTGCCTGCGCGATCCCGAGGGATGCGATGGAGAACCTCCCACGTCCCCGCCCTCAGGACCCGGTATTCCACGCCGCTTCCGGTCGCAAGCCGCCGGCCGTCCGGGCTGAACTGGACGGTGGCGGTGTCCTCCCGAGCGGTCCAGACGATCTGGCCGGTCTCGACGTCCGAGACCCGCACCTCCGATCCGAGCCTCGGGCCAGCCGCTGCCCACCGGCCATCCGGGCTCAAGGAGACATAGGTGACGTTCGGGTGGCGCTCGGAGACGAAGCATTCCCTCTTCGCTTCAAGATCGAGGACCACGACCCGGTCCCCGGCAAGGACGGCCAGGAACCGCCCGTCGGGCGTGAGGCTCGCGCGTCCCAAGGGCCCGCGTCGCCGGACTTCGAGCGTCTCGGGAGGGCCGACCCGCAAAACCGCTCCCGCGACATCCTCCCGACGTTCTATCGGCCAGTTCTGGAGCCCGCCCTCGCCCGCGACGATGAGCGACGGCCCGTTCGGACGAAAGAGCGCCTCCCGCGCGCCTCGAATCGGGAGGCAGGCGGCCTCTCGGGACGTCTCCAGGTCCCAAAGGCGCACGTCGTCGGCGCTCACGGAGGCGAGGAGCGGGTGATCCGGACTCACATCCACGCTCAGGGGGCCTTTCCTGGCGCCCTCGTGCCCGTACAGGGTGCGGCACTCGCGACCCGTGGCGACTTCCCAGAGGGCGATAGCGGCCTTCGACGAGCTCAGCGCGTACGCCAGGAGCCGATCATCCCCACGGAACCGCATCTGGTAGCGCGGCGCCTGGCCAAGGTCGCTGAGGAGCTGTCGGCCGCTCAGAGGATCCCAGAGACGGGTGGTCCCGTCCCAGCTTGTGGAGGCGAGGATGTCACCCCCGTTCGAGAAAGCGACATCCAACACCTCTGCCTCATGGCCTTCGAGGACCGCTCGCGCCTGGCCGGTGTGTGTGTCCCAGACGTGGATTTCGAACCCGCATGCAGCCGCGAGGTATCGCCCTTCCGGATGCCAGCCGATCCCCCGCACGGAAGCCCTGTGCCGAAACCGGCGGAGGGTCCCGCCGCCCCCCATGCGCACTAGATGGATCTCCCCTTTCTCGAAACTCGAGATCGCCAGTCGGTCGCCTGCAGGATCGTAGCGCGCGATGTGAACAGGCGAGGGGGGGCTGACCTGGACCGTCTCCGAGACGGCGGGCTCCCCGGGCGCATCCAGCGCATAGACTCGCACCCACCCGTCGGAAGAGCCGATCGCAAAGTTCCGGTCGTCGGGGCTAAAGTCGCCGTAGGAATCGATTCCGGGGATCTCGAGGGCCAGCTTGGGACCGCTCAGGTCCCACACGCGCACGAGGGCCGCGCTCTTGGTCACGTGATTGACGGCGAGGAAGCGGCTTTGGGGTCCGAAGTCGAGGTGCTTCGCCGGCACTCCAGGGCCCGCCAGCCGGCTCTGTTCGCGGTGGTCGGCCACCTGCCGGACGGTGACCGTCCCTTGGCCGTCTGAAACGGCATAGAGCTGGAAATCCAGATCGAAGGCAGCGCCATGGATCGCCTGCGGTCCGAGGTCCCATGACTGGGTGATCCTCAGGTCGGTCAAGGCCATGCAGGCGACAGCTTCGTTTCGAAGCTCGCGGGCCCTGGCCGCACGGTCTTCAGCGCCGAGGTTGAGCCTCCGGAGAACCCCCGCGGCCCGCTCGATTTCCCGGAGGCTGTCGAACCTCCTCCCCGGCCGGGCCGACCAGCGGCTCGAACGCGCCTGAGCGAGGTGAGACCAGTACCTTGCCTCATCGCGCTCCTTGGAGCGCCAGAGGGCGAGGAGGAGCCCGCCCGCGGCGATGAGGACGAGGACTGCTGCCGCCGCCGTCGTCGAGGCCAGTGCCGGCTTTCGCCGGCACCATCGCCAGCCGCGCTCGAGAGGGGCGACGGGCCGCGCCTGGACGGGCCGATCCGCAAGGAAGCGCCGCAGGTCATCGGCGAGCTGAGCCGCCGTCGAGTACCGGCGCGCGGGCTCTTTCTCGATAGCCTTGAGGACGATCGTCTCGAGGTCGCGGGGGACTCGCCGGTCCAGCTTCCGCGGCCGCGGCGGTTCCTCGTTGATGACTTTCTGGATGAGCCGACTTCGATCGGCGCTCCGGAAGGCCGGACGCAGGATCAAGAGCTCGTAGAGCGTGATCCCGAGGCCGTAGATATCGCTCCCGGGGTCGGACCAACCCTGGAACCGCTCCGGCGCCATGTAGGCGACGGTGCCGACCACATCGCTGGACACGGTCAGTTCGTCACCGCCCTCAACCTTGGCAAGGCCGAAGTCGGTGACCCAGACTGTCCCCTCAGCATCGAGGAGAAGGTTCGCGGGCTTGATGTCGCGGTGGAGGATCCCTTGCCCGTGCGCATAGGCAAGCGCCTCGGCCACGCGCAAGCCGACCTGAGCCACGCGGCGGTGGTAACCGTCCGGGGCTCCCCTGCCCGCGGCCGGGCGGGGGAGCTCGGAGCCGGCGAGCCAGCGCGCGGGACCGAGGGCGGGATCGCTCTCGGCCCCTGCCCCGCCTTCGCCAACCCGAGGAGGCGGCGCTCCACGCAAGCCCTTCAGATACGAGACGACGCGATCGAGAGGCTGCCCGTCGATGAGCTGCATCGCGTAGTAGTAGTTGCCCTCCCGCTCCCCGAAGCCGAAGAGAGGGACGATGTGCGGATGGTGGAGCGAGGCCACGGCCTGGGCTTCCCTGCGGAAGCGCTCGAGCCGTCGCACGTCCACGATGGCGCCGCGAGGGAGCACCTTCAAGGCAACGCGCCGGCCGAGGGGCTCCTGCTCGGCCTCGAAGACGATTCCCATGCCGCCCCGGCCGATCTCCCGCAGGATCCGGAACTCACCGAGCCGCTCGGGCATCGGCTCGCGCGGCGGGGGCGCGGCCTGAGCGCGGGCGGGCTGCGGTCCCTCGCAGGCGATCTTCTCGAGCGCCTCCATGGCCGCGTACAGCTCGCGGACCTCGTGAGCGCACTCGGGATGCTCCCTCAGGAGATCCTCGACCGACGGCCGCTCACCGCGGCGGTACCGATCGAGGAAGGACTCCACGGCCTTCCCGATCGGATCCTCGCCGGAGGACGCGCCCGGAACGGCCTCTTCCCTCGCGGGTTCATCCTTCTCCATCGGGGGCGGCATGATCTATGGTCTAGACACCTTCCAGGATGACCTTGAGCCGCTTCAGGGCTCGCACGTGGCGCTTCGAGGCCGCCGGCGGCTCGATCCCGAGGACCGCGGCCGTCTCGGCGTTCGTGAGCTGCTCGAAATGCCGCAGCGCCAGCACCTCGCGGTCCCTGGGATCCATCTCGTTGAGGGCGCTCTCGAGCCGCTGCCGCGTCTCCTCGCGGATCGCCGCCTCGGAGGGGGAGGTCTGGGAGGCCTTGAGGAGCGCCGCGGCGAGGGCCTCGGAGGTCGCGCTCGGCCCGGCGCCGGCATCGGCCAGGGGAAGCGCCACCTCCCGTCGGGCGTCGCGCGCCTGCGCTCCCAGGTGGAAGCGATGGAGGCTTGCGAGCTTCCGCGCGGTGATGCACCGCAGCCACAGGAAGAAGGGCGACGTCGGGCGGCGCCGGTATGCCTCGAAGGCGCCGGCGGCCTCGATGTAGGCTTCCTGGAGAACATCCGCCGGATCGAGGCGGCCGTGGAGCCGGCGGTCGAGGCGGAGCTTCACCATGCGCTCGAGGCGGTCAGTATGGAGAGCGAAGAGCTCCCCGAAGGCGCCTCGGTCGCCCCGAGCGGCGCGCTCCAGGAGCGCCGCGACCTCGGGGGGGTTACCGGACAACGCAGTCGGCATGCAGATCTCCCGCTCGGTGGGGATGACTCAAGGGAACGGATGAGTCCCCTTCTTCCTGCTTCCGACGACGATTCTACGAAGTCCCGTGGGGGCCAGCAAGCCGCGCTGCCCCACTGAACCGCCGCACCGCCGCACCCCCGCACCCCTCCACGGCCGCCCCGCTGCACCGCACGCCGCGCGCTGCCCCACCGCGCCACTGCACCACTGCACCACTGCACCACTGCACCACTGCACCACCGCGCCGCTGCCCCGCTCCACGGCCGCGCCGCCGAACCGCGGCGCTCCCGCCCTCCTGCGCCACCTCGCCGCCGCGCCGCTGCGCCGCGTCCGGGGCCCGGTTATACTCGTGCCCTCGCTCGACGAACCGCTTCGCAGGTTCGCAAGGTCGCAAGATCGTCTCAACCAGGAGAAAGGAATCGCACGCAGCCATGAAGCCTCAGCGTCACCTCGCCGCCCTCGTCCTCAGGACCCTCCTCGCGACCCTCCTCGCGGCGGATCTCGCGCCTCGCCTCCGCGCCGAGCAAGTCCAGCACCTCGTCCTCCTCAAGTTCCACGATGAGGCGAACGCGGAGGCGCGGAGCAGGGTCACCGGCGAGCTCGAGAAGCTCGTCGCCTCGACCCCGGGCGCCATCGGGCTCCAGTGGGGCCTCAACTCGAGCCCCGAGGGCCTCGCGAAGGGCTTCACCCACGGCTTCGTGGTCACCTTCGACTCCGCCGGCGCCCGCGACGCGTACATGACCTCGGCGGCGCACGACGCGCTCCGCGAGCTCGCGAGCCCTCTCCTGGCCGACGTCTTCGCCTTCGGCTTCTCGGTCCCGAAGGCCCCCGAGCCGGCCGAGCCGGGCCGCGTGCACCACCTCGTCTTCTTCAAGTTCAAGACCGAGACGCCCCAGGAGAAGGTCGACGCGGTGAACGCGGCCTTCGCGGGGCTGCCGCGGAAGATCTCGGGCCTCCTGAGCTTCCAGGCGGGCCCCAACAACCTCGCGGGCGACCGGAACGTGGGCTTCGGCCACGGGTACCTGCTCACGTTCGTGAACGACCGGGCGCGCGACGACTACCTGATCCACCCGGCCCACAAGGAGCTCGTGGACCTCGTCGTGCCGGTCCTCGAGGAGCCCCTGGTCCTGGACTTCACCGTCGTGCCCTCGTCGCGAGGGCTCTTCGTCCTCGACGGGCTGGAGCCGTACCGCGTCTACCAGCGCGACGACTCCGGGACCGCCGCCATCCGCTTCGGTGGGGTCTCGAGCGACGACGGGCCCATCGAGGCGCGCCTGCGGGTGGGCCGGAGGACGGCGGCGGGCTTCGACTGGAGGGTCGTGGGGAAGGCGGCGGGCGGCGTCTTCGAGGGCGTCCTCGAGGGCGTGCCCGCGGGCGGCGAGTACACGGTGGAGATCCGGCGCCTCGACCGCCTCGGGAACGTGGCGGAGCAAACCGAGGTCGCGAACGTCCTCGTCGGCGACGTCTGGGTCCTCGCGGGCCAGTCGAACATGGAGGGCGTCGGGGACTTGATCGACGTCGAGCGGCCGAGCCGGTTCGCCCACTGCTTCACCATGGCCCACCGCTGGGAGCTCGCCGTGGAGCCGCTCCACTGGCTCATCGACTCGCCGGACCCGGTCCACTCGGGCGGGGCCCTCAAGGACCTCGACGAGGAGGGCCGCAGGGGGCGCCGCGCCGCGGCACGCGCGAGCCGCACGAAGGGCGCGGGCCTGGGCCTCCCCTTCGCGAAGGAGCTCGTGCGCAGGACGCGCATCCCCGTGGGCCTCATCGCGGCGGCCCATGGCGGGACGAGCATGGCCCAGTGGGACCCGTCGCTCCGCGAGAAGGGAGGCGCGAGCCTCTACGGGAGCATGCTCAAGCAGGTGAAGAGCTCGGGCGGCAAGGTGAAGGGCGTCCTCTGGTACCAGGGCGAGAGCGACGCGAGCCCCGAGGCCGCTCCGCTCTTCCTCGAGCGCTTCAGGGCCCTCGTCGCCGCGTTCCGGAAGGACCTGGGCTCGCCGGGCCTGCCCTTCTACTACGTCCAGATCGGCTGCTTCGTGCGCGAGGGCCCGTCGCAGGCCTGGAACCAGATCCAGGAGCTCCAGCGCGCCGCCGAGAAGGAGATCCCCGGCACGGCGGTGGTGCCCGTGATCGACCTCCCCCTCGACGACCTGATCCACGTGGGGACGCCGGGGCTGAAGCGGGCCGGCCGGCGCCTCGCGAAGATCGCGCTCCGCGAGCTCTTCGGCGAGAAGGGCATCGAGCGCGGGCCGCGCCTGGCGAGCGTCGAGCTGAGCCAGGACCGCCGGACGGTCCGCGTCAAGTACGCCGAGGTGAACCGCGGCCTCCTCCCGGCGGCGAAGGTGGAGGGCTTCAGCCTGCGGAGGAAGGACGGGAGCGAGGTGAAGCTCATCTACAACGCGTCCGTGGACCCGCGGGCGCGCGACACGGTGGTCCTGAAGCTCCAGAGCCCTGCCCCGGCGGATGCCTTCCTGCACTACGGGGCAGGCTTCGATCCCCTCTCGAACCTCACCGACGAGGAGGACATGGCCGCGCCGGTCTTCGGGCCGGTGGAGCTGGCGAAGTCGGCGCCGTGAGCCCGGCCGGCGGCAGCAATCACTCCCTCCGCCACTCCCGCGGCCCGCCCGGGAGGAGGAGCCGAGGGGCGGGACGATAGTGGTCGGGCGGCGGCCCCACGCGCTCGCGGTACGCATGGTACTCGGCGAGGAGCGCCGCGTTGGGCGAGGCGATATCGCACGGCGTCAAGGCCGTGGCGCCCAAGGTAAGGGCGCTGCCGCCCAGGCGGCAGTCGAAGTGGATGCCCTGGCGGCGCGCCTCGTCGGCGCTCACGCGGAGGATGCCGGCGACCGTCGCGATCGCGAGCTCTCCTGAGGAGAGATCGGGGACGAGCGCAGGGAACGGGAGCTGGAGGCGATCGGCGAGCCAGCCCTGCCAGTCGCGGAGCTCCCAGAGCGAGAGGTGCTCGCGGGCCGCCCACGCGCTCTCCGCCCAGGGGAAGGGCCGAGCCACGACCGCCGGGTGCGCGAACCCGAGGGGCAGGACCAGGATCGCCGATCTGCGCTTCGGGAGCGTCATCCCGTAGCCCATGGCGCAGGAGATGCCCTGGTCGGGCGCCCAGGGTGCCACGTACATGACCGTGATGTGCCCCTCGAGGCCCCGGTAGGCGTTGACGCCCCCGATGTTGAGCGAGATCGC
>JACQVW010000152.1 GCA_016209535.1 Planctomycetota bacterium | reverse complement strand
CTGAACGCCGCGCCGAAGCGGCACACTCCGTAGCCGACGATGCCCACCCGGATCTTGCGGTCCGAGACCGGCTTCCAGCCTCGCGAGGCATCCGGGCCGGCGCGGGCCTTCTCGAAGCCCTGGATCGGCGGCTCCTCGGCCAGGGCCGCGCCCCCCAGCCCCAGGGCCGCTGCGCCGAGACCGAAGGCCCGCAGGATCGAACGTCGCGTCGTGGTTCCTTGCATGGGTGTGCCTCCTCGATGAGCTTCCTTCCGGAGCGGAGTCACCGGGCGATTCTCTGAAGCTCCGGGGGCCGGGTCAAGGGAGTACGCAGGGCAGCGCTCCCTCCGCCTTGGGCCTGTGAGGGTTTGGAACGTCTGACTGCCCCTTCTTCCGGGCCCAGTCGTCGAGGCGTGCCAGTGTCAAGCCTTCGTGTCGTCGAGTAGAATGAGGACTGTTCTGACGTCACGGAGCTTAGGACCCATGGCACCAGGAGCATCGGAGCTCGCGAAGGCCGAAGGCCGCCAACCCACCTGGGAGATGGCGCTCTTGTACCCGGACCAGGGGCGCTGGACGAGCCGGGAGTACCTCGAGCTCGATGCCGGCCGGCACGTGGAGCTCTCGGAGGGGAAGATCGAGTTTCTGCCCATGCCTGACGAGAAACACCAAGCCATCGTCTTGCTCCTGGTCAATGCCCTCCGGGCCTTCGCGGCGAGCAGGGGCGGCAAGGCCATCATGGCGCCTTTTCCAGTGAAGCTCTGGAACGAGAAGTTCAGGGAGCCCGATGTGGCGTACATGCGCCCGGAGAACCTCGGCCGCTGCCTGGGCAAGTACTGGGAAGGCGCCGACGTCGTGATCGAGGTCGTGAGCGAGTCCAATCGAGAGCACGACACGGAGACCAAGCGCGAGGAGTACGCGACGACGGGCATCCCGGAGTACTGGATCGTGGACCCGGCCGCGGGCAGGATCACCGTGCTCAAGCTCGAGGCCCCGGACTATCGAGTCCACGGGGAGTTTGCCCGCGGACAGGTCGCGACCTCGGCGCTGCTCGCTGGCTTCTCCCTCGAGGTGGGCGCGGTGCTCGATGCGGAGTAGGGGGCGGCTGTTGGTCGTCGCCCTTCACCCCCCCGGCGCCCCGCAGAGCCCTATTCCGTCCGCCGTCACGCAGACGCAGGTGGCGGGCTCGTTGCCCACGAGCAGGCAGGCCGAGGCGCCCCCGGTGCCGAAGTAGAAGCCGAAGAGCGGTTCATCCTCGTCCGAGTCCGGCGGCACGTACTTCCCCTGGAACTGGTAGTCCGGCTCGGACGCGTTGAAGCCGAAGGTCACGTTCCCGAAGTCGTGAGAGCCCAGCGGGCCGAGGTTCAACACCAGGTCCGCGTTCAACGTGGCGGTCACGGCCCCCGTGCTCGAAACGTCGAGGTTGAAGGTCATGACGGCGCCGAAGAAGACGACCTGGCCGTGCGCCTTGAGGCTCAAGACCCCGTTCGTCCGGCTCAGCCTCAGGTAGTTCAGGTCCGGATCGTTGTGCGGCTGGATGGCGATGCCGTCGAACGTGAAGCTCTCGGGCATATCGATCTCGATGGAGAAATCCCCCGAGGTGTCGATGGTGAAGCCTCGGGTGAGGGCGACGCCGTTCGCGGGCCAGACTCCGTTGACGGCTGCGCTGTCGCCCTTGAGGGTCGCGGGCGGGACGCCGATGAAGAGCTCGCCGGTCCTCACGTTCCACCGCAGATCGAACTTGGCGCCGCTCGCCGTCACCAGCTTGAACGGCCCGAGGTCGAGCGTCGCCGGCACCGTGGAGGAGAAGGCGAGGAAGCCGTCCGTGTCCACGGTGGCCGTGAGGTTCGTGAACTTGTGCCCGAAGAGCTCCACCTCGAATCCGCTCGCGGCGAGGGCGAAGCCCAGGTCGCACTGCCGGGTGAACCGAAGCGTCCCCGGCTTCACCTTGAGGAAGCCCACGTCGAGGAGGGGGTTCGGCAGCGCCGGGAACGTGAACGGGACATCGCACTGGTCGACGAGCTTGAAGTTGATGGGCTGCGACACGATGAAGGTGTCGTCGGGCTTCTTGAAGACCTTCGCCGTCGTGCTCACCGCGAGCGCGGTCTCGAAGCCTCCGCCGAGCCTCTTCCGCTCGAGGACGAAGCTCCCTTTCCCAAGCTCGAAGACGCCCGGCACCACTCCCACGTCCCCGCTCGTGGAGACCGCGAGCCTGTACGTGTCGTCGGCGTTGAAGTCAAACATCACTTGGCCCTGCGGGCTCGCCGCCCTGCCGAGGATGTTGACCGCCGGGCTCTGGGCGGCGAAGCGGAAGGGCCCACCCGCGTCGTAGTCGAGCGACCAGCTCGTGCCTCCGACCTCGAGCAGCGCTCCCCCGGTCGCCGGCACCTGGAACCCCTGGCTGTCGACGGCGGCATGGATGGAGCTCGCGCTCAGGAACAGGTCGCCGTCGGCCTGGAAGTCCAGGAGGCCGAGGAAGTCGACGTCGAGCGACGCGTCGCAGAGCCGGATGTACGGACCCTGGGGCAGCACGAAGAACTGCGTGTCGCAGGCGGCGACCCCGGCTCCGCCGCCAACGCCTCCGCCCTTGCCCGGAGCGAGCTCGGCCGGCGAATAACGCGCCGCGATGGTGGCGCTGCCTCGGACCGCGAAGGTATGGACTCTCCCCCCGCCGTCGGAGAAGGATTGGAAGACGAGGTGGACGCCCTTGAGCGCGGCGACGCTTACGGTCCCGGGCGCCTCGACCTCGTGCTTCGAGCCGGTTGCGAAGTAGAAGACCTGCGGCGTCTTCACCTTGGCGCCGTCGAGGAGGAGCTCGAGGCCTTCGGGGTCGCTCGTGATCACGACGGCCGGCTTCGCGGACACGCCGCGCCCCCGCAGGGGCACGCTGGCGACGCCCTGGCGCCCGTCGGTGAGGACGAGCAGGGTCCCCGTGAGGTCGCCGTCCGACCGCGGCGCAAACGTCACCTGCAGGTCGGCCTGCGCTCCGACCGCGAGGCTCGCGGGGGCCGCGGCGCCGAGGCGGAAGTCGTCGCCTTCGACGAGGACCTGGTGCACTGCGAGCACCGCATTGCCGGTGTTCTTGAGGGTGACCGCGCTGGTGGCCGTCGATCCCGCGTCCACCTCGCCGAGGTCGAGCGCCGGCGGCGTCAGGAGCGGCTGGCCGCGCGCGACGTTGGGGACCGCGAACCGCCACACCTTGTTGCCGCTCGCCGTCGAGCCCGCGGCCCAGGCGAGGTCTCGCGTGCGGGCGGCCAGGGCCCGGATCTGCGACGTGGCGCTCAGGGTCGAGGTCCACGTGCTGCCGCCGTTCGTCGTCCGGTAGACCTCGGAGAGGCCGGTGGTGCCAGGGTCGCGGCTCGCGATCCAGCCGATCCCCGGGTCCGCGAAGAACACGCGGCGGTTCTCCGAGCTGGTGAGGAACTGGGGCAGGTTCGCGGGCGTGCTCCACGAGCCCGCCGCGCCGCTCGACGTCGACTTGCGCACGCGGCCGCCGGCCACCCACCAGCCCTCCTTGTCCGAGCTGAAGAAGACGTCCTTGATGGGGATCGAAGTGGAAGGGGTCGTATCGACCTCCGTCCACGTGCCGATGGGGATCGTGGAGCGGAAGAGCCGGTTCACCGAAGCGACGAAGACGTGCGTCCCGGTGGCGCGCACCGCGCCGCCCGAGAAGCCCGCGATCGGCCGCGGCGCGGCCGTCCAGGTCGTCCCGTTGGTCGTGACCAGCACATCGCCGTCGGTGGCCCCCGCCTTTTGCGTGACGGCGAAGCCGCGCTCCGGCGTCAGCACGTGGATGTCCGTCACGGCGGTGGCCACGGGCGTGGCGCCGCCACCCCAGCTCTGGCCCCCGTTCGCGGTGAAGACGATGAAGCTCTTGCAGCCGTTCTGCGTGCAGAAATCGCTGGCGCCGCGGCCGCCGCCTGCCCAGCCGCGCGCCTTGTCCATGAAGCTCAGGCAGAGGATCGGGGCCGAGCCGGGCACCGTCAGCCCGAGATCGCTCCAGGTCTTGCCGCCGTCCCTCGAGCCGTAGGCCTTGCTGCCGCCCACGGCGAAACCCAAGGCGTCGCTGACGAACACCATGTCGCGGAGCTCGTCGGCGGGGCCGGGGAGCTCGGTCCAGGTGGCGGTCTTCACCACCGCGCCGACCGTCACCTGATAGTCCTTGCCGCCGGAGTCGTTCGAATCGATGTTGATCCCCCGCAGGATGAGCCCCGCCGCAGCCGGCGGCGTGAAGGTCACCGTGACCACCTCGAAGCCGCCGGGGGATATGGTGATCGCCGTGCCCTCGGGCGGCGCCAGGACGAACTCGGTGCCGGTGATGGTGCACTGCGCGGTCAGGGCCTGGGAGCCTCGGTTCTTGAGGACGAGCGGCTGCACCAGCGGCGCGCTCGAGGCCTGCGCCTGGCCGAAGTTGATGAGGTCCGTGCTGAACGAGAGGAGGCGGTCCAGGACGTGGAGCGGCCGCTGGAGGATCATCCCCTGCTTCCCGGCCGCGAAGAGCACCTCCTGGCCGGCCGCGCCGGTGACGGCGAGGCGGAAGAACTGACCCGTCGCGGCGGCATCGTCGATCGACTCGAAGGCCCAGTTCTGGCCGCCGTCAAGGCTCCGGATGATGAACGCGCGCTTCGTCGTGCCCGCGACGCCCGTCGCGAAGGCGGCGTTGGTCGTGAGGCGCACGTCGTTCAGGACCGTGCTGGGACCAAACTTGCCCAGGCTCGTCGCGAGGCTCACGGAGGTCCAGCTCGTACCCAGGCTCGTCGATCGGAAGAGGGAGCCGAGGTTGCCCACGGCGAGGGCGACCTTGTCGGCGGCTCTCAAGTCCACGCCGGAGAGGTGCACCGGGTTCTTCGGGTCGCTCGCCACGGAGACGTCGGTCCACGTCGCGGCGGAGTCCGTCGATCGCAGGATCGTGCCGTTCAGGCCGACCGCGAGGCCCGTCGCGCCGGCGAAGCGGATGCAGAGGAGGTCGTCGGTGCGAGGGGTGGCCGTGCCCTGCCGCAGCGCCTGCTTCGTCTCCCAGACACCCGGCGATGTCTCGCGGGCCATCTTGCCGCCCTTTCCGGCGAAGATGGCCAGCTCGGGAGACGAGGTCTTGTACTCCGCGGCCGCGAACCAGCTCCCTCCGGTGACGTCGGCATCCGTGATCAAGGTCGAGTTGGTGTTCGAACCGAACTCCCGCCGCAGCGCGAAGCCGTTCTCCCCCGCGATCCAGAGCGGGTCGCCGCCGCCGATGTGCCTGGCCACCGCCCGCAGCGTCTTGCCGCTCGTGTCGAGGAACTGCCCCCCCGTGAGGAAGAAGCGCTCCGGCGTCCAAACACGGCCGTCCCTGTCCGACTTGACGGCGAGGCCGTTCCGTCCCACGGCCACGCCGTGCTGCGTGCCGGCGATGGTGGTCGCGACCACGTCGAGCAGATCCTCCTTCCCGTCGCGCTGGAGCCACCAGCCGGGGGCGAAGGCCTCGCCCGCGAGCGAGACGCTCTTCGAGCCGTTCGAGGTGCTGACGGTCAAGGTCTTCGCGAAGGTGCCGACCGCCGAGGGCACGAAGTGGACGAGCAGGCTGCGCGACTCGCGCGGCGCCAGCGTGAACGGCACGGTCACCGGCGTCGAGGCCCCGGCGCCGGCGGGCGAGACCTTGAACGGCGCGAGCGTCGCGGCCGCGGTGAGCCCGCTCACCGTCAGGTTCGCGGAGCCGATGTTGGTGACCACGATGGGCTCGCGCCGCGAGTTGCCGATGGGGATGCGGTCGAAGTCGAGCGCCGTATCGCTCACCCGAGGCGTGCCGATGGCGACCCCCGTGCCGCTCAGGATGATCGGCGAGACGCTGAGGCGCGGCTCCGTGACGATGCTGATGGACCCCGACTTGGCGCCGGGCTTGCCCGGCAGGAAGCCGATCCGGAGGTCGGTCCGCCCGCGCGGATCGAGGATCGACGTGCTCGGCGAGACCGTGAACAGGCTCTTCTCGGCGCTCGAGGCCGTGATGCGGAGCTTGGTCTCACCCGTGTTGGTGACCGTCACCAGCCGCTCCGCCTGCACGGCCACGTCCACGTTGCCGAAGGCCACCGACTTCGACCCCACCGTGATCGCCGGCCGCTTCGGGTCGGGCTCGAAGCCGACCTGCAGGCTCCCTGCGGCGTCGAAGACGACGGGCAGCGCCACCTCCTGCCTGCCGGCGTCGAGGAGGAAGCGGCCGGTCGAGTCGATCTCGAGGGCCTGGAAGCCCAGGGTCTTCTCGAAGCTCTGGTCCGGGAAGATCTCCACGCCCACGTTCGCGAGCGAGAAGAAGACCCGCTCGGGGCTCACCGTGCGCTTCAAGGTCATCTCGGCGGGCGTCAAGCGGAAGAAGTCCGCGAAGCCCAGGCCTCCCGAGGTCATCTTGAGCTCGAAGCTGCCGTCGCTCCGGAGCGTGAGCCTGGAGCCGGCGCCCTGGAGGACGAAGCTCTGCTCCTCGGGCCGATCGGGGAAGAGGGTGATGGTCAGTCCGGGGCTCAAGGCGAGATCGATCTCCCAGCTCGCGAGCCCGGTGCCCCGCATCTGCGCGGAGATGACCTTGCCACCCGCACCGAGCACGACCTCGAGCACCTTGACGCCCGCGTTGGCGGGGTCCTTCACGGTGAACGTGCCTCCCACCTCGACGGCCGCCGACCAGGGGCCGCTCGTCGAGAAGGTGAAGGGGTCGGCAGCCGCCGCGCCGTGGATCACGATCGAGAGGCCCTCCTCGAGGAAGGGGAGGCCCGCCTGGACCTTCGCCGGATCGATCACGAGGCGGACCGACGGCGGGTCGCCCGCCCGCGCCCCCCGGCGGACCTCGAGGAGGCCGTCGATGCGGCTCGTCCCGTCGAGCGGGATGAGCCGGAGGAGCGTCAGGTCGAAGGCGTCGAGGCCGCCCGAAGCGCTCAGGAGGAGCTCGCCGGGCTTGGCGGCGCTGTCGAACGTCACGTCCACGTCGTGGAAGCCGGCGCCGAGGAGCGTCGCGTCGCCGACGTGGAACTGGCCCGCGAGGTCCACCCCGCTCGGGCCGGGGAAGACCGCGAGCTCGGCGGTGGCCTCGTCGAGGACCAGGACCCCGAAGAGGTTGAGGTCCCGCGTGAAGCGGCACGCGATGCCGCCCCGCTGGCGCGCCTGGGCGACGGGCCCCGTGCCCTGGAAGCCGGGGTCGAAGCGCGGCGAGTACGCGAAGAGCTCGCCCGTGGCCGAGCCCTCCATGCGGATCAAGCTCTCGAGCGCCGGGGGCAGGTGGAAGTCGGGCAGCGTCGCCTCGAGGGAGACCTTGGGCAGGTCGTTCGCGAGCTTCTGGAGGAGCTGGTCGAGCCGCGCTTGCACGGCCTGCGCCGAGGGGTTCGCGCCGATCGAGGCGAGCGCCGCGGCGAGCTCCTGGAAGCTGTCCTCCACGGTCCGCGCCGGCCGGGCGCCCGACTGCGGCGTGCGGATCGTGAAGTCGAGGCTCCCGCCCGAGACGAACCGCTTGAGCCAGGAGTCCTTCTGCGGGTTGAGCTGCGCCGTGAAGCGGAAGAGGTCCGGCGGCGCGGCGACGACCTCGGCCCTCGCGAGCTCGAGGCCGAAGAGCTTCGCCTGCAGGAAGCCCTTCAGGAACGCCTGGTCGATGGGGTAGAGGCTCTGGAGCCGGTCGAAGGCAAGCCGCTGGAGCGACTCGAGGATCTGCGCCGGGTGCAGGCGCTCGCTCTGGAGGTTCCGCGGGTCCACGTTGAAGGACGGCGGGTTCGGCGCCGGCAGGTAGAAGGCCACGCTGCCCGCGCGGCTCGAGGCGAGCAGGTACTGGGTCACGACCACGTTCAGGTCCTGGAGGGTCTTCGTCAGGCTCGTCTGGTTCCCGAGGAGCGCGTAGAGCTCGGGGGGCGGCGCGCCGGTGATCACCTTGGGCAGGTCGAGGTGCCCGGCGCCGAGGACCCCGCCGTGCGGGAAGTAGTCCTCGACGAAGCTCTTCCCGGCGAGCGCCTGCCGCTTCGCTGCGTCGTCGAAGACGATCTGGAGGTCCGTCGCGTCGCCGCGCCACGTGGGGTTCGCGAGGAGGTCCTTGTCGAGGGCCGCCGAGAGGACCTCGAGCCGGCTCGGGAGCGGCGGGCTCCGGTCCTCGGGCCGCACGTGGGGCCTCGAGCGGCGCGGATCGGCGGGGTGGTTCGTCAGGTTCGGCATCACGATCCTCCCCTCGCCGTCGGCGATCTTGAAGCCGAAGGGGGAGATCTGGTAGCCGAAGGTCAAGGTCCCCTTCTCCAGGGCGTCGAGGATGCGCTCCCGGGCGACATCGACGATCCGGGCCGGCGCTAGCTCGCCCTTCAAGCCGCCGTTCAGGATCTCATCGAGGTCGCCCAGGTCCGGGAAGCCCACGCTGAAGCCGAGCGTGGCCTGGTCCACGGCGGGGAAGATCTGGTAGCAGAAGAGCCCCACGGTGGAGATGCAGAAGAGGAAGTTCGAGATCATGTAGGATGGCGAGAAGCCCAGGCCCAGGGAGACGCCCTGCTTCGAGGCGCGGAAGTCGATGGAGCCTATGTCTTCGCCCATGGGGATGCCGAAGATTCGCGGCTGGACCTGTCCCGAGAGGAACACCTCGGGGTTCAAGGCGTCGAGGCTCTCCCCGAGGAGGTCGGTGAAGCACGTGACAATGTCGACCTGCGGGTTCCGGAGGCGCCCCGCGATGCTCCCCGGCCGGCCCATGAGCTCGGCGAGGAAGGCGTACACCTGGGCCGGCGTCATGAGGGAGAGCGCGACCTGCGGCGGGTAGCCCGCGAGGTGCGGCGCCACGAGGCCGACGACCTCGGTCACGGCCGCGTCGCTGAGGCACCCGACGAGACCTTGAGCGGCCCCGGCGAGCCCGGCCACGCAGCCGTCGCAGCGGTAGAGGAGGTCGAGCTCTCCGAGCTCGAGGGGACCCACGGCCGCGCGGACCTTGCCGCAGAGGGACGGGTTCACGTCGCCCTGCGAGTCCGTGACCGAGAAGAAGCCCTGGACCTTGCCCACGGGGATCCCGCCGAGGTGCAGGTCCGCGCCGAGGCCCACGCCCGCGCCGTAGCTCACGGTGTAGGAGCCGACCGCCGAGAGGAAGGTCGAGACCGTCGCGTGGCTGAAGACGCCGTTCAGCTTGAGCGTGATCGTCGGGCAGGGGATGCCGTCGTAGGCGGCCTTGACGATGGCGTCGTAGACCGACTGCTGCTGGCCGAGGGCCACCTGCACGGCGCCGTGGATGATCCCGGCGAGGGAGGCCTCCACCTGCGCCAGGACCTCGTCCATGGCCTCCTCGAGGTCCGGGGGCACCGGCGGGAGGAGATCTTCGAGGAGCTCGCGGATGCCGCCCGACACCGCGGTCGAGATGGCCGCGGCCGTCATGCCCTGGAGCTGGCTCTTCGAGATCCCGATCGCCTCGAGGACCTGGTCCACGAGCTCCTGCGAGAGGGAGCTGAGCTTGAAGATCACGCGGTTCTCGTACTCGGGGGCCGGGTCCGGGTGTGGCTGGCAGAGGAGGCTGATCGACGGCGGCGGGCAGTCGAAGGCCGGTGGCTCGGCGGGCTGGCCAGCCCCCTGGCCGGCCGCGCCAGCCTCGCGTCCATCGCCGGCCTCTGCGGCGGCCCCGCTTCGCGCCGCGGCCTCCTCGGCCACGCGCCGCGCGAGCTCCGCCTCCAGGCGCGAGCGCCGGTTCCACTCGCGCACCTCCTCCCAGGTCGCGATGGGCCGCAGGCTCGGCCGCGGCCCGAGAGCCGCGCCCCCTCCCCCCCCCTCGCCTCCGCCGGCGGGCGCCCGCGGCTTCCCGTCGTCGCCGATGGGGAGCACCGTCAAGAACTCGCAGGGGTCGACGACGCGGTCGGCGAAGGCGATGCCGCCTCCCGCGCCCGTGAGGAGGAACCCCGTCGGCCCGAGCGGGATCCCCGCCGGCCCCGCGCTCACGTTCAAGCAGACGCCGATGGGCCCCTGGAAGCTGAAGGCCGCGTTGGCCTTGATCCCCACGTCCTCGAGGGTCCCGCCGAGGATGCCCGCGAAGAAGGGACCGTCGGTCGAGATCGCGCCGCCGCCCTCTCCCGCGCCCGCCGAGCCGCCCAGCCCGAGGTTGCCGAGGAACACCTTCCCCTGGAGCAGCAGGGGGCCCAGGATCAGGTCCTGGATGCCCATGCCGAGCCCCTCGAGGCCGCTCACGCGCGGCACTCCGTCGGGCCCGATCTCGAAGGTGATCTCGTCGAGGATGCCCGAGAGGACCGGGTCGTCTCCGGGAGGGATGTTGACCGCGCCGGAGAGCGTGATGAGGAGGTTCTCGGGCCGGAGTTGGTCGAGGAGCGACTGGTCCGCGCGCTGCTCCTTGAAGCGGATGCCGCCGCCGGTGATCAAGATGGGCACGCCGGGCAGGACCCCGTCGAGGTCCCGGTTCGTGTCGAACGCGAACCCTCCGAGGTTGAAGACGAGCCGGCCGCCGTCGAGGATGAACCGCGCATCCTCGAGGGTGAAGCTCGGGCCACCCGGGATGGTGATCGTCCCGCCCAGGTTGAGGACGAAGGGCTCGCCGGAGCCGCGGAAGATCGTCGAGAGGTTCGCGACGGAGATCGTGCCGTTGGTGATCAGGAGCCCGCCCTGCCCGCCGAGGAGGAAGGTCCCTTCGAGGGCGATGAAGTCGCCGTCGAAGCTCGGGAGCTTTCCGGGCTCGATCGTCAGGCGGCCGCAGATCCTGGTCGTGATCTCCTGCGCTGCGCCGCCCTGGCCCTCCTTCGCGACGGCGCCCAGCGGCACCTTGAAGCGGAGACCGCCCCCGATTTCGAACCGCGCCCCGCCCGGGCGCTTGCAGACCGTGAAGGACGTGCCGATCGTGTCCGTCCCGAGGCAGCTCCCCGGCACGGGCGGGCAAGACCCCGGGTCGTTTCCTAGGAGCGTGAGCTGGAAGCCGTCGGCGTCGAACAGGGTCAAGTCCTCCCCCAGCGCGATCCGGCCCGTGGGGAACCCGTCGAGCTTCCAGGCGCCCTGGCTCACGGCCACCTCGAGGGTCTCCCCGGGGAGCGGGACCTGGATCGAGCCGTTCAGGTTCCGGAGCTCGGGCACGCCGCCCGGCGGGAAGGCGAGGGTCGCCGTGCAGAGGTGGACGATCAGGTCCTGGAAGCCCGGGACCGCGACGCGGAGGTTCTGGAAGCTCAAGGCGCCCGAGAAGGAGACGCTCGCGGGCGGCCCGTGGGTGTACTCGAGGGCAACGGGCAGCGCGGGCGTGAGCGAGATCGCGGGCCCTGGCCCGCCGCCGGCGCACTGGCCGCCGCCGAAGACGTCGTCGGGGAGGCGCACCGTGCCCCGGTTGAGCGCCACGCGGAACCGGCCCTCGCCGAGGTCCGCCGCGATCTCCCCCTCGGCGCCCACCACACGGAGGTGGAAGTCCGACGGCGAGAGGAGCTCGACCGTCTCCGGCGCGTCGGGCTTCGCGAAGAAGCCGGCCGTGCCCGAGAGCGTCACCTTCCCGGCCGGCGAGGCCGTGGAGAGCTCGAGGCCGAAGCCCGCGTCGAAGATGACGCCGGCCCCCTCGATCCGGGCCCGCACGTTCTGCGCCGTGGTGCTGAACGCCACGCGCTTCTCCGGCGCGCTGAAGGCGACGCCGGCCCCGAGGCGCTGCGGCGGGAAGACCGCGATGCCGTTGGGCAGATCGAGGAACGCCTGCCCCTCGAAGGTCTGGATCCCCTGCGCGTTCCCGGCCACCGCGAGCTCCGTCACCTCGAGCTTCGCCTCGCCGAACGGCAAGGGCCCCTCGCTCGAGCAGGAGAGCGCGTAGTTCCCGAGGGAGTCGAGGCTCGCCTCGCGGATCTCGAGGGCGAAGCCGCTCTCCGGAAGCTCGAGCCGCCCGCCGAGGGCACCGCGCAGGAAGCCCGTCTGGCGGTTGAGTTGGATCTCGCCGCGGAAGCTCTCGATCACGAGGTCCCCCGGGAGGGGCACGACGAGGTCCTTCCGCTCCACCGAGGCGAGGAGGCCCGCCATGGCCCGGGCGACGCGGTCCTGGGCCCGGAGCGAGGCCTCCACGGAGCGGTTCACGGCTCCCCGGAAGGCCGCGTCGGCCTCGAGGCCGCGCCGCCCGATGGCCTCGAGCAGGTTCTCCGTGTAGCTCCCGAGGACCCACCAGGCCTTCTGCGCCTCGGCGACCGCCGCGACCTCCAGGGTGATCTTCTGGAGGACCACGTCCTGGATCGTCCCGGCCTCGGCCGAGAGCGCGAGCTGCTTCGCGAGGTCGAGGAGCCCGATCGCGCCGTCGAGGACGCGCATGCCCTCGTGGACGCGGTCGAGCAGGAACCCGGGGCTCACCCGGGCCGCGACCTCGGCCGTCTTCAGGCGCACATAGTCCGCGAGGGTCGCCCTCGCGTCGAGCGCGAGCGGCTGATCGATGACGCGCAGGAGGGTCCCGAGGTCGAGGAGGAAGCTGCGGTCCAGGTCGAGGAGGGGCCTGGGGCGGTTGAACCCCGTGATGCGCGCGGCCGCGCGGGCCGCATCGGCCTTCCGCGCCGCGAGGCGCCCCGCGACGTCCGCGTCGATCCGGTCAAAGCCTTCCTTCCCGCCGGCGCAGCGGATGAGACCCTCCACGTCGGGCTTCAGGACCTGCACCTGTCCCTTCAGGATGGCGTGCTTGCCTTCCTCGTCCACGTCCGCGCTGTAGTCGGTCGCGTTGGTGAGCACGTACAGGATCCGCCGGACGAGCTCCCACCGCGCCGCGCAGTCCCCCTGCGGAGCTCGAGCGAGCTCCTCGAGGAGCACCTCGACGAGGCGGTTCGCGAGGTTGGCGGCGGCCGCGTCGATGGCGCCCGAGGGCATGCCCTCGAGCTGGACGAGGCGCTCGCCCTCCACGAGGACCTGAAAGGAGGCCTGGATCTCATCGGCGGCGAGCCTCCGGAAGGTGTTCTCGGGGTTCCCGGCGTCCAGGACCTCGCCCGTGTCGGGGTCGAGGCCAAGCCCGCGGAAGCTCTTCCGGACGGCGCAGGAGACGATGCTCGCCGCCATGGAGGGGTCGGCCTCCTCGGGTCGCAGGGGCCGCACGAGCGAGCAGGGGTCGCGGGGCACGGGCGCGTCCGGGTCGAAGCGGTCGGGGTCGCAGGCGTCCCCCACGCCGTCCTGGTCCGCGTCCTCCTGGCCCGCGTTCGCCTGGACCTTGCAGTTGTCGCACTCGTCGGGCACCGGGTCCGAGTCGGAGTTGGGCGCGGCGACCTGGGCGGGGTTCGGCTTCCTGCGGCAGTTGTCCCGATCGTCGGGGACCCCATCGTTGTCGTCGTCGGGGTCGCAGATGTCGCCGAGCCCGTCCGAGTCCGTGTCCACGTTCCCGTCGATCCCCACGGGCACCTGCGGGCACTTGTCGCAGGCGTCCCCGATCCCGTCGGAGTCCCCGTCGGCCTGGTCCGGGTTGGGGACGGTGCGGCAGTTGTCGATGGGGTCCGGGTTCCCGATATCCACGCCGAAGCTCGGGACTCCGTCGAGGTCCTCGTCGTCGAAGCCGAGCGTCCCCACCACGCCCTCCACCTGGTGGATGAGCCGCGCCGCGGCGAAGGCGTCGGCGAGCGAGTCCGTGACCTCGGGGCGGATCTGGCCGTAGGCGATGACGCGGAAGGCCTGGCTCGCGTCGTTCACCGCGGTCTGTACATCCTCGGCCACGTCCTGGTCCAGGGCCTGGCGATCCGCCGCGGCCTCGAGGGCCCGGTCGAGCTTCTCCGTCACGTAGGCCTGGAGGACCGCGTCCTCGAGGCCCTGCACCTCGCCGCCGAGCGCGTCCCGCACCTCGCGGGCCTCCTTCGCGGCGTCCTCGAGGCTCCGCGCCGCCCCGCGGAGGACCTCGTTCCAGGTCGCCCCGACCTGGTCCAGCTCCGTGCCCGCGGCGATCGCGTTCGCCGCCGCGGCCACCTCGTCGAGGCGCAGCGTGACCTGCGGCGCCTCGAAGACGGGCCGTTGGCCCGGCGTCTCGACCTCCAGGGGCGCGAGCGCGGGCACGAGGCCCTCGAGGGCCGCGCCGAGGCTCTGGTAGTACGCGCTCAGGGCCCCCTGGAGCTCGCGGTCGAAGAGGGCCGTGGCTTGCCCCGGAAGGGTCGGGATCGAGAGGACGATCTGCCGCGCGAGGTCGAGCTTTAGCCCGCCCGCCTCGAAGCCGAAGGCGTAGAGCGGATCGTCGATCGCGAGGCTCGCGCCGAAGGTGAGGCCGCTCGCGAGGTGGACGCGCGCCCGCCCGAGAGGTCGAGGCCCTCGCCGGGGCGCAGGCGGAGGTGGAGGGGCCGCCGCGCCGGGACCTCGAGCGTCCCGCCGGGGAAACCGAGCTCGCCATCGGCCGCGAGCTCGAAGCTCCCGCCGCTCGAGAAGGACGCGCGCTGGATCCGGAGCGCCAGGTCGAAGCCCGGAAACAGGAGCGAGCCCGCGAAGGCGCCGCTCACGGCGCCGCTCGACCGGTTGTAGCGGACCTCGCCCATCGCCTCGCGCACGCGGATGCCCCCGGGGAGCACCATGTCGGCGCCCTGGAGGAGCGGGCTCGCGTCGCGGAGCGGCTCGCCGTCGTCCCAGGCGAGGACGGCGACCTCGCGGAGACAGTCGATGAGGTCGTCGGCCTTGCCGAGCCGCGCCCGCCGGCTCGCCTCGTTCCCGGCGCTCCGGAGGCGGGCGGCATCGGCGAGGACGGCCTCGATCGCCCGCGAGAGCCCGGAGCGGTGCCGCGCGGTCCTCGAGGCGTCGCAGAGGCGCGCGATGAGCCTCGGCAGCGCGTCGCCCTCCCAGTCGAAGACCTCGGCGGGGGTGAAGCCGAAACGCTCGCCGAGGGCCGCGTGGAGGAGCCCTGCCTTGACCAGGTCGGCGAGCTCGAGGGTGTTCCGCCCCGCAAGCTGCGCGGCGTCCGTCGCGAGCCGCAGGGCCGTGGTCATGCGGTCGTAGACCCGCCGGAAGGGCTGCGAGGCGAAGCTCACCTGCACCGGCATCGCCTTCAGGATCGCGAGCAGCATGCGCACCTCGCCCGAGAAGTTGTTGACGCTGCGCTCGCCGGGCGCCCTCGCGAGGCCCGCCGTGAGGAGCGCATCGAGGCGGCTCGCGTAGCCCGGGAGCTGCGCCGTGCCCGGCAGGCCCGAGAGCGCGGGGTCGCTCGGGAAGACCGCGAGGGCGCGGAGGGCGACCAGCTCCACGATGTCGGCCAGCGCCGCGGCGAACCCCATGGCGTCGCCCTTCGCCTCGGCCGCGTCGAGGTCCGCTTCGGCCGCCTCGTGGAGGCGGAGCGCGAGCTGGCCTGCGGTCTCGCGGGCCGGTGCCTGGACGTTCCCGTCGATGGCGAGCGTCCGCGCATCGCCGAGGGCTCCGAGGAGCGCCTTGAGCCCATCGAGGGCCGCGGCGCGGTCGAGCGCCTCGACCTTCGCGTTCCCGCTCGGCGAAAAGACCCCCGCCGCGACCCCGAGGGACCTCGCGTGCCCGGCGAGGAAGGCATCGAGGAGCTTGGGCGCGTCCGCCAGGTACGCCGGCCGCGCCAGGCTCAAGCCGAGGCGGATCGAGAGGACCTCGCGCAGGCGCCCGAGCGACTCGCGGAAGCTCGCGATGCTCGCGACGGACGCCGGCTCGAGGAGCGCGCGCCGCGCGGCGGCCTCGGCCTCCGTGACGGCGGCGTCGGCAGAGGCGCGAGCAGCGGACGGGTTCGAAAGCTTCGCGGCGATGGCCTGCCGCGCCCTCTCGAGGGCGAGGAGGTACGTCGCCACCGTGTCGAGGCTCGAGCTCGCCGAGGCGGAGCGGGCGTAGAGGCCGAAGAGGGTCTGGAGCTGGTCCAGGGGCAGCGCCGTCACGAGCCCCGTGAGGACGAGCTCGCTCCAGGCCTCGAGGGGGGCCGCGGCGAGGTCCTCGGGGTCGACGGGGGTCTCGGGCGGGGCCCGGTCGTCCGCCGGCGCGGCCCCGGCGGCGCTCGCCGCCGCGAGGCGGCAGGCCCGCTCGAGGCGCCGGAGGCAGAGGGCCGCCTGGTCGCTCTCCGCTTGCGTCGACCCTCCCGGGAAGCACCGCGACGCGGGGCCCGGGAGGAGCCCGATCAGGATCTCGGTGAAGCTGGCGGCCGAGTTGACGGCGCCGATCCGCAGCGCGTAGCCGGGGTCGTCGAGCGCCACGTCGACCGAGAGCTCGACGCCGTTCGGGAAGCGCGCGAGCGCCCGGCCCGTGACCTGGATGTCCCCCGATGGCGTGAGGCCGATCCAGAGGGGGTTCGCCGGGTCGGCGCTCAACGCGAAGGGCGTCGGCGTGCCGTCGGGGAGCTCGAAGCGGCCCGAGATGGGGATGCGGATCCCGTCGCGGCGGTTCAAGTCGAGCGTGAAGCCCTCGTAGAGACCCGACAGCTCGGGCACGGGGAACCGCGGCATGTCCAGGGTGAAGCGGCCGCGCCGGATTCCGTCCTCGTCGAGCCTCCCGCCGCGCCAGCGGAGCGGGAAGCGGCCGTAGGCCAGGACCGGTATGCCCTGCTCGGGGTCCTTCCCGAAGAGGACCGCGAGGTCGCGGGGGTCCACGGCGCCGATGGGGACCGCCGCCTTCACCGTCCCGCCCCGCGAGAGCGGCGGGTTGAGCTGAAGCGGGAAGCCGGGCCCGAAGGCGGCCGAGCACTGGGTGAGCTCGAGGAAGAAGGTTCCTTGGACGGCGCCCCTCACGCGCCGCGCGCCCTGGGGGAAGCGCAACCCGAGCCCCGTCCCGAGCCCGAAGAGGCTCCGGCCCGACGGGCGGTACTCGAAGGGCCCGATGGTCCCGGCGGCCGCGGCGGTCACGGTCTCGCCCTCGAGCGGGCGCCCCGAGCCGTCGAGCGGCACGAAGCGGTCCGGGTCGAGCGCCTCCGCCGCGCCCGGCGGGTCCGAGAACGCCTGCACGGTCACGTTCACCGTCACGGTCCGCACGCCGCCCTTCCCATCGTCCACGGTGTAGGTGAAGCTGTCGGTCCCCGAGAAGTCCGCCCGGGGCACGTAGATCACCTTCCCGTCGCCCGTGACCGTCACGGAGCCGTGCTGCCCCTGCGTGGCGGCGACGACGCGCAGCGGGTCACCGTCGGGGTCCGCGTCGTTCGCGAGGACGTCGATCACGACGACGCGGTCTTCGCTCGAGGTCGACGCGTCCGCTGCGGCGGCGGGCGCATCGTTCACGGCGCCGACGGTCACGGTCACCGACCCCGTGGCGGTCCCGTTCTTGGCGTCGCGCACGGTGTAGGTGAAGGAATCCGTGCCGGAGAAGTCCGCCGCGGGCGTGTAGCGCGCCTGGTTCCCGGCCGCGACCGCCGTCCCGTGCTGCGGCGCGGTCACCGAGACCAGGGTCAAGGCGTCGCCCTCGGGGTCGCGGTCGTTGGCGAGGACCGGGATCGTCACCGCCGTGTCCTCCGTCGTGGAGGCGAAGTCGGGCGCGGCGCGCGGCGGATCCTCGACGGGCGTCACGGTCACGGTGACCTCCGCCGAGGCCGTCCCGCCCCTCGGGTCGCCGACCGCGTAGCGGAACGAGAAGACCCCGTGGAGGTCGAGGCCCGGCGTGTAGCGGACGCGGCCCGTGCCGACCACGGACGCCGACCCGTTGGGCACGCCTTCCACGGAGAGGACCGCCAGCGCCTCGCCCTCGGGGTCCGAGTCGTTCGCCGTGACGTTCACCTCGACGGGCGTGTCCTCCGGGGTCGTCGCGGCGTCGCCGCGGGCCACGGGCGGGTCGTTCACGGGGTTGACCGCCACCCGCACCTGGGCCGAGGCCGTGCCGCCCTTGCCGTCGGACGCTGTGTAGCGGAAGGAGTCGACGCCGTTGAAGCCCGCGCGCGGCGTGTAGGTCACGGTCCCGCCCGCGTTCCGGACCGCCGTCCCGCTCGCCGGGGCGGTCACGGACGCCACCGACAGCGCGTCGCCGTCGGGATCGAGGTCGTTCCGGAGGACCTCGATCGTCACCGGCTGCCCTTCCAGGGTGCTGGCCGTGTCGTCGCGAGGGACCGGCGGGTCGTTCACGGGCTGTACCGTGACCTCGACCCCCGCGGACGCCGTGCCTCCGCGGCCGTCATCGACGGTGTAGCGGAAGGAGTCCTGACCGCTGAACCCCGGCTCCGGCGCGTAGAGGACCTTGCCGCCGGCCTGCGCCTCGGCGACGCCGTGGACGGGACGCGTGACCGCCGCGACCCTCAAGGCGTCCAGGTCCGGGTCGCGGTCGTTCGCGAGGACGTCGATCAGGACCTGGCCGCCCTCGGGGACGGAGGCCACATCGTCGGCCGGAGCGGGCAACCGGTTGGGCTCCGCCGCGACCCGCACGGCGAAGCCATCGCTCCCTCCGAGCCCCGAGAGCGGCTCGCCGCCGCCGGAGAACGCCGCCGAGCCGGTGAAGGAGCCCGCGACGAGGAGCGATCCGTCGGCCGCGAGGTCGAGGCCCGAGGCCTGGTCCGCGCCGGGCCCGCCGCGCCTCGCGAGGGAGGCGGGCGCCCCGGCGGCGCTGAGGGTGGCGATGAAGGCGTCGTCGCCTCCCGCGCCCTCGACGCTGAGGGGATCTCCCCGGGCCCCGTCGAGCCGCACCGGACCCGAGGACGCCCCGGCCGCGTGGACGCCGCCCTCGGCGCGAGCCGCGAGCGCGTGGACCGCGTCGTCGAGGGGCCCTCCGGCGACCGCCGCCCAGAGGAGCGACCGGTCCGGGCCGAAGGCCGCGACGAAGCCGTCGCGGGCCTGAAGGCCCTGGAGCGCAACCTGGGTGCCCGCGGCGGGGCCGAGGACGGCGTTCCCCGACGCGGCCCCGCCGAGAGCGAAGCCGCCACCGGGGCCGGCGGCGAGCGCGTGCGCGTCGATGGCGGTTGCGCTGCCGAGGCGCTCGAGCCCGCGGACCGCGCCGTCGGGGCCCAGACGCGCGAGGAACAGGGACTGGGATCCCGCCGCCCCCGCGAGCACGACGGGGTCGCGGCCCGGGGCGCTCAGCGAGACGCTCCCGGCGAAGCTCCCGGCGGCGAGGACCTCGCCCGTCGACAGGACGGCGAGCGCCCCCGCCCGGAAGCGGCCCGCGCCCGAGAGCGTGCGGAGCCAGGCGATGCTCCCACCCGATGCGTAGCGCGCCACGATGGCCTGCGCCGCGCCGGGCGGCGCGGCGGCGGCCCCGCCGCCCTCGGTCCCTCCGCCCTCGGTCCCGCCCGCGCCGGCGGCCTCGCCCAGGTTCGCGGCGGCGTAGACTCCCCCGTCGGGCCCGATCCCGAGGCCCGCGAGGCCGTCCTGGCCCGCGCCGCCGAGCTGCTGCGCCCAGACGAGCCGCCCCGTCAGGCCCGAGAAGCGTGCGACGAAGACGTTCCGGTCGCCGTCCGCCCCGGCGTCGAGAAGCGTCTGCCGCTCCTCGAGCGCCCCGAAGACCGCGGCGCCCGTGAAGACGCCGCCCGCGACGGCATCGCCGCCCGAGAGCAGCGCCAGCTTCCGCGCCTCGTCCTGCCCGAGCCCGCCCGCGCGGCTCGCCCAGACGAGGTCTCCCGCGGCGTCGAGGCGCGCCAGGAACACGTCGCTCTCCCCCGCGGACTCGAGGAGCTCCTCCCGGGCCTGCCCCGCGCCGATCGTCCAGGAGCCCTCGAAGCTCCCCGCGACGAGGAGCCCCCCGTCGCTCGCCGCCGCGACGTCCGCCGCCGCGTCGTCGCCGGGGCCGCCTAGGACTCCCGTGCTCTCCGGACAGAGCTCGAACTCGCGGCAGTCGAGGAGGTCCGGGGTCGCATCGCGGCCGCAGTCGGGGAAGGGAAGCCGCGGCCCGGGTCCGCCGAGGAACTGGAAGCCGAGGCTCGCGATGGGGTCGGTGATGTTGAGGACCCCCGAGTCGTCGAAGTCCGCGGCGTCGAGGCAGGCCTCGGGCCTCGAGCTCCCGAGGAAGAGGTACCCCAGGGTCAGGATCGCATCCGTGATCTGGAGGTTGCCGTTCCCGTCGACGTCGCCGCGGATGAAGCTCGCGGCGGGGAGCCGGACGCCGGGGAGGAGTAAGACCGCAAGACAGAGGATGTTGGTGGGGTTGCGCATGTTCGTGGAGGGTTGCTGGAACGGCGGCCCGGTACGGATACCTGGATGGTCACCGCGCCGCGGCGAGAGGGGCACCGTCCGAGCGCTCCCGGTTCGCCAGGGAGGCCAGACACCCTAACCCGCACAGAGATCGACCTTCGGGCCCTCAGGACCTTCTCACAAGAGGTCCCGAGGCTTTGAGTCCCGGCACCCACGGTACCCGCCGGCGTGCCAAGAGTCCAGGTTCGACCCTCGCTATCCCGAGCACGCCGCCGCGGGCGCGGCTCACTCCGAGGCGTCCTCCGCCGGATCCTCGCCGCAGTCCGCAGCCGGGTAGGCCGCCCCAGTCTTCGTCCCGGGCGATGCCGGCGAGCTCGCGAGCCTCGGCGTGGGCCCTGGTGAGAATGAAGAGCGTATCCGCATTCCAGAAGCTCTCCGGCATGTCGCGGAG
Organism: Planctomycetota bacterium; assembly: GCA_016209535.1. Taxonomy (GTDB): domain Bacteria; phylum Planctomycetota; class UBA8108; order UBA8108; family SXIK01; genus JACQVW01. The sequence continues at coordinate 1,233 of JACQVW010000152.1, read as the reverse complement.
CTGGATCAACCACGACATGAGCAGGAAGCTCGGCTCGGCATAGTTCGGCAGGCCAGGCCGACGTGGGGCACCTCCTTGGCAAGATCCACCGCGACAAGAACCATTGTCTCCTTGTAAACTTCTGGTGACCTGGGGTCCCCAGGCGGCCAACCGACCGAAGGGTTCGCTCCCGCCCGTCCCGGTGCAGCTCCGGATCGCCGCCGGACGCGGCTGGACCCTACAAGCTGCGGCCACGACAACCCCGAGGGGAAGATGCCCGAGCACGACAGCGACTACGATGGCGCCTGGAAGGAGGCTCTGCGGGATCACCTGCCGCAGTTCGTGGAGAAGTACTTCCCGGCGATGCACGAGGCGATCGACTGGACTGCCCCGCTCGGATGGCTCGACAAGGAGGTCAGCCAGGTGCTCGGTCAGCCCCACCGGCGCAACCGCGAGGTCGACGTGCTAGTGAAGGTACGGCTCCGGTCCGGAGGCCAGCAGTGGATTCTGGTCCACCTGGAGGTCCAGACATCCTACGAAGAGGGCTTCGAGCTACGGCTCTCGCGCTACAACAGCGGCCTCTTCTGGGTGTTCGGCGAGCGGGTGGTGACGCTCGTGGTGCTGGCGGACCTGCGCGAGGGCTGGCTGCCCTGCGAGGACCTCTTCCAGGTGGCCGACTTCGAGAGCCGGCTCAAGTTCCCGGTGTGCAAGCTGATCGCGCGCCTGCAGGCGGATTGGCGGGACGACAATTCGCTGCCGGTTCTACTGGCGCGAGCCCAGATCGAGGCGCTCCGGACGGCGGGCGACTCCGAAGGCCGCTACCGGGCCAAGTGGCGGCTGGTGCGCGGCCTGTACGAGCTGGGTTATAATACAGATCAAATCCGGGAGCTATTCCGGCTGATCGACTGGATGATGCACCTCCGGGACGATCTGAGCGAGCGATTCGAACAGGACCTGACCGCGTTGGAGGAGAGCCTACAGATGCCCTACGTGACCTCGGTGGAACGGATTGCGGAAGCCAGAGGGGAAGCCAGAGGCGAGGCCAGAGGCGAAGCCAGAGGGCAGACCCAAGGCGGCGCGAACGTGCTCCTCAAGCTGCTCGGGAAGCTGTGCGGTCCCCTGCCTGAGGGAGTGGAAGACCGGGTTCGCAAGTTGTCGTTGGAGCGCCTGGAGGCCTTGGGAGAGGCGGTGCTCGGCTTCCGATCGCTCCAGGACCTGGAGGCCTGGCTCAACACCAACGAGCAGCGGATCGGG
>JACQVW010000184.1 GCA_016209535.1 Planctomycetota bacterium | reverse complement strand
TCGTACAGGTCCGCGCCCATGCCGGCGACGTCCCCCACGTTGTCGCCGACGTAGTCGGCGCTGGTCGCGGGGTTGCGAGGGTCGTCCTCGGGGATGCCCGCCTCGACCTTGCCCACGAGGTCGGCGCCCACGTCGGCCGCCTTCGTGAAGATCCCGCCGCCGACCCTGGCGAAGAGCGCCTGCGTGGAGGCTCCCATGCCGAAGGTCAGGAGGGTGGTCGTGACCACGGCCAGGTTCTCGCTCCCGTGAGCGCTCAGCGGATAGAACCTCGTGAGCACGAAGAACCACAGGCAGATGTCGAGAAGCCCCAGCCCCACCACGAGGAGCCCCTTGACCGCCCCGGCGCGGAGGGCGACGGTGAGCGCGCCGCGCAGCGAAGTCCGGGCCGCGTTGGCCGTCCGGGCGGACGCGGCCGTGGCTGTCCTCATGCCGAGGAAGCCGGCGAGGGCCGAGAAGAAGCCGCCCGTCACAAACGCGAAGGGGACCCACGGGTTCTGCACCTCGAGCCGGTAGGCCAGGAAGGAGAACCCGAGGGTCAAGACGACGAAGGCCGCCGCCACGACCTTGTACTGCTGCTTGAGGTAGGCCATGGCGCCGCGGCGCACGTGCCCGGCGATCGCCTTCATGGTCTCCGTGCCCTCGCTCTCCCGCAGGATCTGCCGGTGGAAGACCCAGGCGACGAGGAGGGCCAGGAGGGCGCCCGCCGGGGCGCACCAGAAGAGTCCATTCAACATCCGCTGTCTCCACGCAAGGGCCGGCGCTCAGAGCTCGAAGCCGACCGTCAGCGCCGACCTCCACCAGGTGTAGTGCTTGCTCTCCAGGTCGTGCCGCGAGGGCATGGGGTAGTAAAGGAGCCTCTGGGGACCCGCCACGAAGACCCCGTTCTTGATGGTCCGGTAGAGGAGCTCCTGCCTCATGTACCGGGTCACGGTCTTCGTGGGCTTCTCGGGGTTGGCCAGGAGCCCCACGAGGCAGTCCCGGATGTGGTCGATCTGGGAGTAGGGCAAGTTGTTCGCGCTGGCCATGAGGGGATCCTTGTCGAGCCGGTTGAGGACGAGCTCCACGAAGACGATCTTCGGAAGGAAGACCGGCTGCGCCGGGTCCGTGATGAAGCGGCCGAACCCCCCGGGATCCAGCATGCTCGAGATGAGGGGCGTCACGGGACACAGCTCCTGGTAGAGGTGCAGCGCGCGCCCGTCCTCCGCCTCCCAGAGCCCCTGCTGGAGCCCGAGGACGCGGCCATCGTCCGTCACGAGGTAGAGCCTCCCCAGCGCCTCGAGCGGCACGTTCTCCAGGACCCGGTACACCGAGAGGTACACCGACCGCTTGGGCTGCCCGTCCGCGTGCGGCACGCAGCGCGCGGCGATGGTGTCGAGGGGGAAGTAGTCGCTCCGGAGCGCCGGGTCCACCTCGAAGAACACGGCCTGGCCGCGGCTCCGCTTCTTCGTCCCGACGGCGTAGTAGCACCCGAACTCCTCCGGGGAGAGCATGGAGGCGATCAACGCCTCCGGCATCAGGGACAGGTAGAGGTAGGTCTTCATGAGATGCTCCACGCGGTCGGCGGTGGGTCGGAGGACCACGGGCCTCGGGCCACCCGCGGGGGCCTCGTACCTCGATGATCGGCCTCCGGGGCCAGCAAAACGGAGTCCACGGTGCGAGGCCGGCGTGGCGCGGACAGGACGCGGGCGGGCCCTGCGAGCCGCGACAGCACTCGCCCGGATAATTCCCGAATCCTGCGGACGAACCCGCGGTCCTGCCCGCACTTGCTCCCGCCGCGGTCGAGAGGCTAAAGTCGACCGCCACCGGCGAACGAGGAAGTCTCCGGGCCCCCCGCCAGGGCCCATAACAAGACCCCGAGGACCCATGAAGCCCATCCCGCGCCTCTCGAGCAGCGTCCTGGCCGCTTTTCTTGCCCTTTCCGGCGTTCTTCTCGCCCTTCCCGGCGCCCGCGCCGCGCCCGTGGCCGGAGTCCTGACGCCCGAGGCCGTCGCGCGCCTGCGCGCCGCGACCTCGGCGAGGATCTCGCCCGACGGCGGCCACGTGGCCTACGTCCTGAGCGTGCCGCGGGAGCCGGGGAAGGACCCGAGCGGCCCGCCCTGGGAGGAGCTGCACGTGCTCTTCCCCAACGGGGCCTCGCGACCCTTCGTGACGGGCGAGGTGAACGTGAGCGCTCCCTCCTGGGTCCCCGGCGGCCGGTCCATCGCGTTCCTCGCGAAGCGCGGGAGGGACAAGCACGCGTCCCTCTACGCGATCCCCATCGACGGCGGCGAGGCGCGTCGTCTCCTCTCCTTCGGGAGCGACATCGCGGAGTACTCCTTCGGGCCCGACGGCGGCCGGGTCGCGTTCATCGCCCAGGACCCGGCGCCCGAGCAGGAGGAGAAGCGGAAGGAGCAGGGCTTCAACCAGGAGGTCTACGAGGAGTCCTTCCGGCCGTCGCGCGTGCGCATCGCGGACCTCTCGAGGCCCGAGGAGGCGCCCCGCGCCCTCGACCTGCCGGGCTTCCCCTCGGAGCTCCGCTGGGCGCCGCGGGGAAGCCTCATCGCGCTGGCCCTCGCCCCCACGCCCCTCGTGGACGACGCGTTCATGAGGCGCCGGGTCCGCGTCGTCGACGCGGAGGACGGGCACGTGGTCGCGAGGATCGAGAACCCGGGGAAGCTCGGGCCGATCGCCTGGAGCCCGCTCGCCGCGCGCATCGCCTACATCGCGGGCGAGGACCAGCACGACCCCTCCGCGGGCCGACTCCTGGCCGCCGCGCTGGACGGCTCGCCGCCGCGCCAGCTCCTGCCGGCCTTCGAGGGCGAGGTCGCGAGCGTCGCATGGACGGACGAGGACACGGTCGCCTACCTCGCCTCCTCCGGCGTCTGGAGCTCCCTCGGGGAGGTGCGGTTCGACGGCTCGGGCCACCGCGTGCGCGTCGCCCCCGGGGCAGCCGTGCTCTCGGACCTCACGATCTCGCAGGACGGCGTGACCTGGTGCGCGCTGGGCGAGAGCCCGCGCCACCCGCCCGAGGTGCACCTCCTGAGCGCGGGGAACGACCTGCCGCGGCGCATGACCGACTCGAACCCATGGCTCGAGAGCGTGCGACTCGCCCCGCAGGAGGTCGTGACCTTCGCGGCTCGGGACGGCCTCCGGCTCGAGGGGATCCTGATCCGGCCCCTCGGCGAGGAGAAGGGCGTGCGCTGCCCGCTGATCTTGAGCGTCCACGGCGGGCCCGAGGCGCACGAGCGGAACGGGTGGCTCACGAGCTACTCGCGGCCGGGCCAGGTCGCCGCGGCGCGCGGCTTCGCCGTCTTCTACCCCAACTACCGCGGCAGCACGGGGCGCGGCGTGGCCTTCTCGAAGCTCGGGCAGGGGGATCCGGCAGGGAGGGAATTCGACGACCTCGTCGACGCCGCCGACCAGCTTGTCGCCTCGGGGCTCGCCGACCCGAAGCGCATCGGGATCACCGGCGGCTCCTACGGCGGCTACGCGACCGCCTGGGCCTCGACGCGCCACTCGGACCGCTTCGCGGCGGGCGTCATGTTCGTCGGGATCAGCGACCTCGTCTCGAAGACCGGTACGACGGACATCCCGACCGAGGAGCTCCTCGTCCACGCCCGCGGCAAGCCGCACGATGGCTGGCAGCGGTTCCTCGAGCGGAGCCCGATCTACCATGCGCGGGACGCCCGCACGCCGCTCCTGATCCTGCACGGCAAGGACGACCCTCGAGTGCACCCGAGCCAGTCCCTCGAGCTCTACCGCTACCTGAAGACCGAGGGGAAGGCGCCCGTGAGGCTCGTCCTTTACCCCGGCGAGGGCCACGGCAACAGGAAGTCGGCGGCGCGGCTCGACTACCACATCCGCACGCTCCAGTGGTTCGAGCACTACCTCAAGGGCCCGGGCGGCGAGCCCCCGGGGCCGGGGATCGAGTACCCGGGCGCTCCGCCGGCCGCGAAGGACGCGGCGGCACCGAAGTCCGTCCGGCTGTGAGGGGGCGGCGGCGCCCTGCGCCCGTTCCCCTTGAAGGTGGCGAGCGCTTGGCTACAATTCTGGCCATGAAGATCGCGCCGCTGGCGAAGGTGAAGGATCAGTTGAGCGCTTACATCGACGCGTCCAAGGAGTCGCCCATCGTGGTTACAAGGAACGGCAAGCCCGTTGCACTGCTGACGCCAATCCTCGAAGACGATGACCTCGATCGCCTGCTCCTGGCCCACAATCCGAAGTTCCTGCGCCTCTTAGAAGAAGCGCGTGCTCGGGTCCGAGCCGGACTTTACCTCACCAACGACCAGTTCTGGCAGGAGCTGCAGCGCAGGCGCCGCAAGAAAGGCACGAAGTAGGCTTTGTACCCGACGGTGCTCTGCAGCGGGTAGCGTAGGTAGGCCGCTCGAGACGAGCCACCTGAAGCCAGTCCGAGGACCAGGAGGCTCATCTCCGGAATGTGTTGCGTCCGGCTGTGAGGCCCTCCGAGCGGAGGATCCTACAGCCTCGCCTCGCGCCGCGCGCCCGCCCCGCCCTCTTGAGCTTCCCGCCAGTAGCAGGGCAGCCCCGGCTTCGTCTCCAGGAGGATCTCGAGGACGGCGCGGCGGTCCTCGGCCGAGAGCCGTGCGAAGTCCTTGCTCGAGTCCTTGCCCGTGAGGATGTCGCGGAGCCTCCCGTAGAGGTGCTCCTTGAAGTGGGCGGGAAGGCCATCGAAGGCCTCGGAGTAGATGAGGAAGCTGCAGGGGTAGCGGAAGAGCCGGCGCTCGAGGTCGAGGTCCCGGAGCGAGCGGCCCCGCGCGTCGCGCGGGCCGCGGCGCTGGAAGTCCTCGGCGAAGGCCGACGTCCCCCGCACGGGGGCCCCGAGCGGCGCCTCGTCGACGAGGAGGAGGTACTTGAGGAGCGGCGTCGAGGCGTACTCGAAGCGCCGCAGGGTCGATTCGTTCGGCCGGTCCGGCGGGTCGCCCGTGAGGCTCGCCATGGCTGCCTGCTGGTGCATCGCGATGCGCGCCTGGTAGCTCGCGCTCGCGATCAGGTCGTGGAGCTGCACCTGGTGCTCGAGGACCAGGAGCGCGACGAGGTCGCTGTGGGGAGTCAAGTAGGGTGCGGCGTCGAAGCGGCCCGCGAGGCTCGTCACGTTCGCCCCGGCGGACCCGTCGAGCGCGGCCGGATCGCCGCCGGGGTCCGAGAGGAAGGCGTTCCCCAGGTGGCGCTCGGCCCCGTGGGTGCCCGTCACGTACCAGCCGCCCCACCGCTCCCGGAGCGGGCTCGAGTGGTCCGTGTTGAAGGTCCCGGCCTTGAGGACCGGAAGGCCCTGCGGGTCGGGGTACACGCTGCGCACGAGCAGGCCCGGCACGCTCCTCGTGAGCGGCGACGCGTGGCACTGGAGGCACTCGGCGTTCCGCCGCTCGAAACGCGGCTTCGCCCGCTCGTCCTGGTCGAGGGTGTAGAAGATCGTCCCCTGCCTCGGGTCCACCGAGGCCACCTCGACCACCTCGCCGCCGCGCACCCAGCCGATGTAGGCGTCGTCCGTGAAGTAGATCGCCCGGGGCGTCGAGGGTCCGATCAGCTCCCGCTGGAAGCTCGTCTTCGAGAAGACGAGGGCCTGGGAGGAGGCCGGGATCCCCAGCTCGCGGAGGACCGCCGCGAGGTAGCCGTGACGTCCGTCATGCTCGAGGCGGACCTCGCCCCGGTCGATCCTGGCCTGGAGCCTCGCGACGGGGTCGTCCACCGGGGCGGTCGCGTAGTGGATCGGCTCGCCCTCGAACCCCTGGCCGGGTGCGGCCCGGTGGAGCAGGCTCAGGGCGGTGGCCAGGGCCATGACGGCTGCTGCGCGCGGCGTGGAACCCATGGCGCCATGGTGCCTGATGTCACGAGGTCGCTCCGTGACATAGGTCACAGCCTGGCCGCGAGACCTCGGTCACGCTGGGTTCCCGGAGGCGGGTTCCGCGAAGCGCAGGGGGTTGCCCCGGGATACAATGGCCGCCTCCATTGCAGGAAGGTCCACGTATGGTCTCAGTCTGTCGTTTTCCGCCTCCGTCCAGCGCCCTGGGTCCGCTCCTCGGGCTCCTCGCCTGGCTCGCTCCCGCGCTCCAGAGCGCCGATCGGGCTGCGGGCGCGCCGTCGAAGCCCGTCGACTTCGCCCGGGAGATCCGGCCGATCCTCTCGGAGAAGTGCCTCGCCTGCCACGGCCCGGACTCGAAGAAGCGGAAGGCGAAGCTCCGCCTGGACGTGAGGGAGGGCGTCTTCCGCGTCGAGGAGGGCCGAGCGGTCACGGTCCCCGGGAAGCCCGAGGAGAGCCACCTCTACCTCCGGCTCACCTCGACGGACCCGAGCGAGCGGATGCCGCCCGAGGACTCGGGGAAGAAGCCCCTGAGCGCCGAGGAGGTCCAGCGCGTCCGCGACTGGATCGCCCAGGGCGCCGCCTGGAAGCAGCACTGGGCGTTCGAAGCCCCGGTCCGGCCCGCGCTCCCCCCGGTGCGCAACGAGGCCTGGCCGCGAAACGAGGTCGATCGCTTCATCCTGGCGCGCCTCGAGAAGGAGGGCCTCGAGCCCTCGCCCGAGGCGGACCGCCCCACGATCATCCGCCGCGTCGCCTTCGACCTCACGGGCCTGCCGCCCGAGCCCGAGGAGGTCGACGCGTTCGTCGCGGACGCGAGGCCCGACGCGTACGAGCACCTGGTCGAGCGGCTCCTCAAGTCCCCGCACCACGGCGAGCACATGGCGCGCTTCTGGCTCGACGCGGCCCGTTACGGCGACACCCACGGCCTCCACCTCGACAACCTGCGGGTCATGTGGCCGTACCGCGACTGGGTCATCGAGGCGTTCAACGCTAACATGCCCTACGACCGCTTCGCCATCGAGCAGCTCGCGGGCGACCTGCTCCCGGGAGCGACCCTCGAGCAGCAGGTCGCGAGCGGCTTCAACCGCTGCCACGTGACGACGAGCGAGGGCGGCGTGATCGAGGATGAGGTCTACGTCCGCAACGTCGTCGACCGCGTGGACACGACGGGCACCCTGTTCCTGGGCATGACGGTCGGGTGCGCGGTATGCCACGACCACAAGTACGACCCCTTGAGCATGAAGGACTACTACTCGCTCTTCGCCCTCTTCAACAGCCTCGATGAGAGCCCCCTCGACGGGAACGCGGCGGCCCACGCGCCCGTGGTCCGGGTCCCGACGCGAGAGGTTCTCGCGGAGATCGAAGGGCTGCGCCAGCAGATCGCCGGCGTCGAGCGCGAGGTCCGCGAGAAGGCCGCCGGCTTCCCCTACGCCGAGCCCGCCGGGGCCGCGCCGCGGCCGCCGGAGCCCAAGGAGGTCGTCTGGATCGACGACGACCTGCCCGAGGGCTCGAAGCCGAACGGCGAGTGGCGCTGGGTCGAGGAGCCCGTCGCGAGCGGCAAGCGAGCCCACGCGGGGACCGCGAGCGGCCTCGCCCAGCACTTCTTCGAGGGCGCGAAGGACCCCTTGGCGGTGGCCGAGGGCGACGCCCTCTTCGTCCACGTGTGGATCGACCCGAAGAGCCCGCCGAAGGAGGTCATGCTCCAGTGGAACGACGGCTCCTGGGAGCACCGCGCCTACTGGGGCGAGAACCGGATCGACTGGGGCCAGGACGGCACGCCGTCGCGCCGGCGCACCGGCGACCTCCCCGAGCCCGGGAAGTGGGCGCGCCTCGAGGTGCCCGCGGCGCAGGTGGGCCTCGCGGCCGGAGCGAAGGTCCACGGCTTGGCCTTCACCCAGTTCGACGGCACCCTCTACTGGGACCGCGCCGGGACCGTGACGCGCGACCCCTCGCGCCTCGGCTTCGAGTCCTTCGCCGCCTGGAAGGAGGCGCTGCGAGGCGCCCCGGGGTCCCTGCCGCAGGAGGTCCGGGCCCTCCTCGAGCACGACCCGTCGAAGCGCGGCGAGGACGGCGAGCGGCGGCTCCGCGAGCACTTCATCGAGCACGCCTACGCCCCGGCGCGGGCCCTCTTCGAGCCGCTCCACGTGAGGCTCGCGGAGGCACGGAAGCGCGTCGAGGCGATCGAGAGGGAGCTCCCCACCACGCTCGTCTCGAAGGAGCGCGCCGAGCCGAGGCCGTCCTACGTCTTGAAGCGGGGCCAGTACGACCAGCGGGGAGAGCCGGTGGAGCGGGCGACGCCCGCCTTCCTCCCGCCCATGGAGGAGGGGCTCCCGAAGGACCGCCTGGGCTTCGCCCGGTGGCTCGTCGACCCGGCGCACCCCCTCACGGCGCGCGTCGCGGTGAACCGCTTGTGGTCCCAGGTCTTCGGGACCGGGATCGTGAGGACCTCCGAGGACTTCGGGAGCCAGGGCGAGCCCCCGGTCCACCCCGAGCTCCTGGACTGGCTCGCGACGGAGCTCGCCGGCACGGGCTGGGACGTGAAGGTGCTCCTGAGGAAGCTCGTCCTCTCGGCGGCGTACCGCCAGTCCTCCCGGGTGACGCCCGACCGCCTGGCGAAGGACCCAGAGAACCGGCTCCTCTCCCGCGGCCCGCGCTTCCGGCTCGACGCCGAGATGATCCGCGACCAGGCCCTCGCGGTCGGCGGGCTCCTCGTGCGCGCGATCGGCGGGCCCAGCGTGAAGCCGCCGCAGCCGGCCGGCCTCTGGGAGGCCGTGGGCTACACGGGGAGCAACACGGCCCGCTTCGCGCCAGACTCGGGCGACAAGGTCCGCCGCAGGAGCCTCTACACCTTCTGGAAGCGCACGGCGCCGCCGCCCCAGATGGCGACCTTCGACGCGCCGAGCCGCGAGGCCTGCCGCGTGCGCCGGGAGCGCACGAACACGCCGCTCCAGGCCCTCCAGCTCATGAACGAGGAGCAGCAGGTCGAGGCGGCGCGCAACCTCGCCCAGCGGGCGCTCGTGGAGTCGGGCGCGACGCCCCGGGAGCGGGCAGCGCGCATGTTTCGCCTCGCCGCAGCGCGGCCGCCGGACCCGGAGGACCTGGCCGACATGGTCGGCCTCTACGAGGCGCAGATCGCCGAGCTCCGGAAGAGCCCCGAGGCGGCGAAGGCGCTCCTGGGGGTGGGCGAGACCAAGCCCGACCCGGCGCTCGACCCCGTCGAGCTCGCCGCCTGGACGATGGTCGGGAGCCTCGTCTTGAACCTCGACGAGGTGGTCAACAAGGGATGACGACGAGAGGACACGACACGATGGATCCGATCCAGGAGCGATGCACCCTCGAGACGCGCCGCCACTTCTTCGGCCGCGCCGCCGGCGGCCTGGGGCTCGCGGCCCTCGGCACGATCCTCCTCGAGGAGGCCGCGACGCGGCGCGCTCACGGGGCCCAGGAGCCCGTGACGGCGACGGGGGGCCTGCCCGGCCTCCCCCACTTCAAGCCCAAGGCGAAGCGCGCGATCTACCTCTTCATGAACGGCGGCCCCGCCCAGCAGGACCTCTTCGACCACAAGCCCCTGATGGCGGACCTCTTTGACAAGGACCTGCCCGAGAGCGTGCGCATGGGCCAGCGGCTCACGACGATGACCTCGGGCCAGAAGCGCTTCCCCGTCGCGCCCTCGATGTACAAGTTCCAGAAGCACGGAAAGTGCGGCGCCTGGGTCAGCGAGCTCCTCCCCTGGACGGCGAGAATGGTGGATGACATCGCCATCGTGAAGACCGTTCACACCGAGGCCATCAATCACGACCCGGCCGTCACCTACATCCAGACCGGGAGCCAGATTCCGGGCCGGCCGAGCCTCGGCGCCTGGATCAGCTACGGCCTGGGGACCGAGAACTCGACCCTCCCGACCTTCGTCGTCATGACGCCGAGCTGGACGGGACGCAAGGAGGCCCAGGCGATCTACAACCGGCTGTGGGGCTCGGGCTTCCTCCCGTCGAAGCTCGCCGGAGTCTACCTGAGGAGCCAGGGCGACCCGGTCCTCTTCCTCAAGGACCCCCCGGGCGTGAGCCCCGAGGCCCGCCGCCGCATGCTCGACGCCCTCGCCCGCATGAACCGGCGACTTTACGACAAGGTCGGCGATCCCGAGACGAACGCGCGGATCGCCCAGTACGAGATGGCCTTCCGCATGCAGAGCTCGGTCCCGGAGCTCACGGACCTCTCGGGCGAGCCCGAGCACGTGCTCGAGCTCTACGGGCCCGACGTGCGGAAGCCGGGCACCTTCGCCTACTCCTGCCTCATGGCCCGCCGCCTCGTCGAGCGCGGCGTGCGGCTCGTCCAGCTCTTCCACCGGGGCTGGGACCAGCACTTCAACATCCCCTCGGACCTCCCGAACCAGTGCCGCGACGTGGACCAGGCCTGCTACGCCTTGGTCCAGGACCTCAAGGCGCGCGGCCTCCTCGATGAGACCCTCGTCCTCTGGGGCGGCGAGTTCGGCCGCACGGTCTACTGCCAGGGCGGCCTCTCGAGGACGAACTACGGCCGCGACCACCACCCGCGGTGCTTCACCATGTGGCTCGCCGGAGGCGGCGTGAAGGGCGGCGTGGTCCACGGCGAGACGGACGACTTCAGCTACAACGTGGTCCGCGACCCGGTCCACATCCGGGACCTGAACGCCACGATCCTCCACTGCCTGGGGATCGACCACCAGAAGCTGAGCGTGAAGCACCAGGGCCTCGACGTCCGCCTGACGGGGGTGGAGCCCGCGAGCCCGGTGTGGCCGATATTGGGGTAGGGTTTCTATGGGCCTGGATCTCTCGCGCTGAGCTGAGCCCCGTCACGCTTGTCGAGTCCCTTCAGTTTCACTTCTTCGGTCGGACGGTAAGGCATCGTCTCTTCTCAGGGCGGCTGAACGCCCCGGTTCAGCGGCGGGCCGCGCAGCGGACCGTCCGCTGCAACCGGTTAGACGGCCCACCTTACGGTTTGATCTCAAGAATGTCAAACAGGACCGTGTCCACGTAGCGCTTGATTTGAGCAACTTCTTCTCGGGTCTCCACCACATGGGTCGCTACAGACGCCCGGTCGTAGAC
>JACQVW010000137.1 GCA_016209535.1 Planctomycetota bacterium | reverse complement strand
GCGGCGAGCGGGTCTGCATCCTCGAAAACGAGATCCTCGCGTCCCCTACCCTGCCCGGCCTCCTCCTCGCGTTGCGTCACCCGCGGCCCGAGGTGCGGGCGTACGCGGCGAGGAGCCTCGGCGACCTCGGCCCGGAGCGCGAGGAGGCCCTCCCGGACCTCGCCGCTGCGCTCCGCGACCCCGACTGGGGCGTCAGCGACGCCGCCGCGACGACCCTCGTCGCGATCGGCGAGCGCGCGGTCCCGGCGTTCCTCGAGGCCCTCGAGGCCGCGGGCGGGCCTTCCCTGCCCGTCCTCATGGGCCTGCGCCGCCTGGGGCGCCTCGCCGGGGCGGCCGCGCCGGCGCTCGCCGCGATCGTGCGCGACCGGGCGGTGGACCGGCCGCTGCGCGTGGAGGCCGCCTTGACCCTCGCCCTCGTCGATCCCAAGGGCCGCGATGCGGTCCCGGTCCTCGTCGAGGTACTGAGAGACGCGGACGTCAAGATGGCGGCCTCGGCCACGAGGGCCCTCGCCCTCCTGGGCCCCGCCGCGAGGCCGGCCTTGCCTGCGCTCCTTGCCGCCCTGGCCCACGGGGCCGTGGAGGTGCGATGCTCCGCCGCCTTCGCCCTCGGCCGCGCGGCCGGCGGCGACCAGCACGGCCTCGCCGCCCTCGTCGCGCCCGTCCTCCGCCACGAGACCGCCGCCGTGCGCGAGGCCGCGGCTCGGGCCCTCGACTGGATCGGCACGGCCCCGGCCTCGAGCGTGCCGGACCTCGCGCGCATGCTCGGGGAGACTCCCGTCCTCTCGCGGCGCCCTGCCGCCAGGGTCCTCGGGAAGCTCGGACCGGCGGCGTGCGAAGCGATCCCGGCCCTCGAGCGGGCCCTCGCCGACGAGGCCCTGTTTCACGAGGCGGCCGAGGCGCTGGAGAAAGTCCGAGGTCTTGATAGGATGCCCGCCGGCCCGCGCGGCGGCGACGCCGCGGGTGCCGAGACCCACAGCAACCCCCCTCGAGGAGACTCGCCATGAAACATGCCCCATCGCGCAGGAAATTCCTCGCCCTCGCCGCGGCCGGAGCCGCCGGCGCCACCCTCTTCGACCTCCCCCGCGCCCTCGCCGAGGGCGTCCCCGGCCCGCAGCGAAAGTACGCCTGGTTCCCCATGGGGATCCAGAGCTACTCGCTGCGCGCGTACCAGGTCGACGAGGCTCTGAAGCACATCCAGGCCCTCGACCTCCACCACGTGGAGCTATTCGGGGCCCACTTCAGCCCCGGCTCGAGCCCCGACGAGATCGCGTCCATGCTCAAGAAGGTCCGCACCCTGGAGATCGCGATCAGCGCCCACGGCGTGAACCACTTCACCAAGGACCACGAGGCGAACCGCAAGCTCTTCGAGTTCTCCAACCGAGCCGGGATCCGTAACATCGCCGCCGACCCGGATCCCGACAGCTTCGACAGCCTCGACAAGCTCGTCGCCGAGTACGGGATCCGGATCGCCATCCACAACCACGGCCCGGGCCACCGCTACGACAAGATCTCGGACGTCGCCGAGGCCGTGAAGGGCCGCCACAAGTGGGTCGGCGCCTGCGCGGACCTGGGCCACTTCATCCGCTCGGGCGAGGACCCGGTCAAGGCGATCAGGGACCTCGGCGAGAGGGTGTTCGGCATCCACCTCAAGGACTTCGATGCGCCCAAGGGCAACGCGAAGGGCGTGGTCCTCGGGAAGGGCGTGCTCGACCTGGCGGGCGTCCTCCGCGCCCTGCGCGAGGTCCGCTTCCCGGCCGACGGCGCCTTGAGCCTCGAGTACGAGGAGAAAGAGAAGGACCCCATCGCCGACATCCGCGCCTGCATCGAGGTCGCGGCGGAGGCCGCGGCGAGGATCGTGGGCGGGTAGCGCCGCGCTTTCAGCGCTTTCCGAGCTTTCCGCGCGCCCCGCACCCCTCACCGTGACCGCGAAGCCCCTCGACTGCATCGTCCTCGGCGCCGGGGGCGGCGCCGGCAGCGCCGCCCTCTTCCACCTCGCGCGCCGCGGGGCTCGCGTCCTCGGGCTCGACCGCTTCGAGCCCGGTCACGACCGCGGCAGCTCCCACGGCGAGACGCGGATCATCCGCCGGGCGTACTTCGAGCACCCCGGCTACGTGCCGCTCCTACTCCGGGCCTACGAGCTGTGGGCGGACCTCGAGGCGCGCTCGGGGCGGAGGCTCCTCGTCGAGACGGGCCTCCTCCAGGTCGGCCCGCCGGACGGCGCCGTGGTCCCCGGCGTCCTCCGGAGCGCCCGCGAGCACGGCCTCGAGGTCGAGGAGCTCGCCGCGGCCGAGATCGAGGGGCGCTTCCCCGGCTTCCGCGCGCCGCCGGGCTTCCGCGGCGTCCTCGAGCGCCGCGCGGGCTACCTCCTCGTCGAGGAGTGCGTCCGCGCGCACGCGGCGGAGGCCCGGAGGCTCGGCGCCGAGCTGCGGGCGGGCCGTGCGGGCGACGCGGCCCTCGAGTGGCGCGCCGAGGGGGGCGGCGTCGCCGTGCGCACGGGCTCCGGAGAGCACCGCGCCGCGAGCCTCGTCATCGCCCCCGGCCCCTGGGCCCCGGCGCTCCTCCGCGGCCTCGGCCTCGCCCTCGAGGTGCGCCGCAAGCCCCTCCTCTGGTACCGGACGGCGACCCCCGACTACCGCGCCGACCGCGGCGCGCCCGCGTTCCTCTTCGAGCTCCCCGAGGGCGTCTTCTACGGCTTCCCGGAGATCGCGGGGGGCGAGCTCAAGGTATCCGAGCACACGGGCGGCGAGCGCGTCGAGGACCCGCTCCGCGTCGACCGCTCGCTCCGCGATTCGGACAGGGCGCCCGTCGAGCGGTTCCTCGCGCGCCAGCTTCCCGGCGTGACCCCGGAGTGCCTGCGCCACGCCGTGTGCATGTACACGATGACCCCCGACGAGCACTTCGTCCTCGGCCGGCACCCGGCCCACGCGCGCGTCGCCTTCGCCGCGGGCCTCTCGGGCCACGGCTTCAAGCTCACCTGCGTCCTCGGAGAGGCCCTGGCGGACCTCGCCCTCGACGGCGCGACGAGGCTGCCCGTGGGCTTCCTGGGGCCGGAGCGGGCTGGGCTGCGGGGGATCTGAGCGCGGGCTCGCCTCGGATCCCTGAGGAGCGCCCCCTCCCCGCGGGGGCTGCAGGGGTGGGTGCCCGCAAGGGTTAGGCCGTTCCCTCCCTCGTGGAGGGCTATTCGTTGGCTGCAGTACCTACCCTGTTCCTGGCCTCAATGCTGCGCGCTCGGTCAATCGGGCCTCCGCGTTCAATCGCAGCAGGTGCACCGTCGCCCGACCGATCGGTGTCAGCGGCCGAATCAGCGCTCCTTCCAACCGGAAATGATCCGACCAGATGTCCTTCCGCGGATGGAAGAGGTTAGCGATCTCCCCGGTTTCGGGATCAATCGATGAGAGGTCAGAGCCCTTGCGCCGGTTGCAGAGGGTGCAGCAAAGTGCCAGATTGCTGGCCACGGTTTGGCCCCCGTGCTTTTCCGCCACCACATGGTCGACCTCATGCATGGCGAAGGCTGCCTTTTCGGAAATGCCGCAGTATTCGCAGCAGCCGTAGGCACGGTCACGGACCAGGCGCCGGAACTCGGCTGAGACGTGGGTCGAGCTCACCGTGAAGGCTATGCGGCATCAAGTTTGGCCAGGGCACGAGCCTTGGCGATCCGCACGAGGTGCTCGACGGTCTCGTAGCGTTGCCACTCTGCAGCTTCCGCTGGGGACAAGCCAATCCCACGGTTCTTGTCGAGCAGCTCGGTGATGCGAGCCTGGAGCGATGCCGAGGGCCGTAGCTCGAGCACCTCCTGCGGGGTTGGCAGCTCGGCAAGCTTTTCCAGAACTTGAACCAATCCATGAAACTGACTTCCGGCGGGGGCCTTTACCTCGCGTAGGCCGGCAGCGACGATGGCGACGAAGTCGTGCTCAAATTGGCGGAGGTCAGCGGCCAGATCGTCGGGAAGGTCCAGAGTGACTTTCATGCCCCTTAGTTAACAGCAGCAGCCGTGGTTTTTCAAAGTTTCTGTCGGCGGAGGTGGCTGAAAGTGCCTGATCTAACCGTCGCTACCCGAGCGTCCCGGGGCTTGAGCTGGCCGTCAAGGTGAAGGGGAAAAAGGCGTCTTGAGGCTGCCGGCGGCACGGCGAGGCTGCCCGCGGCCCTCCTCGCTCCGGAGACGGCAGGGCTCCTACGCCGATGAGCCGGCTCCGGCCCAGCGCACGAACGTACGAAGACACCCTTGCCCTACGCTGCAGGAGTGGGCATTCTATGCTCGAGTATATGAAGCAGATTCTCCTTGAGTACGCGACGCTCGCGCTCGGCTCCTTGCGTCTCACCACGCAGTCGAGCCACTCGCGCTCGTGGCCCGGCGAGGGGGGGATCGTGCGCTCCGGCGGCGCGAGGTCCTTCAGGCGGTCGCCCTCGGGCACGACCTTGTACGTGCCGTAGTCGGCGTAGAGGGTGCCGTCGACGCCGTGGAAGTACACGCCGAGCCGGCGGCCGATGCCGCCCGCGCCCTGGAAGTCGAAGCCGTAGCTGTTCACGAGCGACATGCTCCAGGTGACGGTCACGTCCCCGTGCCGCCAGACGGCCTCCTGCGTGTCGGGGACGTCGCCCGCGTCGCGGATCACGGCGCGGCCCCCGGGGCAGCTCGTCAGCTCGGGCGCGCCGAGGCCGAGCGCCCAGTACGGGAGGTCGAGGACGTGGGGCGCCATGCCCGGGGTCCAGCCCCCGCTGTAGTCCATGAAGGAGCAGTGGTAGTAGGCGTCCTTCACGATGAGCGGGTTGAAGGGGCGAAGGCGCGCGGGCCCGACCCAGAGGTCCCAGTCGAGGCCCGGGGGCGGCGCGGCGTCGGGGTCGCAGCCGATCCCGCCGGGGCCCTGGTTCATCACCATGAAGGTCCTCACCACGCTCACCTTCCCGAGCCGGCCCGAGCGGACCCACTCGACGACGCGGCGGTAGTTCTCCCCGGCGTGGATCTGGGTCCCGACCTGGGTGACGCGGCCCGTCGCCTTCGCCGCGTTCCGGAACGCGATGCTCTCGTCGGGATAGAGCGTCATCGGCTTCTGGACGTAGACGTCCTTCCCGGCCTCGCAGGCGTCGATGGCCTGGAGGGCGTGCCAGTGCGGGGGCGTCGCGATGACCACCGCGTCGACGTCCTTCCGCGCGAGGAGCTCCCGGTAGTCGCGGTGGCCTTTCGCGGTCTCCCGGTGCTTCGCGAGGACGGCGTCGAGCCGGTCCTTCCAGACGTCGCAGGCGGCGGTCACGGCCACGTCGGCGTGCCCGGCACAGGCCTCGAGGTTCGCCTGGCCCATGGACCCGGCGCCGATCGAGCCGAGGTGGATCTTGCCGTTCGCGCCGGGCTTGCCGCCCGTCCCGACCTCCTCGGCCCGCAGGAACGCCGGGGCCGCGAGGCCCGCCGCTCCCGCGAGGGCCGCCCGGCCGATGAACTGCCGCCGCGTCGCACGCTTCGACTCGCGCATGGTGTCGCCTCCGTGGTCCTTCGCCCCGGTCCCCCGCCCCGACGGCGATACGAGACCAGCTCGGCGCCTGCCCGAGCCGTGACGGCAGTCACTTCGGAGGCGGCGCCCTCGCGACCATGCTGGGCCCATGGGAACACCGCGAGCTGCCGAGGACGTGAGGGACAGGCCGCTGGGCGTCGCGATCCACGGGGCCGGGTGGGTGGCGAGCGCCCACGCCGCGAGCTGGAGGAAGTGCCCGCAGGCGAGGATCGTCTCGGTCTCGAGCCGGCGCGTCGAGAGCGCGCGGCGCCTCGCCGAGCTCTGCGGGCCGGAGTGCAGGGTCCACGAGCGGTTCGAGGACGTCCTCGAGGACGACCGCGTCGACGTCGTGAACGTGAGCGGCCCGCACCACGTGCACGCCGAGCAGGGGATCGCGGCCGCAGAGGCCGGGAAGCACCTCCTCATGGAGAAGCCCATGGCGCTCACCCTCGAGGAGTGCCGCGCGCTCCGCGACGCCGTCGCCAGGCGCGGCGTCAAGAGCGTGGTGAGCTTCGTCCTCCGCTGGAACCCGCTCTTCGAGACGCTCCGGGCTCTCCTCCAGCAAGGCGCCATCGGGAGGCTGCTCCACCTCGAGGTCGACTACTGGCACGAGATCGGGCCCTGGTACACGGGCTGGGAGTGGATCCGGACGCGCGCGATCGGGAGGAGCGCCATGCTCAGCGCGGGCTGCCACGCCGTCGACGCTCTGCGGTGGTTCGCGCGGGACGAGGTCGCCGAGGTCGCGGCGTTCTCCTCGAGGGGGCTCGGGCGCTACGAGTACGACCCCAACGTCGTCGCCATCGTGAAGTTCCACGGCGGGGCGACGGGGAAGACCTCGGCCGCCTTCGACTGCGAGATGCCCTACGCCTTCAACATCGATCTCCTGGGGGCCGAGGGCACCCTGCGCGACAACCGCATCTGGTCCAGGAAGCTCTTCCCCGGCCAGACGGGCTGGGCTGCGGTCCCCACGGTGCTGCCGGACTCGGGCGCCGTGGAGCACCACCCCTTCGACGCGGAGGTGCGGCATCTGGTCGAGTGCATCCGCGAGGACCGCGAGTCCCACGCGAGCATCGCCGACGCCTTCCGCACCCACGAGGTCTGCCTCGCCATCGACCGCTCGGCGGCCTCGGGCGGCGCGCCCGTCAAGCTGCCCCTGGAGTGACCGGAGTGACCGGAGTGACTGGAGGAAGCCTCCCGTGAAGCCCCGCGAGGTCGTGCGGCGGGCCATCGCGTTCCAGGGGCCGCCGCGCCTCCCCTTCTGGCAGCACCAGGTCGCCGATGCGCCCGACGACGTGGCCGACGTCTGGGAGATGGACCGGGCCCGGGCGGGCTGGTACTTCGATCGTGCCGCGCCCGACGACTGGGGCTGCCTCTGGGCGCGCACCGACCTGAGGAACATGGGCCAGGTCGTGGGCCACCCGCTCGCGGACGCGTCGGCCCTGGCCGGCTACCGGCCTCCGGACCCGCGCGATCCCTTCTACATCCTCCACTCCGATGGCAGGGTCAACGCCCTGGTGCCGCGCTTCATCGAGCTCGGCGCCGACGTCTTGAACCTCCAGCAGCCCCGGGCCTGCGGCCTCGTCGAGATCGGCGAGGCGTTCCGGGGCAAGGTCTGCTTCCTCACCACAGCCGACATCCAGGCCACGCTCCCCCGGGGCGACGAGGAGGCGGTGCGCGAGGAGGCGCGGCTCCTCGTGCGGCACTGGGGCACGAGGGATGGCGGGCTCATCGTCTTCAACTACGGCGACGGCGCCGCCATCGGCGCGACGCCGGAGACGACGCGGGTGATGTTCGAGGAGTTCGTGAGGCTCATGGGCTTCTGGGAGCGCCCGTGATCGCCGTCGCGCCGCCGGGGACCTGTTCCGGGAGCCTCCCGGGGTCCCTCTCGAGGGCCGTGCGTTAAGTCACACCCCTCCGGGCGCCTCCCCGGTACGCTCTCGCCATGATCATGACGACAAGGCTGAGCAGGCTCCCCCCCCTGGCGGCTTGCGGCGCGACGCTCCTCGCCGGGCTGGCGGCCTCGCCGGCGCCCGCCCTCGACTGGCCCCAGTTCCGGGGTCCCGGCCGCGATAACGTCTCGGCCGAGACGGGCCTCCTCCGGGCGTGGCCCTCGGGCGGGCCGAAGGTGCTCTGGCGGACCGAGGTCTGCGACGGGTACGCCGGACCGGCGGTCCACGCCGGGCTCGTCTACTTGAACGACTACGACCGCAAGAAGGGCGAGCACGCCGTCCGCTGCCTCTCCCTGGCCGACGGGAAGGAGCTCTGGCGGTGGACCTATGCCGTCGTGATCCGCCCCAACCACGGGATCACGCGCACCGTGCCCGCCGTGGGCGAGAAGCTGGTCTTCTCGCTGGACCCCAAGTGCCGGTTCCACGCCATCGACGCGCAGACGGGGAAGCTCGTCTGGTCGAAGAACCTCGTCCAGGAGTACAAGGCGACGATCCCCCAGTGGTACGCCGGGCAAAACCCCCTCCTCGACGGCGACCGCGTCGTCCTCGCCACCGGGGGCGACTGCCTCGCCGTGGCGCTCGACCAGGCGACCGGGGCCGAGGCCTGGCGCGCCCCGAACCCCGGCGGCCACCTGATGAGCCACGCCTCGCTCATGCCGGCCGAGATCGGCGGCGTCCGGCAGTACCTCTACCTCACGATGAAGGGCCCCCTGGGCATCGCCGCCTCCGACGGCAAGCTCCTCTGGTCCTTCCCCTGGCGGGCGAACATGGCCGCCGCCCCCTCGCCCCTCGCCGTCGGCGACGGCCGCGTCTTCATCACGAGCGGCTACGACGCGGGGAGCGTGATGGTCCAGGTCGAGAAGGGCGCCGGCGGGTTCGAGGCGCGGAAGGTGTTCGGCTTGACGTCGTCCGAGTTCAACTCCGAGGTGCACACGCCGGTCCACCACCGGGGGCACCTCTTCGCCGTCGGGAAGCGGTCGCGCGGGCGGTTCACCTGCGTGGGCCTCGACGGCAAGGTCGTCTGGGAGAGCCCGGTCCCCGCCGGCGACCCGCAGGGCGCGAGGACCTTCGAGCTGGGGAGCTTCCTCCTGGCCGACGGCATGTTCTTCGTCCTCGAGGGGAGGACCGGCATGCTGCGGCTCATCGAGGCGAGCACGACGGAATACAAGGAGCTGGCGAGCGCCCAGGTCCTCGACGGAGAGGACGTCTGGGGGCCGATGGCCCTCTCCGGCGGGAGGCTCCTCATCAGGGATGTGAAGCAGATGGTGTGCGTCCAGGTGGGCGGCGCGCAGGGAGCTCCGAACTGACGCGAGGCCGGCATGCAGGCGAGCAAGGAAGACACGGGAGCGGGAGCCCGCGATCGCCGAGATGAGGCTGCCGGAGGGCCGGCGGCCGCCGGCGGTCCGGCGGGCGGCGGTCCGCCGAGGCCGAAGGGCGGGCTCGAGAGGGAGTATGCCCTGGCGGCCGTGATCGGCGGGAAGGGCGAGGCCGGGCACCAGTTCCGCCGCTCCCTCGTGGGGATCGCCGTCGGCCCCGGCGACCGCATCCACGCCCTGGGGGACGGCGAGGTGAAGGTCTTCGAGCCCGGCGGCCGGATCGCGCGCCGGTGGAAGGCCGGGGACGACGCCACGTCGATCGCCGTGGGCCCCGACGGCCGCGTCTACATCGGCAGGCCCGGCCGCGTGGAGGTCTTCGCGGAGGATGGCGCGGCCACCGGCGGTTTCTCGACCGGCGAGGCCGGCAAGCCTGCGGCGGTGACCGCCCTCGCGGTCCATGGCGACTCGGTGCTGGTGGCCGACGCCGCGACGCGCCGCGTCCGCCGCCACGGGGCCTCGGGGGAGCTCCTCGGCGCCATCGGGACCGCGCTCAAGGCCGGAGGCTTCATGCTCCCGAACCGGTCCCTGGACCTGGCGGTCACCGCCGGCGGCACGGTCTATGTC
>JACQVW010000148.1 GCA_016209535.1 Planctomycetota bacterium | reverse complement strand
GGCGGGGGGGGCGGCGGAGGCGGGGTCCAGGTGGCGGCGTAGATGTCCAGGAAGCAGGTCTCCGGAGAGGACCCGACGCAGCTCGCGAAGAACATCTCCGCGTCCTGCGCGGGCCACAGGGAGGAGACGGTGGGCGACAAGCGGTACGGGCGGTCGGGCTTCAAGGGCACCTTACTCTTCCCCTGGAAGGGGGCGCCGCCCCCGGTCTCCTCGCGCGACGCCCACCAGATATCGTTCCTGTTCTTGCCCCCGACCTGGGTGTTGACGAAGAGCCCCGACCAGAAGATCGTCTTCCCGTCGGCCGAGATCGCCGGCGACGCGTCGTCGAAGGGGCTGTTCAGCTCCGAGAGGGGCCGGACGTCCTCGGCCCGGAAGGGTTCGTCGGCGGAGTCGCGCCACGCGACCCACAGGTCGAGCTGCCCGGTGCCCCCAGGGCGCTCCAAGGCGCTGAAGTAAAGCTCGAGCCCGTCCGCGGAGATGCACGGCCACCCTTCCCCGGCGGCCGTGTTGATCTCAAGCGGCTGGGGGTCGACGAAGCACCCCGTCTCGGGGTCCGGCGTGGCCCCGTAGATGTCGCGCTGGCCCGAGCGGTCCGAGTAGAAGTAAAGCTCCTGGCCGTCCCGGGAGATGCTCGGACCCGCGTCGAGGGCGCTCGTGTTGATGTCGCTGCCGCAGAGGGGCTCCGCGTCGCCGAAGGGCTCCCCGAAGCCCTCGCGGGAGGCCGCGTAGAGGTCGAAGTCTCCGTTGTCCGGGCGGTCCGAGGCGAAGTAGAGGGTGCGCCCGTCCGCAGAGAGGTCCATCGACCACTCGAGGAACGGGCTGTTCATGCTCGGGTTCGCGATCACCCCCTTGTCGCTGAAGAAGCCCTCCTGGGCCCCTCCCTGGGCCCCCAGGCCCAGGACGATGGTGGAGACGAGCAGCGGATGCTGCTTGTGGCGTTCCGACGTGCGGTCGCTCATGGCTGTCCTCCTTCTGTCTTCCGTGCCGGCGGAGCCGGCGTTGCCTTCCGGGGACGGCTCGCGGCCTTCCGCGGGCCCTCCCTCTACCTTCCAGAGATCCCCGAGTAGCGCCTCGGCCGCCGGATCGCCTGGCGCGGTGATCGCTCCCTCCTTGGTCGCGGTGATCGCTCCCTCCTTGATCGCGATCACCCTCGCCGCTTCCGCAGCCTGGCGCAGTTCCTCGAGCGCCGCGGGCTCGGGCCGCCGGGCGGCGCCGGGTCCCCGTGACTCGAGCCAGAGACGCTTGAGGAGCGCCTGCGCGAGACCCAACCGGGCGGCGGCGTCCCCGGGGGCGAGCGCGACCGCCCTCCTGCCGGCCTCGACGGCCTCCTCGAAGCGCCCGAGGCCGGCCCAGAGCTCGAGCTCGAGCCGCGCCCGCACGGGCGCGCTCTCGACCCTCCGCGCCCACGCGAGCGCCTCGAGACGCCGCCCCGCGGACTCGCAGGCGGCGGCGATCCAGAGCGCCGTCTCGTCGCGGGCCCGGGCGCGCTCGAAGGCCCCGGCGAAGAGGGCCTCCGCCTCGGCGTCCTTCCGGGCCTCGTAGTACGTCCTCCCGAGCAGGAGCACGGGCTCGATGAGCTCGCCCCAGGAGCGCAGGGCGAGGGTTCTCGCGGCCCAGAGGTCGCGCGCGGCGCCGTCGTGGTCCTTGAGCCGCGAGCGCGCCGCGCCGCTCGAGAGGAGGAGCTCCACGGACGAGCCGAGGTAGAGCTCGCCCCGGGCCTCCTCGAGGGCGATGAGCTCCTCCAAGGCCGAGGCGGCCTCCTTCCAGCGATGGCCCCGCACCGCGCGGCGGGCCCGCGCCCAGGCCGCGGCCCAGCCGGCCTCCGCGGCGGGCTCGGGACGCGCGGCCGGGCCCGCGTCGAGTCCCTCGCTCCGGTCATGGCGCCCCTCCGCGCCGTGATCGCTCCCTCCTCGGTCGCGATCACCCTCGCCGGCCAGCAGCTCCTCCCGGAGCACCCGCGCCGGCGCGAACCGCGGGTCCCGGCGGAGGGCCTCCTCCACGTCCGCGAGCACCTCCTCCCGGCGACCGAGGAGGGCGAGGGCCCGCGCCCGGTACCAGCAGGCCTCGGCGCGCGCTGGCGCGAGCTCGATGGCGCGCCTGAGGTCGGCGACCGCCTCGCGGACCGCGGCCTCGCCGTGGCGGACGAGGAGCGGGTACCGCTGGGCGGCCACGGGGCCCGCCCCGGCGCTCGACCCGTCGGCGAGGAGCGCCTCGCCGCGGAAGACGCGCATCGCCGCGGCGACCACCGCCCCCTCATAGCGCTCCTCTCGCGCCGCCCGTTCGGCCCGCTCGAGGCGGAGCGCCAGGAGGCCGCAGGCGGCGAGGAACCCGAGCGCCGCGGCCGCCGCGAGGATCCTCCCCCGATGCCTCGCGGCGCGCGCGACGAGGCGCTCCCAGGCGGTCTCGGGCCTCGCCTCGATGGGGTCCCCCGCACGAACCTCCTCAGGTCCTGCGCGAGGGCCTCCGCCGAGCGGTAGCGGTCGGAGGGGTCCTTGCGCAGGCACTTGAGCACGATCGTCTCGAGGTCCCGCGGGACCCGCGGGTTGAGCCTCCGCGGCTCCACCGCCCGCCGCTCGATGATCTGGGAGAGCGTGTCCTCCCGGTCCTTGCCCTGAAACGGCGGGCGCAGCGTGATCAGCTCGTAGAGGGTCGCGCCCAGGGAGTAGATATCCGTGCGATGGTCGACGGCGACCTTCCGCCGCCGCGCCTGCTCGGGGCTCATGTAGAGCGGCGTGCCGACGAGGTCCCCGGTCGTGGTGAGCGACTCCTGCCCCTCGAGGCGCGCGAGGCCGAAGTCGAGGATGCGCAGGCGCCCGGGGCGGCCGCCCCAGAGGGCGGCTCCGCGCTCGAGGATCAAGTTCGACGGCTTCAGGTCCCGGTGGACGATGCCCTTCGAGTGCGCGTGCTCGAGCCCGTCGGCGGCGCCGGCGAAGGCGTCGGCGGCGCGGAGGTAGAGCTCCTGCTCCTCCCGCGAGGCCACGAACGGCGTCGGGGCGTCCGGCGCGGCGCCCCTCATGCGGGAGAGGGCCTCGGAGAGCGTCTCCCCGTCGATCAGCTCCATCGCGTAGAAGGGAATGTCCTCCTTCACGCCCGTGGCGTAGACCGGGACGACGTTCGGGTGGGAGAGCTGCCCCGCGGTCTTCGCCTCCCGCAGGAACCGGAGGAACGCCTTCTGGTCCGCCGCGGCGGCCGCCGGAAGCACCTTGAGGGCCACCGCGCGGTCCATGGAGCCCTACCACGCCTCGTAGACGACGCCCATGCCCCCGCGCCCGATCCGGCGGCGGAGGGTGTAGTCGCCGATGGTGCCCAGGGCGGGCCCGGCGCCGTCGTCGGACGCCGCCTCCGCGCCGCCCGCCTCGAGGAAGACCCTCAGGCGGCTCAGGACCTCGCGCCCCACGTCCGGATGCTCCTCGAGGACGCGCTCGGGGCTCACGCGCTCCCCGCCCACGAGCCGGTCGACGTAGCTCGCGACGAGGTCGTCGATCTCCGCCTCGGGGTCGAAGCCGCCCTCGGCCGGCGTCAGGCCGGGGCCATCGCGTCCCTCACCGCGGCGCTTCCGCATCGGGCGGTCCTCCTGTGCGGAGCGGGCGGTCGGGGAGGTGGAAGCTCTCCGTCCCGCCGAAGGCCTCCTTGAGCTTCTTCAGGGCCCTGGAGAGGAGCTGCTTCACGGCGTCCCTCGAGCGGCCCATGCGCCGCGCGATCTCGGCGGTGCTCAGCCGCTCGATCCGGGCCAGGAGGATCACCTCCCGGTGCTCGGGGCTCAAGGCGGCGAGGGCCTCCTCGAGGCGCCCCATGCGCTCCTCCCGCCGGAGCGCCTTGCTCGGCGAGGCCGCGCTCCCCGGCACGTCGGGGGGCAGCTCGAGCGCCGCGTCCTTCTCGCGGGCCCGCGCCTCCTCGAGCACCACGTGCTCGGCGATGGTCGCGAGCCAGCGCTCGAAGGCCGCCTCCCCCTCCCAGCGGAACCGCGGGAGCGACCGGAGGGCCCGCGCGAAGGTCTCCTGGACGACATCCTCGACCGCGAGCCGCCCGCGGAGGCCGGCGCCCACCAGGGAGCGCACGGCGGCCGCGAGCCGCCCCCGGAAGCCCTCGAGCAGCCGTGCGAAGGCCTCGGCGCCGCCCGGGGCCCCCCCGGCGAGGTCTCCAGCCCCGCGCGGCGCACGCCGTTCGTCTTCCCTGGCTAGAAGAGCTTCCCGGCGAAGAGGTCGTCCAGGAACCGTGGGACCGGCAGCACATCCACGCCATCGAAGTGATAGGCCGCCTCGCCCACGTAGAGGCCGAGGGACCGCTCGACCTTGAGCCTGGAGCTCCCCGCGAAGTCCCGCAGGGCCTTCTCCCAGCCTCGCTTCCACTTCTTGGCGTACTTGACCTCGATGCAGATCACCGTCGGCTTCCGTGTGGAGGTCCTCTTCTCCACCTCGACGTAGTCCCGGACCACCAGGGGCAAGGTGCCCCACGCGAGGGCTTGGGGCAGGTCGAAGTCCGCTCCCAGCTCGGGGCGGGCGAGGCTCTCCATCCGCCGGGTCACCGCCCGGCCTGCCAGCAGATCGGCCCCCTGGCGGAAGAGCTTGCGGGCCGACGATCCGCTGAGCGCGAACCGCCACCTCTTGAGCTCCATGAGCCGATGCACTTCGTCGAGGAGGGCGGGCACCTTCTGCACCTCGTCGACCCAGATCCAGGTCCCTTCCTTCCGCGGGCCGATCCGCGCTTCGAGGAGCGATGGATCGCGGGTGAGCTCGAGCTGGGTTGCGGCATGGAGCAGATCGAAGGTGAGGACCCCCGGGAGCTTCCTCCTGAGCCAGAAGCTCTTCCCGACCCCCCGCGGCCCGAAGAGGAAGAAGGACCTCGGGGGGACCTCGAGCAGCCGCGGGTAGCCGTCTTTCCTAACCATGATGTCAGTTTGCACTACAATTCGACATCATAGTATCGGAGGTGCTCTCCATCGAGATTGCCCTCACGACGTCACGACGTCCTTCGAGTCGGGCTTACCGGCCCTTCGCCGCTCCCCTCCACCGCCCGGCACAGCATCCTGGGCGTCGGGCCTCCGCGACATTGACAGCCGTCGGGCAAGGGGTGCAGAATGCCGCCGATCTCCGGCGAGCTCCGAGCTCAGCCTTCAAGGGAGCCGACGAAGGTGTCCCTTCCGCCAGACGAACGGGGGAAGGACGCGTCTCGAGAGGCGTCGCGCCGGGAGGCCGCGATCGACGGGAGAGGGAGAGAGTAGGGAGAGAGGGAACCGAGTGAACCGGCGAAGCCCGGACGATCTCAGGACAGCCGAAGGGCGCGCCGCCGGCGGCGCGGGCGGCGCGGGCGGCGGCGGCAACCGCGGCGAGAGACCTCGCCTCGTGATCCTGAACCCAACGTGCCTCGACGTGATCGACGCGCATCGGGATGACCTCGACGCGCGCGGCGTACGGTGGGCGGCCGATCCGGCCTTCCGGTCCCTCCAGCCGGACCAGGTGGACCAGGTGCTGGCCGGAGCGGAGGCCCTGATCCTGCCGTCGGCCCTGCGGTCCATCCCCCTGGCGGAGCACATGGAGAGGCACCCGTCGCTGCGGGTCCTCTCGATCGCGGCGATCGGCTTCGAGTGGCTCGACCTCGAGACGGCCACGCGGTGCGGCATCGTCGTCACCCACGCGCCGGTGCGCGAGGGCGTCGAGGTCGTCGCGGACATGACCTGGGGCCTGATGCTCGCGGTCGCACGGCAGATCCCGCTCCACGACCGGCAGTTCCGCGAGGGGCGGCGGGACCGCGGCATGGGGGTCTCGGTCTGGGGAAAGACCCTGGGCATCGTGGGGCTGGGCCGGATCGGCCGGGCGGTCGCCCGGCGGGCCGCCGGCTTCGAGATGCGCGTCCTGGCGTCGGAGCCGAGGCCCGACCCGCAGTTCGTGCGGGAGCACCGCATCGAGCTGGTCGGCCTCGAGGCGCTCCTGCGGCGCTCCGACCTCGTCACCCTGCACGTGAGCCTCGATGCCCGGACCCGCGGGATGATCGGCGAGCGGGAGCTGGCCTGGATGAAGCCGACGGCGTACCTGATCAACGCCGCCCGGACGGAGGTGGTCGACGCCGAGGCGCTGGCGGCGGCGCTCGCCGGAGGGGGGATCGCCGGGGCGGCCCTGGACGTGCCGCCTCCGCGTCCCGAGCCCCTGCTGGGGCTGCCGAACGTCGTGTTCACGCCGCACCTGGGCAACCGGGCGATCGAGGGCGTCCACGCCGTGTTCCGCTGCGCCGTCGACAACGCCCTGGCCGTCCTCGAGGGGCGCCGGCCCGAGCTGGTCGTCAACCCGGAAGTGTACGGCCTGCCGCTGCGGGCTCCGGGGCCCTGCGGGAGCCTCAGGAGCCTCAAGACATGAAGATCACGGGAATCGAGGTCCATCCCGTCCAGGCGCCGGGCCGCACCCTGGTCGTGATCCTCGTGAAGACCGACGAGGGGCTGACGGGCGTCGGGGAGGCGGGCCTGCAGCGCCGGTGGAAGGCGATCGAGGGGGCCGTGGAGCACCTGAAGCGATGGCTCATCGGCGAGGACCCCATGAGGATCGAGCACCTCTGGCAGCGGATGTCCCGCGGAGGGTTCTATCCGGCGGACCGGCTGATCGGATCGGCGATCTCGGGCATCGACATCGCCCTGTGGGACATCAAGGGCCAGGCGCTGGGCGTTCCGGTCTACGAGCTCCTGGGCGGCCGGTGCCGCGATCACGTCGAGTGCTTCTTCCAGCCCGGCTACCTCACGTCCGCGGCGGCGCACCCGCGCGCGGCGTCGCACCCGCGCGAGACGGGCGCCGCCCCGGAGGACCCCGCCGCGGAAGCGTCCGAGGCCGCCGCCGCCGCCCGGCGGTACGTGGAGGAGGGCTACCGCTACTTCCGGATCGCGCCGAGCCCGGGGAAGGGGGCGTTCCGGCCGCGCGACGCGGCGCGGCGGGCGATCGCTCAGCTCCGGGCGGTGCGCGAGGCCGTCGGCCACGCGGTCGAGCTGATGGTGGATCTCCACACGCGCCTCGATCCGCCGGAGGCGGTCCGGTTCTGCCTCGAGTGCGAGCCCCTGGACGTGTTCGTCGTCGAGGACCCGATCCGCTCGGAGCACCCGGCGGGCTACCGGCGCATCCGCCGGCAGACGAGGGTCCCCCTCGCGGCGGGCGAGCAGTGGGCGAGCAAGTGGGAGTTCCGCGCGGCGATCGAGGAGGAGCTGATCGACTACGCCCGGGTCGATCTCTGCATCGCCGGAGGCCTGACCGAGGGGAGGAAGATCGCGGCCATGGCGGAAGCGCACCTGGTCAAGCTGCTCCTCCACAATCCCCTCGGTCCGGTGTGCACGGCGGCGTCGCTGCAGCTTGACCTGGCGTGCGACAACGCGGGCCCCCAGGAGGTTCTCTGGCCGCCCCAGTCGATGCTGCCCGATGTCTTCCAGTGCGACTTCGCGATGGAGCGCGGGCGGCTGACGGCGCCGGCGTCGGCGGGCCTCGGCGTGCGGTTCGATGCGGAGGCGGCGAAGGCGCACCCGGCGGAGATGACCGAGCCGCCGCACTGGCGCCGCGACGACGGGTCCTTCACGAACTACTGAGCCACGAGCCATGAACGAGGCCCCCCCGCAGCTCCGCCTGTCCTGGCCGGACGGGCTGATCCTCCTCGCCTACCTGGCGCTCCTCGTCGGGATCGGCGTCTGGCACTCCCGCAGGCACAGGACCGCGAAGGACTACTTCCTGGCGGGCAAGACGATGCGTTGGCTGCCGGTCGGCCTCTCCTTGATGGCGGCGCTGAACAGCGGCCTCGACTACATCATGCAGCCTTCGGCGATGATCAAGTTTGGCGCCGTCGTGCTGGTCGTGAACCTGTCGTGGCTCTTCCTGGTCCCGTACGTCTCCTACATCACCTTGCCGATGTTCCGCCGGATGGACTGCACCTCGGCCTACGAGTACCTGGAGCGGAGGTTCGGCGCTGCCGTCCGGGCCCTGACGGCGGGGATCTTCCTCTTGTGGCGGCTGGGCTGGATGGCCACGGCCCTGTACGTGCCGTGCCTGGCGATCGCCGCGGCGTCGGGGAACGAGGAGCACATCACCACCATGATCGTGGTCCTGGGCATCATCGTCACGGCGTACACGATGATGGGTGGCATCAAGGCGGTCATCTGGACCGACGTGGCGCAGTTCTGCATCATGTTCGGCGGTCTGGCCGCCACGATCCTCGTCATCCTGGCGAAGACGCCGGGAGGCCTGGAGGCCTTCCTGGCGGACTTCTCGCGGGTCGGCGCGGACCTGCGCATCGAGACGCCGCAGGCCGAAGGAACGGGCTTCCTCGGAGGCACCCTCGAGTACTTCTTCATCCCCGTGCCCGTCGCCGGCCTCCTCGTCGCCACCCTTGTGACGCGCGTCGCGAACTACACGAGCGATCAGGTGATGGTGCAGCGCTTCCAGACGTCCAGGAGCATCGGGGATGCCCGCAAGGGCTTCGTCGTCACCGCCGCCGGCGACATCGTCTGGATGCTCGCGCTGTGCTTCGTGGGGGTCGCGCTGTTCACGTACTTCCGCTCGAGCGGCGGGATGCCCGAGTCCATCCGGCAGGATCCCGACCAGATCTTCCCCTACTTCATGGCCGTCGCCTTCCCGGCGGGGGTGGCGGGCCTGGTCATCGCGGCGATCCTCGCCGCCTCGCTCTCGAGCATCGACTCGGCGATCAACTCCATGACCGCCGTGGCCATGGTGGACTTCTACGAGCGGTTGTGGCGGAAGCGCCCGGACGGCGCGGCCCGCGCGGCCGGCGGGGCGGGCGCGGGCTGCGGGAATGACCGGGAACCGTCGCCCGAGGAAGGGCGGCGGCAGCTCCTGGCCTCGCGGGTCTTCACCGTGCTGATCGGGGCGGCCGGGTTCGCCCTGGCGGCGAACGTGTCGAGGCTGGGGACGCTCCTGGAGATCTCGAACTAGATCATAAACTCCTTCTCGGGGCCCATCCTCGGCATCGTCCTCCTCGGGATGTTCACCCGGCGGGCCAACCAGGCGGGGGTGTTCGCCGGCGGCCTCGCGGGGACGCTGGCCT
>JACQVW010000147.1 GCA_016209535.1 Planctomycetota bacterium | reverse complement strand
TGAAGGAGCTCCTGGAGGCCATGGGCGCCCAGAAGCCCCGCGTCCAGAGCGTGCTGGGGTTCACCGAGGCACGCAAGTGCTGGGCCGAGTGCCCCGGCGAGGCGGCCTCCGGCTTCCACCTGTACCCGGACCTCGAGATCATGGAGCTCGTGGATCCGGAGACGGGGCGGCCCGTGGGGGAGGGGGAGACGGGGGAGCTCGTCTACACGAGCCTCGCGGGCCGCGGGAGCTGCGTCCTCAGGTACCGGACGGGAGACCTCATCGTCGGTGGTTTCACCTGGAAGCCTTGCCCGCACTGCGGGCGGACGGTCCAGAGGATCGCTTCCCAGCTCGAGCGCGTGAGCAGCCGGAAGAGCTTCCAGCTCTCGAAGGTCAAGGGGACGCTCGTGAACCTCAGCCTCTTCCGCGACGAGCTGGACCAGGACGCGCGCGTCGAGGAGTGGCAGCTCGTGATCAAGAAGAGGAACGACGATCCCTTCGACGTCGACGAGCTTCATCTGAACCTCACCTTGAGCTCCAAGGTGGCTCCGGCGGACGTGGAGAAGGTCACCCACGACATCGACCGAAAGCTGTTCCAGGCCACGGAGGTCCACCTCAACTCGACTCGCGTCCTCCCCCTCAAGCAGCTCCTGGACCTCCTCGGGATGGAGACGCAGCTCAAGGAGAAGCGCATCGTCGACCTGCGCGGCAGCCTCCCCGCCAAGTCCGAAGGAGGCCGCGAGGCGGTGAAGACGTGAGGCCCTGAGCCCATGGCGAGGAAGGAGCGCACCTGCATCGTGCTGGGCGGAGGGGGGTCTCGAGGCCTCTCCCACCTCGGGGTCCTCCAGGTCCTCGAGCGCGAGGGCATCCCGGTCCACAGCATCGTGGGGACGAGCGTGGGGGCCATCGTGGGCGCCGGGTACGCGCTGGAGCCCGATGCCATCGGGATCACCCGCCGGGCCCTCGCCTATCTGAAGAGCGCCGATTTCAAGAACGACACGTTCAAGAAGGTGCTGCTCCGCTCCGAGGGCGCCCAGACCAACTTCTTCAAGAACATCATCTCGGGGATCCGGAAGAGCTACGTATTCTCGAACTTGCTGCGGAAGCCCTCGATCTTCCCCGCGGAGCACCTGGAAGGGGTGATCGCGGACCTCGTGCCCGACAAGAGCTTCTCGGACGTGGTGATCCCCTTCGCCGTGCCGGCCCTCGACATCCGGAGCGGCAGGGACGTGCTCCTGACGCAGGGTTCGCTCCGCAAGGCGGTGCTCGCGAGCTGCTCCCTGCCGGGGTTTTTCCCGCCCGTCGAGATCGACGGCATGCTCCTCGCCGACGCGGGGGTGATCGGGCCTGTGCCCGTCAACGCCGCGAAGCGCTTCGAGCCCACGGCCATCATCGCCGTCGACATCTCCTCGCAGATCGACCAGGACATGCCCATCGTTCGCGGCCTCGACGCCATCCTCAGGGTCGAGGCCATCGCGGGCCGGCGCATGAACGAGGTCGAGGTCTCGAAGGCGGACGTGGTGATCCGCCCCCACGTGGGGAAGAAGTACTGGTCGGACTTCAGCGACCTCGACGCCATCGTCACCGAGGGGATCCTGGCGGCGGAGGAGAAGATCTCGGAGCTCCGCGCCCTCAAGGGGCGGAGCCGGTTCCTCTTCTGGAAGACCTCCTCCTGAGGCGGGTACAATCCCGCCCCATGTTCATCGTCTTCGAGGGCATCGACGGCTCCGGTAAGACGACGCAGGCCCGGCTGCTCGCCGAGCACTTGCGGCGAGCGCGGGGGATCGAGCCACTGCTCGTCCGGGAGCCCGGCGGCACGGACCTGGGTGAGAAGCTCCGCGAGATCCTCCTCTCGAGCCCCGAGGACCTCGCGCCCGAGACGGAGGTCTTCCTCTTCATGGCGGCCCGGTCGCACCTGGTCCGCACGAGGATCCTCCCCGCCGTGCGCGAGGGGCGCGTGGTCATCTCCGACCGCTTCATCTGGTCCACCGCCGTCTACCAGGGCACGGCGGCCGGGATCGACCCGCGGGAGATCCTGCGGCTGCGGAAGCTCGCCGCGCCGGGCCTGGCGATCACGCGCACGTTCCTCATCGACGTCGACCCCGAGTCGGCGTACCGCCGCGTGCGCGCCCCGAACCGCATGGAGGCCCGCGGGCTCGAGTTCCAGAAGCGCCTCCGGAGAGGCTTCCTCGCCCTGGCGCGGACGCGCAGCCACGGCATCGTCCTGGTCGACGGCGGGGGCTCGGTGGAGCAGGTCCACCGCAGGGTCCTCTCCGGCCTGCCCGCAAGAGGGTGGTCTTGTTCCTCCCCCTAGTCCCGGGCCAGGAGGCCGCGAAGGCGAGCTTCCGACGCGTCCTCGAGCGGGGCCGGCTCTCCCACGCCTACCTTCTCGCCGGCCCCGACGCAGGGACGACGCGCCTCTTCGCTCGCGAGCTCTCGAAGGCCTTCCACTGCGCCCGGGGGACCGCCTGCGGGGCCTGCGTGTCCTGCGCGGCGGTCGAGCACGGGAACCACCCGAGCGTCCACGCCTACGGCCCGGCCGAGGGGAAGGCGGTCATCGAGATCGATACGATCCGGGCCCTCTGCGAGCGGACTCACTACCGTTCGGAGGAGCTCGTGGTCGCCGTCCTGGAGCGCGCGGATCTCATGACGGAGCCGGCGGCCAACGCCCTGCTGAAGACCCTCGAGGAGCCGCCGGGCAGCGCGGCGCTGCTCCTGACGGCCCAGTCCACGGGGTCCCTGCTGCCCACGATCGTCTCGCGCTGCCACCGGGTCTACCTGCCGCGGGCGGCCGCGTCGCAGGCCGCGGTCCCGCCCCCCGTGGGGGAGCTGCTCGAGGACCTGGCGTCGCCGGGGTTCTTCGCCCGGGAGGATCCGAGGTCCCGGCTCCTCAGGACATTCCCGGACGAGGAAGGGTCCCGGAACGTGCTCCGCCGGCTCCTGGACATCCTCCTCGAGGACTGGCGGGCGAGTCTTCCCGGACTCGGAGGCAGCGCGCTCGATGGCGCCCTCCGGCGCATCGGCGCCTTCCTCGAGCTGCGTCAGGACGTGGAGCGCAACGTCAATCCCGACCTCGTCCTCGAGCGGTTGATCCGCACCGTGCGTCACGGGGTCTGAATCGTTCCCCGGGAAGGGCGCGCGTCCGGAAAAGACTCAACTTTCCCGCCCGTCTTGCCGATGAAGTGGGTGCCCGAAGGTCGTGCCCTCGCCTCGTGGCGAGCCCGCGCCCGGAGCCCAAGCACAGAAGCGATGACTGCCGCCGAGAAGTTCCGCAACCTGCTTGCCGCGGACGGGCGCTACGACGCCGAGGCCTACAACTTCATCTACGAGGCCCTCGACTGGACCCTCAAGAAGGTCGTCCGGGCCGACCGCCGCGGGAACCAGCACGTCACGGGGAAGGAGCTCCTCGAGGGGATCCGCCAGTACGCGCTGGAGCAGTACGGCTGCCTCGCCAGGATGGTCCTCGAGAACTGGGGAGTCTACGCGACCGAGGACTTCGGAGAGATCGTCTTCAACCTGGTCGAGTTCGACCTCATGGGCAGGCAGGAGTCCGACTCGAAGGAGGACTTCCGCGAGGTCTACGATTTCTCCGAGGCCTTCGATGTGGCGCCCGTCTTCTGCTACGTCCCTGACAGGGACGAGTGGCGGGCGGCCTACGTGAGCCGCGCGCGCTGCCAGCGCTCGCGGACGTGACCTCGCCTACTTCTGCGCCGGCTCCTTGGCGGCGAGCGACGCGTAGCGCGGGTAGCTCTCGGGCTTCTCCCCGAGCTTCGCGAGGATCTCGAGGATCGCCCGCTGGAGCTGCGGGTCCTCCTGGAAGTCACAGGCGAACTCGCGTCCCCGCTCGTCCTCGATCCTGCGCCGGACGTGGAAGCGAAGGACGCTCCTCAGGTCGTCCTTCGGGGCGGAGGTCTCCACCGCCTTGTGGAGCTCGTCGAACCCGGGGTATCGAGCCGTGTCGTGGCCGTCGCCTTCCGCGAAGAGGGCCTTGATCTTCTCCCAGTGCTCCCCCACGTAGTCGAGGACGATCGGGCTCGTGCGCAGGCGCTCCCTCTCCTCGGCCCTCCAGGCGGGCAGCCGCTCCTCGGCCACCTCGATGTCAGGCTTCACGCCGCCCTCCTCGACCACGCCGCCGTCCTCGTCCCGGATCGTGTGGATGCAGCGGCCCAGCGGCAGGAACCAGTACTGCACCGTGAGGCGGAGCTGCGCCTCGCCGCCGAGGGCCTTCCTCGATTCGCTCGAGATGGGGATGAGGCGCTGCACGCTGCCCTTGCCGAACGTCTTCTGGCCGACCACCGTGGCCCGCCCGAAGTCCTGGAGGGCGCCCGAGAAGATCTCGGAGGCGCTCGCGCTCCTCGAGTTCACGAGGACCACCATGGGGTAGTTCCTCCGGGCGAAGGGGTCGGGGTACGTGGGGACCTCGCCCGAGTCCCGGCGCTTCGAGCGGCTCTTCTGGGTCACGATCGGAAGGTCGCCGGCGACGAACTGATCCACGATGCGGACGGCGGCATCGAGGAGGCCGCCGGGGTTCGACCGGAGGTCCACGATGAAGCCCGCCATGCCTTCCTTCTCGAGGTCATCGAGGGCCCGCAGGAACTCGTCCGCCGACTTCTCGCCGAACTGGGCGAGCTGCAGGTAGCCGATCTTCCCGGGCAGGAGCTCGTGGCGCACCGAGGGCACCTCGACGGTCTGCCGCTCGATGGTGAAGGTCCTCGGCTCGCTCCAGCCCCTGCGGTGCACTCGCAGGG
>JACQVW010000178.1 GCA_016209535.1 Planctomycetota bacterium | reverse complement strand
GGCCCCACGGAGGAGGTGGCCGAGGCGCTGGTGAAGGACCCGCGCGTCGAGGCCGTGAGCTTCACTGGCTCCGTCGAGGTCGGGAAGCGCATCGCCGCGACCGCGGGCTACAAGAAGCTCTGTCTCGAGCTCGGCGGGAACTGCCCGCTGATCGTCTGCGCTGACGCCGACCTGGACCTCGCGGCGCGGCTCGCCGCCGAGGGTTCCTTCCGCAACTCGGGCCAGCGCTGCACCGCGGTGAACCGGATCATCGTCGAGGAGCCCGCCGCCCGGGAGCTCACCGAGCGGCTCGTCGAGAGGGCCCGCGACTACCGGTGCGGCGACCCCCTCGACCCCGAGACGCGCGTCGGGACGGTCATCGGCGAGGCCTCGGCGGCGCGGCTCGAGGCGCTCGTCCGAAGCGCCGTCCAGGACGGCGCGCGGCTCCTCCTCGGCGGCTCGAGGCGCGGGGCCCTCTTCGCCCCGGCGGTCCTCGCCGGCGTGCCGCGCGACGCCGAGGTCGTGGCGCACGAGGCTTTCGGGCCCATCGCGGCCGTCGTGACGGCGCGCGACCTCGACGACGCGATCGCCCTGGCGAACGCGACGCCCTACGGCCTCTCGGCGGGGATCGTCACGCGGAGCCTCGAGGCCGCCGTTCGGGCCGTGAAGGAGGTCCGCGCCGGCACCGTGAACGTGAACGAGGTCCCGGGCTACCGCCTGGAGAGCACTCCCTTCGGCGGGGTGAAGGACTCGGGCCTCGGCGTGAAGGAGGGCGTGATCGAGGCGATCCGGTTCTTCACGTGGGTGAAGACCTTCTCGCTGCCCTGGTAGCCGGGCGGCGGACCCCCGCGATCACCCGCACGCCCCCTGCCCCGCGTCGCAGTCCAGGCCGTCCGCGCCCGTGTCGGGATCGGTGCCGCAGCCCGGGAATGGCGGGGGAGGCGCGGGACCCCCCAGGAACAGGTAGCGGAGAGCGTGGATCGGGTCCGACACGTCGATCCGTCCATCGTCGTTCGCATCGGCCGCGTCCTCGCAGCCAGGCTCGAGCCCCGAGCGGAAGAGCGCGAGGAGGGTCCAGACGGGGTCGGCGAAGTCGAGGTCCCCGTCGCCGTTCGAGTCCCCTCGCTCGAGCGGCACGCCCGTGGCGAAGTCGATCACCTCGGTCCTCTGGAAGCCGCCCTCCTTCGCCCCGTCGGCCGCCGTGCCCTCGCCCGTGGCCGAGGCCACGTAGGCGAGCCCCTCGAGGAGGATCGCGAGCTCCCACGCCGAGACGCCGCCTCCACCCGCCATGTCGGAGGCGATGCAGGCGTAGACGTGCGCCTCGCCCTGTCCCCCTTGCGGGGCGCCGATCGCGAGGCGGCCGCGCCCGCCCTCCTCGCCGATCACGCCCTCGAACGGGACGGGGCTTGAGACCCGGCGCGCCGAGAAGCCCAGGTTGACCCGCTGCGAGGCGCAGGAGGTGTCGATGACCTGCGCCCGCGCCTCCCCGAGGGCGGGCGAGTGCTCGACGCCGCCCTGGAGCACGACGGTGCGGCCGGGCGCGCCGCCCAGGAAGAACCCCTCGGCGTGCTGCAGGACGGCCTCGCCCGGGCCGCCGGGCACCGGGATCTCCACGTCGATCCTCGCGATGGTGCTCGTCGGCCCCGGGAGGGCGGCGCCGCCATCGGCCGAGAGCTGGACCGAGCTGTAGGCGTAGCCCTCGGGGGTCCCGAAGTCCTGGTTCCCCACCTCGTTCCGCTCCGACCCGTCGCGGAAGGCGAGGGCGGCGTCCGTCCCCTCGGTCGTGATGCCGAGGAAACGCAGGCCCGAGCCCCGCACGTAGACCGTCCAGCCCTGGGCGCCCGCCCCGGCGCCGGTCCGCGTCAAGGTGCAGAGGTACGACGCGCGGACGGCGGTCCCGGCCGGCCCCTTGACCCTCTCGGGGCCGGCGAGACCCAGCTCGAAGGCCGGCTCGGCGCCGAGGATGGCGCTCGGTGCGGCGAAGAGAACGCAGGAGACAGGGGCGAACGGGATTCTCATGGCGGCCCTCCGGGCTTCCGGACACGCGGCATCGACTGTAAACTGTCGAGTGCCGCACATCCAGGGTCTCACGAGATGCACGCCGCCGCCACAGCTCTGCTCGCCATCGCCCTCGCCTCGCCCGCCGCGGCCGCGAGGCGGGACCACTGGGCCTTCGTGGCCCCCGTGCGGCCCGATCCGCCTCCGGTGGAACGGGCGGGCTGGGCGCGAAACGCCATCGACCTCTTCGTCCTCGAGCGCCTCGAGCGCGAGGGCCTGGAGCCTTCGCCCGAGGCGGACCGGATCACGCTCCTGCGCCGCCTGAGCCTCGACCTGACCGGCCTCCCGCCGTCGATCGCCGAGGTCGACGCGTTCCTCGCCGGCGAGGGCGCGAGCGCGGGCTCCTACGAGGCGCAGGTCGAGCGCCTCCTCGCCTCACCTCACCACGGCGAGCGCTGGGGCCGCCTGTGGCTCGATGCCGCGCGCTACGCCGACTCGGACGGCTTCGAGAAGGACAAGCCGCGCCCGGTGTGGCCCTACCGCGACTGGGTCGTCGCGGCCACGAACCGCGACCTGCCCTACGACCGCTTCGTGATCGAGCAGCTCGCCGGCGACCAGCTCCCGGGCGCGGGGCAGGACCAGGTCGTCGCCACGGGGTTCCTCCGCAACTCCATGCTCAACGAGGAGGGCGGAGTGGACCCCGAGCAGTTCCGCATGGAGGCCCTGTTCGACCGCATGGACGCCATCGGGAAGAGCGTCCTCGGTCTCACGATCCAGTGCGGGCAGTGCCATTCGCACAAGTACGACCCCCTCACGCAGGAGGAGTACTACGGCCTCTTCGCCTTCCTCAACAACGACCACGAGGCCTGCGTGGCGGTCTACGCGCCCGAGGAGGCGATGCGGCGCGCCGAGGTCCTCAACCCCGGCGCGAACCTGCTCGGGCCCAAGTTCAAGTTCGCCCGCCACGGGCGCTGCGGCGCCGAGCTGTCGGAGCTCTTGCC
>JACQVW010000006.1 GCA_016209535.1 Planctomycetota bacterium | reverse complement strand
TTGTAGCCATGGCCGGCAGTCTACCACGCAGGCCAAAAAAGCGGACAGGTTTGGGTCCGCACCCCCGCCCTAGACGAACCCCCGGAATTCTCGAGGGATTCGCTGAAAAGCATGCCGCCTATGTCAGGAGTTCTGGAATCCATCGAGAGCCTGGACGATGGCAAGTGGTTCGGCGCCATCTTCGTCGACAAGGGCGTGATTCGATTCCCCTCAGGCGAAAACCCCGCACGGGCCGACGACGAGACGCGCGCCTCGGGTGTGGCATTCGTCAACAGCGTCTTCAGCGGAGCCGGGAGTTGTGATTTACCGGGGCTACTGGTGGCACTCCAGTTCGCGGAGAAGACGGCGGCGACGAGCAACGTGATCTTCTATGTCACTGACGGCGGCGGAACCTGCCCTGGCTCGACGAGCGAGGGGGAGTATCTCACGGAAATGCGGCGGGTGTTCACGGAAGCCAACAGAGGCTTGGCTCAGCTCCACACGGTCGCACCCGTGCTGATCGGAGAGACTCAAGAGCAGCACCTTCGCGACTTTGCCGAGCTGAACGGCGGACAGTTTCACCAGATTCCGCCGCGATAGCCGGCCGCGCCATCGCGGCGAGCATCGGGCAGCCTGCGGTACGCCGCCCCGCGCCGCCGTACCCGGTTCTCGTGCTGGCTCGCGTGGCCGTCGCGCTCGGCGGCCATCCTCGCACCAAGCGAGGACGGCTGGACGGCTTCAAGTCGCGCCTACCCCGCGCACGGATCCCCCTGCGGGTACGGCGGGCACGCGCAGGGGTTGCACCCTAGGAGGTCTGGCGGCCCGACGTCGAAGCCGCACTCGGGGAAGGGCGTGGGGATCTCGGGCCCGCCCTTGAAGAGGAAGTTGAGCGTGTAGACCGGGTCCGTGATCTGCAGGGCCGAGTTGTTGTCCGAGTCGGCCGCGTCCATGCAGGGCGGCGCGGGGCCGCCGAGGAAGAGGAACGAGAGGGTGTAGACGGGGTCCGAGATACAGCGCGATGACCAGCACGCCCTCGCCCGCGATGGCCAGCGTGCGCCCGAGGCGCGACTGGAAGGCCGGGAAGTCGCCCCGGGAGGGGTCGAAGGGCGTCAGGTTCGTGCCATCGAACTCGAAGATGAGCGTCAAGCCCTTGAGCGGCCTCGGGGTCGTGACGAGGAGGTGTGGCGCAGCGAGCTCGGCCCGAACCGCGGCTTCGTCGAGGTCGGGGCGACGCGGAGCACCTACGCGGTCTTCATCGACGAGCCCGTCGAGCTGGGCGAGCGCTACTACTACCGGCTCCTCGCCTTCGCCGTGCCCCCCGGCAGCCAGAGCCTGGGGGGGCCGCTCGGCGCCTCGAACGCTGGCGGGCGAAGTCCTCGTACCCGGGAACGCCTTCCAGGGCGCTCAGGGACTCGCCCGGAGCGAGCATCGCGAGCGCTTCGTACATCTTCCGGCGTGACGACGATGGACCCATCGCCCGCGGAGGCAGCCTCTGCTTCGTTTCCGTCCTCTTCGTTCCCCGGGACCCATCCGCCTTGCAGGCCACCCCGGATCGCGGACGAAGAGGAATTGCAGTGTGAAGATGCCGTCCGAGAGGTCGATCGAGCCGCTCGAGTCGGCATCGCCGCGGACAAAGGGGGGGTGGTTCCTTCGCGTCCAGCCCGCATGGGGGGAGGAGGAGCAAGTCGATCAAGAGAAGAAGCTCCCCCGCCGCAAGCCTGGCCGTAGAACTCTCGCCTCGGCAATTTCCGCGAAGCGAGCATGTTCAAGAGGCCAGCGCCCAGGTTCCCGGGCAGGCCGAGCCCGCGGCGGCGCTGAAAAAGTGTTGCACAGCGCAGAGGAGAATCGATAATGTCTACTGACTATTTTTGGTCAACGTTTATCGACTGTAACTGCAACTCCTGGCCAACATGCTCGATCCGCGGTTCCTCCCCCACAACTCGCACCTCGAGAGCCCAGCCTCCTTCAAGGAACTGGACCCGACCCTCCGGGCGCTCGGGAGAGAGCCGCTCGTCTACCGGTTTCCCCTCCTCGACGGGCTTCCTCGGGACCGACCGGGCGTCTACTGCATCACGGGGGGGAGGCAGGTCGGCAAGACCACCGTGCTGAAGCAGTGGATGGCGGACCTCCTCTCGCAAAGTGTTCGCCCGCAGCAGATCGCCTACCTGACGGGCGAGCTGATCGATGACCACCACAGCTTGGTCCGCCATGTCACGGACCTGGCCGACGACTGGGCCCGCGACCAGACCACCTACCTCATCGTCGACGAGGTCACGTACGTCGCGGGCTGGGACAAGGGCGTCAAGTTCCTCGCCGACGCGGGGACGCTCGAGTCGGTGGTCCTCGTGCTCACTGGCTCCGACACCGCCGTCCTACGCGAGGCTCGCGTGCGGTTTCCCGGACGGAGGGGGTCCAGCGGGCTGGTCGATTTCCAGCTCGGGCCGCTCACCTTTCACGAATACGTGAACCTCAGCCGCCGCATCGAGGGGGCTCACCGATCGTCCCTTGAAGACCCGAAGGCCGAAGTCCCTCGTGGGGTTCAGGGCCAGCTCGACGAGGAGCTCCTCCGGTACCTCCGCCACGGAGGCTACCTCCGCGCCATCAACGACATGGCCAGGACGGCGGCCATCTCGGTCTCCACCTTCGCGACGTACTGCGACTGGATCCGAGGGGACATGTTGAAGCGCGGGAAGCAGGAGCAGTACCTGCGGGAGATCCTGGGCGCGATCGTACGGCGGTACGGGTCGCAGGTGACGTGGAACAACCTGGCGAAGGAGCTCTCGATCGACCACCCCATGACCGTGGCCGACTACGTTGGCCTCCTCGGCTCCATGGATGCCGTCTTCGTGCAGCCCGCGCTCCTCGAGGAGAAGCTCGCGGCCGCTCCGAAGAAGCCGCGTCGCCTCCACTTCACGGATCCGTTCATCCTGCACGCTGTGATGACCTGGCTGCGGCCGCAGCCCGAGCCATTCTCGAGCCAGGTCGAGCCCTCCCTCGGCGACCCGGATTGGGCAGGGCGCGTCGCCGAGTCCTGCGCGGTCACGCACGTCCGGCGGTTCTGTCCAACCTTCTACATCAAGGCGGAGGGAGAGGTGGACATCGCCTACCTGGAGGGCAAGCGGTTCCTGCCCGTCGAGGTGAAGTGGACGGAGCAGCTCCGTCCGAAGGACTTGAAGCAGATCGCGAAGTACCGCAACGCGAGGATCTGGGCGAAGACGTGGGGCACGCCCGAGATCCAGGGCATCCCCGTCGAGCCGCTCCCGCTCGCGCTGTACCGCCTGGGGCCGGCGCCGGTGACGTTCCCCTCCTGAGGTCGCCGGCCGCCGCCACCTGTCTCCTTTCTCCCCGTTCCCGGGCCAGGTGTTTCCTTTGGAGACAGGTAGCCCTGGCCAGGCTCGCGGAAACTTGGGCGATTCCCGGGCCCCCCGGGGCACACCCGTTGCACTCCGGCCGCGCGTGAGCGCCGCGATCCAGAGCCCTTGCGCCCTCGACGGGCGCGCCGTGCGCACGGCCCGCGACTGGTATGGAGCCCACGCGCCCCTCAACGGGAGGTGGCTCGAGACGAACTTCCCGTGCCGGGCCGCCTGCCCCGTGGGGACCCATGCCGGCGGGTACGTCACCCTCATAGCTCAGGGGCGCTGGCGCGAGGCCTACGCGCTCGCCCGCCGCCCGAACCCCTTCGCCTCGATCTGCGGCCGCGTGTGCGCCCACCCCTGCGAGGCGGCCTGCCGCCGGGGCGCGATCGACAGCCCGATCAACATCCGGGCCCTGAAGCGCGTCGTCACCGAGAGGCTCGGCGTCGAGAGCGAGCGGCCCTTCGAGGATGTGCTGCGATGCGTCGAGCGGCCCAGGCCGCCCGCGGAATGCCCCGGGCGCGTCGCCGTCGTGGGCGCGGGGCCCGCGGGCCTCTCCTGCGCCCACGACCTCGCCCTCATGGGCCACAGGGTCGTGGTCCTCGACGCGGCACCCGTGGCGGGCGGCATGATGCGGCTCGGCATCCCCGAGTACCGCCTGCCGCGCGAAGTCCTCGACAGCGAGATCGACTTCGTGCGCTTCCTCGGCGCCGAGATCCGCCTCGGGGTCGAGGTGGGGAAGGACGTCCTCTTCCGAGACCTCGTCGCGGCGCACGACGCGGTGTTCCTGGCGCCCGGCTGCCGCCAGGGCCGCAGCCTCAAGATCCCCGGCGCCGGCCTCAAGGGGGTCCTCACGGCCGTCGACTTCCTCGCGGCCGCGAACCTGGGCACGCCCCTCGAGGTCGGCGAGCGCGTCGTGGTGGTGGGAGGCGGCAACGTGGCCTACGACGTGGCTCGTACCGCGCGCCGCTTCGGCGGGACGTCGCTCCCCGACGAGGAGCACCACAACCTGGCCGTGGACGCGGCCGTCGTGGCGTCGCGCCTCCTGCGGCGCGACGTCACCATGGTGGCCCTCGAGGCGCGCCACGAGATGCCCGCAGACCCCCGCGAGATCGAGGAAGGCTCCGAGGAGGGCATCCGGCTCGTCAACCGGCGAGGCCCCAAGGCCGTGCTCGGCTCGAACGGCTCCGCGCGCGCGCTCCAGACCCTCGCCGTCTCGAGGGTCTTCGACGAGCAGGGGCGCTTCGCCCCGGAGATGGTCCAGGGGACGGAGAGCGAGATCGCGTGCGACACGGTGATCCTCGCCGTGGGCCAGGCGGCGGACCTGTCGTTCCTGGGGTCGGACCACGGGCTCGCGACGGCGCCCCAGGGCACGATCCAGGTCGACCGCCGCGACCTCTCGACGACTCGGCCCGGCGTCTTCGCCGGCGGGGACGTCGCCTTCGGGCCGCGCATCGTGATCGAGGCCGTGGCCGACGGGCGCCGCGCCGCGAGGTCCATCGACACGTTCATCACCGGACGCACTGACGCGCTCCCTCGCTACGCCGTGCGCGTCTTCGACGCCTTGGGGTACGACCACCCCTTCGCCCGCGGGGACTACGAGAAGGTGCCCCGCGGCGTCCTCCCCACGATCCCCGTCGAGCGCCGCGGCCTGCGGGAGCAGGTCGAGCAGGTCCTGGGCGAGGTGGACGCGCGGGCCGAGGGCTCGCGGTGCCTCCACTGCTGGGTGAACACGGTCTTCGACTCCTCGCGCATGCTGGGGAGCGAGTGCATCCAGTGCGGCGGGTGCGTCGACGTCTGCCCGGAGCAGTGCATCGACCTCGTCGCCTTGCTGCGCCTCGCCGCCTCGGGCGAGGCGCGCGGCGCGAGGCTCCCCGACGGATCGCCCCTCGAGCTCGCCGAACCGAGCCGCGGCGCGGCCTTGATCAAGGACGAGACGGCCTGCATCCGCTGCGGCCTGTGCGCGCGGCGGTGCCCCGTGGGGCTCATCACGATGCAGGCCTTCCACCGCGCGGACGAGTCCGAGCTCTCGTGCCTCGCCGACCAGGTGCTATGAGGTGATGAAGCCATGCCGCTCATCGATGACCTGAGCGCTTCCTCGAACGAGCAGGAACTCGAGAGGAGGAGGTTCCTGGGCCTCGTGGGCTCGGGAGCCCTGGGCGTCTCCGTGGCCGGCACGGCCGTCACGGCGGTCCAGTACATCTCTCCAAACGTGCTCTACGAGGAGGACACGCGCTTCAAGGTCGGGACCCCCGACAGCTTCCCCGTGGGGACGGTGCTGGCCCTCGGCCCCCAGAAGGTCTACGTCGTGCGGACCGAGGAGGGGTTCTTCGCCCTGTCGGCCGTCTGCACCCACCTCGGCTGCATGACCCGCTACGAGGCGGATCA
Organism: Planctomycetota bacterium; assembly: GCA_016209535.1. GTDB lineage: Bacteria > Planctomycetota > UBA8108 > UBA8108 > SXIK01 > JACQVW01. The sequence goes on along the minus strand of JACQVW010000006.1, from coordinate 4,529 downwards.
GAAGAGCTTCTTCTGCCCCTGCCACGGGAGCCGCTTCTCGGCCGGAGGCGACGTCGTGGGCGGCCCGGCGCCGCGGGCCTTGCCGCGGATCGAGGTCGCTCTCGAGGGGGGGGTGCTCGTCGTCGACAGCCGCAAGCTCGTGCCCCCCGGGACCATCTTGAAGGTGTGACGATGCCCCGGTTGCCTGCAGCCCTCACGAAGAACCGCGTGTTCCGCTCGGTCGTCCGGCACGGTTTCCCCAACTCGAACCGGAACCGATCCCTCGCGGTCTTCACGAACTTCTTCCTCCACATCCACCCCGTCAAGGTGCGGCTGAGGGCCATCGCGTTCCGGCGCACCTTCTACCTCGGCGGCCTCTCGGCCGCCGCGTTCTTCATCCTCACCGTGACCGGGATCCTCCTCATGTTCTACTACCGCCCGAGCGTGCCCGAGGCGTACGAGGACATGAAGGACCTCGAGTTCGTGGTCTCGGCCGGCGTCTTCCTCAGGAACCTCCACCGGTGGGCGGCGCACACCATGGTGGCCCTCGTCTTCCTCCACATGGTGCGGGTCTTCTTCGCCGGCGCGTATCGGCCCCCCAGGGAGTTCAACTGGGTGATCGGCGTCGTCCTCTTCCTCCTGACGCTCCTCCTGTCCTTCACGGGCTACCTCCTGCCTTGGGACCAGCTCGCCTACTGGGCGATCACCGTGGGGACCAACATGGTGAAGGCCGTGCCTTCGATCGGCGATGACCTGCGCTTCCTCCTCCTCGGGGGCAACGCGATCGGGGAGGCCGCCCTGCTTCGCTTCTACGTGCTCCACTGCGTCGTGCTGCCCCTGGCGCTGATCGTGCTCATCGCCATGCACATCTGGCGCGTGCGGAAGGACGGCGGCGTCTACTTGCCGCCGGAGGAAGGGGCCGGCGGTGGGGAGCCGGGCCCCGAGAGCGGCGAGGAAGCCGGGGAGGTGCGCCGTGAGTGACGAAAACGGGAGCTCGAGCCGCAGCTTCATCATGGTGCCGGGCGACGACGCGCGCAGGGAGCCCGTCCGGCTCCTCGTGGTGCAGCCCGGCGACATGCGGCCTCCCGTCGCCGCGGCGAACGAGCCCGTGGTGATGACGTTCCCGCACCTGCTCTTGAGGGAGCTGATAGCGCTCCTCGCGCTCTCGCTCTTCCTCGTCGTCGTCTCCCTCGCCTTCGACGCGCCCCTCGAGGAGGTGGCGAACCCCGAGAAGACGCCCAACCCCGCCAAGGCGCCCTGGTACTTCCTCGGGCTCCAGGAGCTCCTCCACTACTACCCGCCCCTGGTCGCGGGGGTCCTCCTCCCGGGCTTGGTCGTGCTGTCCCTCGTCGTGATCCCCTACTTCGACTTGAACCTCGAGCGCGCGCCCCTCTGGGGGCGGCGGTCCCCGGGCAAGCTCGCCGCGACCTGGGCGGCGGCCGCCGCCCTGACCGCGGTCTTCATCTTCACCGCGGCCCACCCGGTCTGGCCGATCCTCGTGCCGCTCTGGCTCGTGGCCTGCGTCGTGAGCGTGCCGGGCCTGCTCGGCACCCGGAGCGGTCCCGTGGGCTGGATCGCCCGCCGCAGCCTGGCCTTCTGGATCTTCCTCTGGTTCCTCCTCGTGGCCGTCACGCTGACGGCCATCGGGATCTTCTTCCGCGGCCCGGGCTGGAGCTTCGTCCTGCCCTGGCGCGATGGGCTCTTCTACTGAGCGGAGGGGACGTCGCCCGAGCAGCCATGACTCAGCGCTGGACGCAACCTGGAGACCTCGGGGTGACGAGGCTCCTCTGGACCTTCGCGGTCCTGAGCCTCGTCTTCCTCGGAGCCCTTTCGATCGCGCCCGCCAAGAGCTACTTGAGCGAGTGGCGCGAGGCGCAGGGGCGCTACAACGCGCTCGCGGCCTCGAGCGGCAGGGCCGGGATCGAGCCCGCGATCCAGCAGGTCTGGAAGCCTCGGCTCGGCGTCGTGGATCGCTGTACATCGTGCCACCTCGGCATGTCGGCGGCCGGGCCCGCCTCCGGCGAGGCGCTCTTCGAGGCGCACCCGCCGGTCCCGCACGACCCGCAGGACTTCGGCTGCACGCTCTGCCACGGCGGCCAGGGGAGGGCGACGAAGCGCGACGCGGCCCACGGCCTCGCGAAGCACTGGGACGAGCCGCTCCTCGAGCGGCGGCACTTCGAGGCGGGCTGCGGCGCCTGCCACACGCACCTCCGCGTGCCGTCGCGCCGCCTCGAGGCGCGCGGCGAGGACCTCTTCCGGCGCTACGACTGCGTGGCCTGCCACCGCTCCGAAGGCGTCGGGCGCGGGAGCGGCCCCGACCTCAGCTCGGCGGGCATGAGAGGCTTCGCGGCGGACTGGCACGCGGCGCACCTGACGCGGCGCGAGCTCGGCGAGAAGGAGTGGGTCGCGAGCTACGGGCCCATCCCGCCGGAGGACCTCGCGGCGATCGACGAGTACCTGAGGAGCCGCGTGGGCGCGCGGCGCCTCATGGAGGCGAAGGCCCTCGCGCACAGGCTCGGGTGCCGCGGGTGCCACAAGGTGAACGGCGTGGGCGGCGACGACGGGCCCGACTTGACTCGGATGGGCCGGCGCTCGGCCGCGGACCTCGAGTTCTCGGGCGTGAGCGGCGAGCGGACGCTCCCGAACTGGCTCCTCCAGCACTTCTTCGACCCCGGACGCGTCGTCCCCGGGAGCCAGATGCCGGACCTGGGCCTCTCGGCGGCCCAGGCCGAGCTGCTCACCCTCTACATGCTCTCCCTCCGCGCCCCCGAGGTGCCGCAGGCCTTCTGGCCCGACGACCGCGTGCGCGCGCTGCGCCTCGGCCAGCGGGAGCTCGCGACGGATGGCGAGAGCCTCTTCGGCGCCTTCTGTGCGGGCTGCCACGGCGAGCGCGGCGAGGGGCGGCGCTACGGCACGCTCAACGTCGCCTTCCCCGCGATCGGCAACGCGGACTTCCTCGCAGTAGCCTCCGACGACTTCCTGCGAAAGACGATCGCGCGGGGGAGGCCCGGGCGCCGCATGCCGGCCTGGGGGCTCAAGGACGGCGGCCTCACGGCGCGGGAGATCGATGCGATCGTCCTCTACCTGCGCTCGCTCGCCCCGGGGACTCCCATCGCGGACCTGCCGGCGCCTGCCGGCGGCTCGGCCGAGCACGGGAAGCCGCTCTTCGAGCGGAGCTGCGCCGGCTGCCACGGGCAGAAGGGCGAGGGCCGCGAGGCGCCGGCCCTGGCGAACCCCGAGTTCCAGGCGGCCGCGACCGACGCCTACATCGCCGCGACGGTCCTCCGGGGCCGCGCGGGCACCTCCATGCGCCACTTCGGGAAGCCCATGCTTGGGTTCGCGGCCCTCGACCCCGCCGAGGTCGCGGACATCGTCGCCCACGTCCGGACGCTGGGCCGCTCCGGAGGAGCGGAAAGCACACCCAAGGAATGAGACCATGAGCAACCAACCAGGACTCTCGCGCCGCCAGTTCCTCGAGCTCGCCGCGAGCCTCGGCTTCGGCGGCCTCCTCTCGAGCGCCTCCAGGGCCTGGGGGATCGACGTCCAGGCCGTGGAGAACCCGCTGGAGAGCTACCCCGACGCGAGCTGGGAGCGCGCGTACCGCGACCTCTACAAGACCGACAGCTCCTTCGTCTTCCTCTGCGCGCCCAACGACACGCACAACTGCCTCCTGAGGGCCTACGTGAGGAACGGCGTCGTGGTCCGGCTCGGCCCCACCTTCGGCTACGGCAAGGCCGAGGACCTCTACGGGAACCGCTGCTCGGCGCGGTGGGACCCGCGCTGCTGCCAGAAGGGGCTCGCCCTCACGCGCAGGATCTACGGCGACCGCCGCGTGCGCCAGCCCATGGTGCGGAAGGGCTTCAAGGCCTGGGTCGACGCAGGCTTCCCGCGGGATCCCGCCACGGGCAGGCCGCCGGCCGAGCACTTCCGCCGCGGCTGGGACGGCTGGGAGCGCGTCACCTGGGAGCAGGCGGTCGACTACTTGGCGCGTACCCTCGTCAACGTGGCGGAGACCTACTCGGGAGAGAAGGGCGCCGCGCGGCTCGCGGCGCAAGGCTACGAACCCGAGACGATCACGGCGATGCGCGGCGCGGGCACGCAGGCCCTCAAGTTCCGCGGCGGCATGCCTCTCCTCGGCTTGACGCGCATCTTCGGCCTGTACCGCATGGCCAACGCCATGGCGCTCCTGGACGCGAAGGTGCGCGGCGTGCCGCCCGATCAGGCCCTGGGCGGCCGCGGCTGGGACAACTACTCCTGGCACACGGACCTCCCGCCGGGCCACACCATGTGCACGGGAACCCAGACCGTGGAGTTCGACCTCTACGGGGTCGAGAGCTCGAAGCTCGTCCTCGTCTGGGGCATGAACTGGATCACCACGAAGATGCCCGACTCGCACTGGCTCACCGAAGCGCGCCTGAAGGGCACGAAGATCGTCGTCATCGCCTGCGAGTACTCGGCCACCAGCACCAAGGCCGACGACGCCATCGTCGTCCGGCCCGGCACCACGCCGGCGCTCGCCCTCGGCCTGGCGGGCGTCATCATGCGCGAGA
>JACQVW010000156.1 GCA_016209535.1 Planctomycetota bacterium | reverse complement strand
TGGGGCGGGCGCTGGCCGCCTACTGGATCGCGTTCCTCCTCCTGTTCGGGTTGTTGGCCCTGTTCCGGGGCGTCGCCTCCTGACGCCCTGGCCGCGGTTGACAACCTGGCCGAGCGGAGGGAGACTCAACGATCGAGGATCACCAGGTCATGCCCATCCACGACTGGACGAGGGTCAGCGTGGGTGAATTCCACGCGTTCCACAATTCCTGGCTGGCCCACCTTCAGGAGGCCCTGAACTCGGGGATCCTGCCGGACGGGTGCTATGCGCTGGCCGAGCAGCGGGCGCGCGACGTGACCCCGGATGTCCTCACGCTCAAGAGGCAGGGCTCCTCGGCTCCCGCGACTCCCGTGAGCGGGTCCGTGGCCGTGGCGGAGGCGCCTCCGAAGGTCAAGCTGCGCATGAAGGCCACCGAGACCGCCATGTACCGCCTTGCCCGCCGCACGCTGGTGATCCGGCACGCGAGCGGAGACCGCATCATCGCCCTCGTCGAGGTCGTCTCGCCCGCCAACAAGGACCGCCCCGCGAGCGTCGAGGACTTCGTCGACAAGGCGGTCGGCGCTCTGCAGCTCGGCTACCACCTCGTCGTGATCGACCTCCACCCCGCGAGCGCCCACGACCCGCGGGGGATGCACGGCAAGATCTGGGAGCAGTACGACGAAGGGGGGTACCTACCGCCGGCCACGAAGCCGCTCACGGCGGCCTCCTACGCCGTCAACGGTGTTCCGGAGGCCTTCGTCGAGCCGCTCGCGGTCGGGGACAAGCTGCCGGAGATGCCCCTCTTCCTCGATCCGCGCTCGTACGTCAACTTGCCGCTCGAGCCGACCTACCAGGCCGCGTTCCGCGGCCTCCCGAAACACCTGCAGGCCCTCCTGGAGGGCAAGGCCTAGGTCGCCCCGCACGCTGGCAGGAGCGGCCCAGGCGTCCGGCGGAGCGCGGCTGCGGCTGGACGGGCGTAGCTTCGACCCTACGCCCCGCGCAGCGTTCAGGGTAGGATCGGAGACCGTCATGGCGGCTCACCGCGGCAAGACGGCGGTCCTCGGGGCCTCGGCCCTCGCGCTGGGGGCGCTCGCGCTGAGCGGCTACGTGGCGCGGGACAGGATCATCCAGGAGTGGCACCTCCTGCGCCTCCGCTCGAGCGACCCGGAGGTGCGAGCGGCGGCGGCGGCGGGGCTCGGGGCGGTGGCCACGGGCCGGGCCGTGCCGGCGCTCCTCGATGCGGCGGGCGGCGCGCCGCCGGTGCGGGACGCGGCGTTCGCGGCGATCCTGAAGCGCGGGAGGAAGCTCCCGCGAGCGTCGCTCGAGGACGTCCTGCGCTTCTTCGAGGATCCGGAGCGCGTGGCGGGCCTCGCTCAACTCCTGCGCTGCGAGGAGAGCGGAGCGACGCGGGCCGGCGTGGGAGCCGCAGACTGCGCCTGGCTCCTCCTCCAGGCCGCGCGCTCCGGACACTGGAGCGTGCACGCCCTCGGCGCCACGTACCTGCCGAGCTGCTGCCGCCTGGAGCGGCCCGAGGAGGCGTTCCCGCTCCTCGCCGGGGCCCTGCACGAGGAGGACGTGAGCTTCCCCGCGGCGGTGACGCTCAGCGACCTCGACTCGATGCGCCGCGAGGCGGCCCTCGCGCTGGCCGAGGCGCTGCGGAGCCCCTCGCGCAACGTCCGCGAGTGTGCCGGGCACGGACTCCTGCGCATGGGCGAGCGCGCGGCGGCCGCGGCCCCCGTCCTCCTCCAGGTCCTCCGGGGCACCGCGTCGGCGACCGACGCGAGGATCCTGGCGGCCATGGCCCTCGGCGGCGCCTCGGGCCCCGAGGCCTCCGGGGCGTCCGAGGCCCTCGAGCGCGCGGCCGCGAGCGACGACAGCCCCGAGGTGCGCGCCGCCGCGGCGGCCACGCTCGAGCGGACCGGCTCGGGCCGAGGACGGTGAGCGCCCCCTACTTCCCCGGCGGCTCGCGCAGCTTCCGGAACGCGGCGCGGGCCTCCCGGTGCGGCCTCAAGACCTCCTCGCGCTGGCGCGGGTCCTTCAGGTGCGGGCTCGCCTCGAGGCGCGCGATCCGCTCGTCGATCCAGCGAAGGAAGTAGTCCACGTCGTCGCGGCCGACCCGCCGGGGCTCCTTCCCCACCTCGACCCAGGAGGGCGCCGTGCTCGCGAAGCGGAAGGTCTCGGGGACGCGGGCGATGGCGCGCACGAGGAACCAGCCGCTCCGCTCGAAGCGGAGGTCCCGGGGCCGCAGCCACCCGCGCGGCCCGGGGCCGCCGGCCTCGCCCTCGATCCGCTCGACCACCTCGCCGTCGCGGACCACCTCCACCGCCTCGATGGGGTCGTTCCCGTCGGCGAGGACGTCGAGGACGACCCGCACGGGGCCCGCCTCGCTCCGGAAGACCTCGCCCGGCGGCTTGCCGTTCGCCTCGACGAGGAGGACCGGGCCGTTCGTGACGAAGCTCCGGCCCTCGGCGAGGCCCCGCCACCAGGCCGCGTAGCTGAAGGGGCCGTCGATCCGCACGTAGGCGCGGTTGTAGCCCACCGGGTTCGGGAGCACCCCCGACGCCGAGCCCGCCGACGGCGGGATGCGGAAGCCGCAATCGAGGAGCCTGTAGTAGATCTCCTGGGAGTAGAAGCCGTTCCCCCGCGGCGGCGGGAGCCTCGAGGCGTCCCGCGGCCTGCCCCAGGCCTCGTCCTCGTACATGCCGGCGCGGCACATGTGGTTGTTCGCGATCCCGATGGAGCGCACCTTGCCCGTCGCGACCCACGCCGGGACGTCCCACCAGAAGGGCTTCTCGATATCGACCCAGGCGTCCGGGCTCTGGGGCTCGAGGGCCTCGTCGATGTGCTTCACCGGCGAGGGGTGCTCGGGCCCGTCGCCGCGGAGCTCGAGGGGCTCCGAGAGGCTCAAGTAGAGGAGCGCGCCGCCCTGCCGCTCGTCCTCGCAGGCGAGGACGTGGAACGCGCGGCCCGGCTCGGGCTCGACGAGGAGGTCCCGGGGCAGAGCGCGCTCGCTCCACAGGTTGCGCTGGTTCCAGACGGTGATCACGGGCGCGACGTGCAGGTCCTCGGCCCTCATGAGGAGCGGCACCTCCTCGAGGGGCCGGTGGACGTGCGTCTCCCCCGACCGCCAGCCCCGCGCCGCGAGGTCGATCCACCGCTCGAGCACGACCGCCGCCGCGGCCTCCTTTCCCGCCTCGACCTCGACCGCGCCCGACGCCCTGCGGTACTCGGGGCCGCGCTCGACCGCGTACGCGTAGCGTCCGGGGGCGACCTCGGCCCGCACCTCGCCCGGGCAGCTCACGTGGTCGCGGAAGAAGGGGAGCCCGGGGACGCGCAGGGGCTTCCCGTCGGGCCCCGTGAGGTGGACGCGGCAGGGGAGCGGAGCCTCCCGGCCCTGCGCGTCGCGCTCGACGATGCGCAGGACGAGGACGCCCTTCTCCGGGCCGGCGAAGACGCCAGGGAGGGCGAGGGAGCAGGCGAGGAGCGAGGTCAAGGTCGAGGTCAAGGTCAGGGTCATCATGGCGGGTTCGGGCCTCCGCGGCAGCGGGTGGGCGCTCCCCGGGCCGTCGACACGGCGGGAATCGCGGTTACGATCACCCTCCTGTGTCGACCCCCGAGAGACGAGCCTCCGAGAGGACAGACGGTCTGGCAAGCTACGAGAGCGTGGGCTCAGCTTACCTCGAGGAGAGGCGCCTTGAGAAGAGCGCGGGCTGGGCGCTCCTCTGGGCTCTCGGCGTCGGCGCGGTGATCTCGGGCGACTTCTTCGGCTGGAACTACGGCCTCGGGCACGGGGGCTTCCTGGGCCTCCTTTACGCCACGCTGGCCATGGCCGCCATGTACGTGTGCATGGTCTTCAGCATCGCCGAGCTCTCGGCCGCCCTCCCCCACGCGGGCGGCTTCTACTCCTTCGTCCGCTCGGCCCTCGGGCCCACGTGGGGCTACCTCTGCGGGGTCACGGACACGATCGAGTACGTGCTCACGCCGGCGGCCATCGTCGTCTCCATCGGCGCCTACATGAAGGTGCTCCTCCCCTCGGTCCCGCACTACGTATGCTGGGCGGCGTTTTACGCCGTCTTCGTGGCGATCAACGTCCGCGGGGCCGCGCTCACGCTCAAGCTCGGGCTCGTGGTCACGTTCCTGGCGCTCTTCGCCCTGTGCGCCTTCTACGCCGGCGCCGTCTGGAGCGGCGCGTTCCGCTGGGACGCCCTCTGGAACATCCCCCCGGGGGAAGGCGGGACGTCGACCCTGCCCGGGGGCTGGCTCGGCGTCTTCGCGGCCCTGCCCTTCGCCACCTGGTTCTACCTCGCGATCGAGCAGCTCCCCCTCGCCGCCGAGGAGACGCGCGACGTGGTGCGGGACATGCCCCGCGCCCTCGTCCTCGGGATCGCCACGCTCCTCGCCCTCTCGCTCCTCACCCTCGTCCTCAACACGGGCGTGGGCGGCGGAGCCGAGGCCTTGAAGTCGAGCGCGAAGCCCCTCGCGGACGGGTTCGTGGCGGTCCTCGGGGAGGGCGCGACGACGATGCTCTTGACCCTCGCCAGCCTCGCGGGCCTCGTGGCGAGCTTCCACACGATCATCTACGCCTACGGGCGCGTGATCTTCGCCCTCTCGCGCGCCGGCTACTTCCCCCGCTGGCTGTCGGTGACCTCGCGCCGGCGCACGCCGCACCGCGCGCTCCTGGCCGGCACCGCCCTGGGGCTCGGCTTCGCGCTCGCCATCGACCGGGCCGGGGAGGGCGCCGTGGGCGCGGCGCTCCTCAACGCCTCGGTGGCCGCCGCAGTGATCTCGTACTTCCTGGTCCTCCTGAGCTACATCCGCCTGCGCGTCGCGCGGCCCGACCTGCCGCGGCCTTACCGGAGCCCGCTCGGGGTCTGGGGGGCCACCGTGGGGGCGGTCCTCGCCGCGGTCGTCCTCGCCGCGTGCCTGCGCGTCCGGGACTACCGGCTCGCCATGCAAGGCGTCGCGGTCCTGCTGGCCGTCGCGCTCGCGTACTACCTCGTCCACTCGCGCCACCGCCTCGTGGCCCAGGCGCCGGAGGAGGCGGCGGCCCTCGAAGGAGGAAGGAACCCCGAATGTCCAGGCCCACCGGCATGCTGAGCCTCGATGACCTGCGCGAGCTCGTCCAGGCGGGCGAGGTCGACACGGTCCTCGCCGTCTTCACCGACCTCTACGGCCGCTTCCTGGGGAAGCGGTTCGACGCGGACTTCTTCCTGGAGTCGACGGCGCGGGGCGGCACCCACGCCTGCGACTACCTCCTCACGGTGGACATGGAGATGGAGCCGGTCCCCGGGTACGCCTTCGCCAACTGGGAGCGCGGGTACGGGGACGTGCACCTCGTCCCGGACCTCGCCACGCTGCGCCTCGCGAGCTGGCTCACGAAGACGGCCCTCGTGATCTGCGACGTGCGGGACGACCGGACGCACGAGCTCGTGCGCCTCGCGCCGCGGAGCCTGCTCCGCGCCCAGGTCGAGGCCGCCGGCAGGCTCGGGTTCCAGGTCATGGCCGCCTCGGAGCTCGAGTACTACGTCTTCCAGGACTCCTACCGCGAGGCGGCCGCGAAGGGCCACGCGGGCCTCGTTCCCGCCGGCTGGTACCTCGAGGACTACCACGCGCTCCAGGGGACGCGGGAGGAGGGCCTGAACGGCGCGGCGCGCCGCCACCTGAAGCGCTCGGGCGTGCCCGTCGAGAGCTCGAAGGGCGAGTGGGGCCTCGGCCAGCACGAGCTCAACGTGCGCTACGCCGAGGCGCTCGAGATGGCCGACCGCCACGCGGTCCTGAAGCAGTGCGTCAAGGAGATCGCGGACTCGCTCGGGCTGAGCGTGACCTTCATGGCGAAGTACGCCCAGGACCGGGCCGGCTCGAGCTGCCACGTCCACATGAGCCTCTGGAAGGGCGGCGCCAACGCCTTCGCGGGCGCGGGGAAGCTCGGGCCCGTCCGGTGCTCGGACGCCTTCCGCTGGTTCCTGGGCGGCTGGATCGCCCGCGTGGGCGAGCTCATGCCCCTCTACGCCCCGACGGTGAACTCCTACAAGCGGTATCAGGCCGCCTCCTGGG
>JACQVW010000140.1 GCA_016209535.1 Planctomycetota bacterium | reverse complement strand
GTCCTCGGCATCGTCATGGCGCGGATCGACCTCCCGGAGTACCGGCACGGCTTCGTCATGGACGGTTTTCCGAGGACGGTGCGCCAGGCCGAGATGCTCGACGCGCTCCTCGCGGACAGGCACCGTAGGGTCAGCTTCGCGCTCTTCATCGAGGCGCCCGAGGATGTCATCCTCGAGCGCCTCACGGGGCGCCGGATCTGCTCCCAGTGCGGCGAGACGTACCACAAGGAGTTCAAGCGGCCGAAGATCCACGGCGTCTGCGACAAGTGCTGGGGCACGGTCGTCCACCGCCACGACGACGACCCGGCCACGCACCGGGAGCGCCTGCGCACGTACCACGAGAAGACCCTCCCTTTGGGCGAGCACTACGGCCGGAAGGGACTCCTCGTGCGGATCAACGGGAACCAGCCCGTGGACGCCGTGGCCGCCGAGATCGCCCGGGCGATCGGGGCGGGGTGACGGCGGCCGGGGACGGCTTCACGGCCCCGGCCCGTGCCGACGCGTTGCTGAGCCCAGATCGTTCCCCAGGGGGAGCGAGAATTGCCCAGCACCGCATGTGGTGGTATATACGGTGGCACTCCTGTCAACAGAGGCCCCCATGAACACCAAAAGCCTGACCAAGACGGAACGGCGGATCTACGAGGAAGCCCGCGAGCTTCTCTCTCGGCAAGTCTCTGCGCCGGAGTTCTCGGCGCGCTTTTTCGGTCCCCGAGGGAGGCTGCGCGCGCTCTGGACGACCCAGTCTGACCGCCAGGCGGTGGTCGAGTCGGCCCTGTACGAATGGCTGCAGGCGGAGCTCGGCAGGCTCCGCCGCCGGGAGGTCACCCAGTTCGAACGCGAGGTCGCCGAGCTTTCTGGCCGCCTGACCGTCGTCGTTCCCAGGAGCCTCCACGCCGCGCTGAAGAGGGAAGCCGCTCACGAAGGCGTCTCGCTCTCCGAGCTCATCCGATTGAAGCTCGGCGTCTCGTACCGGGCCATGGTGCAGGCCGTCGTCTCACGCGAGGAGCCCATGGCAGGCCTGAGCGAGACGGCTGGCTCGAGAAGGGCCCGCGCCCGGCCCTGAAGGCCCCAGCCGCCTTCCTCGCGCGCCGCCGCCAGCGCCTGCGGCGCACGGTGGGCAAAGGACTCGCGCCGCTCAAACGCCGGGCGGCGACCTCCTGAGCACGCTCCGCCACATATCACCCGAGCATGCGCTCGGGAGGCGCTCTTTGGTCACCTGCGCATTCCGGCAGAATCCCGCGGTTCCTGACCGTCGACAACAGCGGGTCCTCCCGGGGAGCCCAGCCGCCTCGAAACGGCACCGGGCTCGGCGCCGCCGGTGCCCTGCGCCCTACCTGCCGGGCATCCGGCCGGCCCGCCACAGCCCCCGCAATGCCTTCCCGTTCACGGGGCCGTCGGCTCCGGCGCGGCGCCCGCCCGACCTCCAGACCGCCAGCGCAGCAGCGTGGCCGGCCTAGACCTGGAGGCACGGTGAAGTCCGCGGCGAGCACCGCCCCGGGGACCAGCCAGTCGAGCTGGTGCACCAGGAGCTCCTGCCGCCGGAGCCAGACGCGGCGGTAGCGCCGCACCATGTCCTCGAGCTCCACTCTCGGCATGTCCGCAAAGAACCGCCCGAGCACCAGCACGCCGGTCTGCGGAAGCCCACCTCCGCCGTCTCCTCGAAGCCGGCGCGGTGCCGCGAGAGCTCTGGGACGCCTGGCTCGCGCTCTCCTTCCGGAGCCTCGGGCGGAGCTCGCGGGAAGTGCTCGCCGACTTCCCCACTGCGGGTGGCGCCGTTGCGGCGGGCGAAGGAACGTACGCGGACGACCTCCGCTGGCTCCTTGGCGAGCTGGACGGGAGTGGCGTCATCCGCATCGAGTGCGGCGGGAAGGACCTCGCGGGGGCCTCGGGCGCCCGCTGGGGGCGGGACCGGTTCTTCCTCGGCGGCAAGGCCGCGCGCAGCGTGGTGACGGTGAAGGGCAGCGCCGAGGAGGAGCTCTACCGCACCTCCCGCGCCTTCGGCGAAGAGGAGGTCGCGACCGGCTACCGCCTGCCGCTCCCAGACGGGGCCTACCGGGTGACCCTTCACTTCTGCGAGGCTCGTGCCTGCGCCGAGGGCGTGAACGTCTTCGACGTCCTCCTCGAGGGCGAGGAGGTGCTCGCGGCCTGCGACCCGATCGCGCGCCGGGGCTTCGGCATGGCCTGGATCCACACCGCCGAGGTGGCCGTCGCGGACGGCGCCCTCGATATCGAGCTGCAGCCGCGGCGCGGCGAGGCGGACGTGGCCGCGCTCGAGGTCGGGCCGCGGCGGTGAAGGGGTCGGCGGGAAGGGCTTGCCCCGGCACGCTTGCGGCCACGACAACTCTCGCGAGGCGCTGGCCGCGGAACCGTTGAGAATCTCCTGGCTCCCGCTGTTGCCTTCCCAGCGGTTAGAATGATCCTCTGAGGCTGTCTGGCCAGGTCCGCTGGCCATCCTGCTGTTCTCAGCAGAAAGGAAGTCCTATGGTTCAGGCACGCATCTGCAAAGGTCGCGTCGAAGTGGAGGGGTCGATCCCCGCTGCGTGGGAGGGTCAAGTGGTCAAGATCGTGCCTCTGACCCCGGACGATCCACTCCCGGACCTTGAAGCTCGACTGGCCGCACTGCACGTAATGGGCCCCATGGAGTTCGAGCCAGGGGAATGGGACCGCATCCGCGAAAGCCTGCGGGAGATGGACAGGGTCAGCAGGGAAGCATCGGCCAGAGTCGGGCGGTGAACTCTGGTGAAACGCTATCTGCTGGACACCAACCACCTCTCGGCGTACCTGGACCGACGCCCGGCTCTCGAGGGCAGGATCGACGCGGCGCTGCGAGCTGGCGACCGGGTTGGCATCTGCCTCCCGGTGTTGTGCGAGTACCGTGCCGGGATCCGCTTGGGCCGTAGGTTCCAGCAGAACTTGGGTCGGCTGCACGCGGCCCTTGGGGTCCTGCGGTTGTGGCCCATCGATGAGCAAACGGCTGTCGAGTTCGCAGAGCTTTTCCAGGAGCTGCGGGCGGCGGGTCGAGCGCTTTCTCAGTTCGACCTGCTGATCGCGGCTCTTGCCCGCCAGCACGACCTGACCTTGCTGAGCGATGACCAGGACTTCACGCCAGTGAAGAGGCTCAAGCTTGAGAACTGGCTCGAGGTCTAGGTTTCGATCGATCCCGGCATCCAAAAGGGACGCGATGCTGCGCGCCTCGACGACGCTGAGTCATGCCGGCGTGCTCCAGACCACAGCGATGTCGGTCGAGCCCGCTCGCGAGAGCGCCTCGTGTCCGCGGGACCTCAGCCCCGGCGGATCTCGAGCTGGAAGAAGACGAGGCCAGGGCCCTTCGTCCGCCGGCGGAGGCGCACCTTGCGGTCGAGGATGCCCGAGCGCGCGAAGCCGTTCGAGTCCGCCCGCGCCCTCACGTAGCCGGCCTTCCGGTGGAGCAGCACCCGGAAGTCGACGCTGCGGCCGCGCGCGTCGACGATCCAGTGCTCGCGCACCCCGGCACGGTGGTAGGCGTCGCGGAGGAAAGTGAAGTCCTTCGCGCTCGAGGAGTCGCTGACGCACTCGACGACGAGGTCCGGCGCGCCCTCGATCTCCACGTAGCGGCCCTCCTCGCCGGAGGTCTTGGGGATCAGCCTCACCTGACCGGCCTCGAGGGTGTGCATGAGGACCACGAGGATGTCGGGCTCGGCGGAGAGGTCCGCCTCGGGGCAGGAGATGCGCGCCTTCTCGATGAACACGTAGCCCTTCTCCGGCTTGTGGAAGATCGGCAGGAGCTCGGCGAGGATCGCCGCCTTGGGGTTCCCGTGCGTCAAGAGATCCTCCGCAGTCCTGTCCACCTCCATCCGCCCGTCCACCCAGTCGATCCGCCCGCGCTCCGGGAAGCCGTCCGACCGTGCCCACTCCCGGAACCGCCTGAGGCTCGTGATGCCCGGAGGGATCTCGATCCCTTCGGGCTGGAGGACGATGGCGCGGCCGAGGGTCGCGCGGCCCTTGGCGCCCATGGTAGACCTCAGAGCCGCATGGCCCACAGCAGCCTCACGGACCCCTGTCCCCGGTCCACCTCCCACGCCAGCAGGCCGCCGAGCAGGCTCCAGCGCACGCGGAAGTGCTCGGGCCGCTCTTCCTCCTCGGGCCCCGCGATGGAGTCGCGCTCGTAGGCGAAGAGGGGGTCGAGGAGGTAGAAGAAGGCCGATCGCCCGTGCGAGCCGGCCTTGATCGGGGGGAAGAGCCACCAGCCGCGGTCCAGGTAGCCGCTCGAGACCGAGAAGAGCGGCAGGAGCTGGACCTTGTGCTTCCCCGGGCCGATGCGGGCCAGGAAGAGGGGCCAGGCGATGTGGTGCGTGGTCGCGGGGGCGAGGTCGATCCACTCCCGGTGGAGGCCGTAGATGGGCCAGAGGTGGTCGATGGACCGGTCGCCCGCCTCGCGGCGCTCGCGGAGGTGGAACCAGACCGGGAAGACGATGGCCCTCGAGCCGTCGCGGAAGGAGTCGAAGGCGAGGAGCGGGCGCAAGCGGAACCAGCTCGATGGCGGCTCGCCGCCGCCCGATCCCGCCTCGAAGAAGGGCCAGAGGACCTCGACCGCCGTGGCGCCCTCACCCGACTCGACGAAGAGGAGCGGGAAGAGGGGCACGCGCGAGCGCTCGCTGCCCGCGGCCGCCGGGTGAGCGTCCGCCCGTTCCTCGAGGAGCCTCGTCCGGCCCCGGTGCTCGGCGAAGAAGCCCCTTGCGGGGCCGGCGCAGCCCGTGAACCATGTGAGGAGGATGACGACCGTTGACCTCATGGGTAGGACCCACAGCATACTGACCGCCCGAGCGCGATGAAACGCCTCCTCGTCCTCGATGTCGTCGGACTCACCCCCTCGCTCCTCGGCGAGGACACGCCGAACCTCCTCCGCGTCGCGCGCGAGGGGCTCCAGGCCCAGCTCGGGCCCGTGCTGCCCGCCGTGACCTGCACGGCGCAGTCGACGATGCTCACGGGGCTCCTCTACTGCCCGCAGTCGTCGAGCGCCTGAGCGAATCCCGGCGCGTCGAGCAGCCGCCGGGCCTCCTCGATGAGGCGCGCGCCCTCGGCGCGCTCGCCCTGGAGGCAGAGGATCCGGCCCAGGGTTGCGAGCACGCGGGGATCGATGCGTTCCTCCCTTGCAGTCGCGGCCCTCGCGAACCTGCTGGCCTTCTCGAGGTCTCCCGCACCCTCCCCGTGCGCCCAGGCCAGGGCAAGGGTATTCAGGAGAAGGGGGTGGGCCTTGTCCAGCTCCAGCCCCGGCTCCAGCATCGCGCGCAGCCGGCCGAGCGGCTCGCCCAGCGACTTCTCCCCCCATGCGCGGTGCACGAGGAGGGCGATCTCACGGTGCACATCCTCCCAGAGATCTCGACCCAGCTCCAGGGCGCGGTGATACTGCGAGAGAGCGTCCGCCCACCGGCCCTTCTCCGCGAGGGCCCTTCCCAGGTCCCGGTGGGCGTAGCGATTGTTGGGGTCGAGCTGCACCGCCTTGCTGATAGCCACGATGGCATCCTCGACCAGCCCGCGCTTGAGGAGCACGTTGCCGTAGACGTTCTGCGCCTCACACCGCTCGGGGGCGAGGCGGACGGCCTTCAGGGCGTGCTCCATGGCTCGATCGTGCTCCCCTTGCTGGAGGAGGACGAAGGCAAGCTCCTGGTGCCCCAGGTAAAGGTCGGGCTGGATCTCCAGGGCTTGCTCCTGGGCCCTGCGCGCATCTTCCAGTTTCCCCAGGGAGCGCAATGCCCAACCCTTGCCGACGTGAGCCAGGGGCTCCCGGGGATCCAGCGCGATGGCTCGCTTGAAGGCGGCGAGGGCCTCCTCGTTATTGCCTGCTTCCTTGGCGACGCCCGCACGGACGATCTCGAGCTTCGAGCGCCATGAGGCCGGTATCGGGATGCGCTCGACAGGGCCGACTCGCTTGGCCGGGTGCGCCGGCAGCTTCGCCGTGACGGCATCTCGGAGGGACGGGTCGCCGAGCTTCTCCAGCCACCGCTCGGCTCCGCTCACGTCGTTCACCTGCAGGTGACTGAGGATCACGGCCAGAGCCGCATTGTCCTCTTGGCGCCGGTCGACCCCGAAGCGGAGGAAGAACTCCTGGAAGGCCCGTTCGGCGTCCTTCTTGTCCTCCTTGCTTCCCCGGAGGTGATAGGCCATCGCCCTGAGCAGGGGGGGGGCTGTAGACCAGGGCCACCGCTCCTCGGCACGGGCGAAATCCTCGAGGGCGGCTCCGTATTCCCTGCCCCGCAGCCGCGCGATCCCCCTGCCCAGGCGAGCTTCGATGGCGAAACCCTCGTCGTCGGCGCCGGGTCGGTTGTCCTGGGTCTCGACGAGCCGGCCATAGGCGGCCGCCGCATCCTTCCAGCGGGCCTCTCTCTCGGCGAGGTGGGCCTCGATCCACGCCTCGGCCCGAGGACCCGCGCCCGATTCCCGGGCACGCCGGAGCTCGCCCTCGCTGCCCGTCCGGTCCCCGCGCTGCTCGAGGAGCGTGGCCCGCAGGATCCTCGCAGGAACCATGCCGGGGTCGCGTTCCAGCGCCCGCGCGAGCTCGGCGAAGGCTTCTTCCTTCCTCTGCAGGAAGAGCAGGCCCCGCGCCCGGTGGTATCGGGCCACGGCGAGATCCGGCGCAGCCTTCGCCAGCTCGCCGAGTTTCTCCACCGCCTTCTCGATCTCCGAGGGGAAGAGCAGCGCCTTGTACGAGTCCAAGTCCAGGCTCGACGGGAAGGGGCTCTGGCCCTGGTGAAGCTGCATGATCGCGTCCCGCAGCTTCTCCTGGTTCTCGAGGTGCGCCCAGCGCTGGCGCTCGCGGACGATGTGAGCGGCCGCCAGGAGGAGCAGAAGGACGAGCGCGCCCACGGCGAGCCGGCCTCTGAGGCGCCACGCGCTCCGGGCGAGCCTCTCCCAGGCGGGCTGAGGCCTCGCCTCGATGGGGCGCCCGCCCGCGAAGCGGTGGAGGTCCTGCGCCAGCGCCTCCGCCGTGCGGTAGCGGTCGCGCGGGTCCTTCCGCAGGCACTTGAACACGATGGTCTCGAGGTCCTTGGGTATGTGCGGGTTGAGCCGCCGCAAGGGCTGGGGCTCGCGGTTCGCGATCAGGCTGAGGGTCTCGTGGTGGTCCCTCCCCTGGAACGGGGGCCTCCGGGCGAGCACCTCGTAGAGGGTCGCGCCGAGGCTGTAGACGTCCGTCCGGTGGTCCACCGCGGCCTTCCTGGCCGACGCCTGCTCAGGACTCATGTAGACCGGCGTCCCCAGGAGCTCACCGCTCAAGGTCAAGCTCTCCTGGCCTTCGAAGTGCGCCAGGCCGAAGTCGAGGATCCGGACTCGCCCGTGCTTGTCGAGGATGAGGTTGGAGGGCTTGATGTCGCGGTGGATCACACCTCTCTCGTGCGCATGCTGGAGGCCCTCGGCCACGCCGGCGAACGCGCTCGCGATGTCGATGCAGTACTGCAGGTCGATTCTCCGGGCGGCTTGAAGCCGTCGCAGCATCTGAGCGAGCGTCTCTCCTTCGACGAGCTCCATGGCGTAGTAGGGCGTGCCTCCTTCCGAGCCCAGGCCGAAGACCGAGACGATGTTAGGGTGCTGCAGCTTGGCTGCGGCCTTGGCCTCGCGCTCGAACCGCTCCACCATCTTCGGGTCGGCGGCGATCCCCGCAGGCAGGATCTTGATCGCGACGCGCCGGTCCACCGAGACCTGCCAGGCCTCGTAGACGACACCCATGCCTCCGCGCCCCAGCGGACGCAGGAGCCGGTAGTCGCCAAGGGCGACGGCCTCCTGGAAAGCCTGAGCCCCTCGAGCCGCGGGGGAGGCAGCGCCTCGATCGTCGCCGAGCGCCCCGGGGAGCTCGGGCTCCTCGCCCGCGAGGGCCTTCTGGAGGTCCCGGTGCTCGCGCATCCTCCTGGCGAGCATGTCATTCCCTGCAAGGAAACGCTCGAAATCGCGTTCCGATGGCTCCGGGAGATCGGTCTGTCCGGCGATCATGGATCGAGCCGCGCCTTGAGGAGATCCGTCCCTTCCTGGACCCAGCGATAGACGGTCGCAAGCGATCTCCCGAGCCTGGCGGCGATCTCCCTGGGGGGGAGCCCCTCGAGGTAGAGGAGCACTACAGAGGCCATGGGCTCGGGTCGGCTCGGGAAAAGCTCCAGGATCGCGTCGAGGGTCTGGACGTAGCTGTCCAGGCGCGCGAGATCCGCCTCCGGGCTCGAGCCCTCCGCGTCGGGCTGCTCTTGGGGGCCCGCGACGGAGGAGCCTTCGGCCGAGGATTCCCGCCGGAGCTGGCGCCTTCGCAGCGCGACCTTGTGGCGGAGGATCGACGTCACCCAGGTGAAGAACGCCCCGTCGTTCTCGAGCTGCGGCAGGTCGCGCAGAGCGTCTCCGACGGCCGACTGGACGAGGTCCTGGGTGTCGTAGAGCTTGTGGATCGTCGAGCCGAGGCTCCTGTGGTACCTGGCGAGCCACAGGGTGTAGTAGCGTTCCACGAGGCCGCTCCAGGCGTCCCGGCTGCCTGCCCGCGCCGCCCGCACCAAAGCCAGCGTCGACTCGCCTGCCACGTCCGTGCTCCCTTGGGCAAACATGGGCAGACCCGGGGATAGAAGCCACCGCCGGACCTCCGGCGACCTGGCACATCATGCCGGAGGCCCGGGGGGCCTGCAAGGGAGTCGGCGCAAGGCGAGTCCCGCGGCACGGGGCCGGGGGGTCGGAGCCGGGGCCGGCGAAGGCCACGCGAGGTGGCGGAAGCGATCCGTGGCGACGCAAGCAGTGCAGCTCTTGGCGTCAGGTCGCTACAGGCAGCCGCCGGCGAACGAGCACGGGAGCAAGTCCTCTGTCGGGTCCACCCCACAGGTGGGGAAAGGCGGAGGAAGGGCCACGGTGCCGCGGAAGAGGTAATCGAGGATGCTGATCCCGTCCGAGATGTCGTGGGCTCCATCGTCGTTCGCGTCGCAGGCTTTTTCGCACGCCGGAGGCCCCGCGCCGCGGAAGAGGAACCCCAGCGAGAAGATCGCGTCGCTAAGGTCTAACATCCCGTCGGCATTGCAGTCCCCCCTGTGGAAGCGAGCGCCCGCCTCGACGCGCGTCATGGCTTCGGCCCAGGCGGATTCGGTCTCCTCGTTTCCCGCCTGGTCCCGGGCGGTGCAGTAGAAGGCATAGATCTTCCCGGCTTCTCCCTGGAAGGTTGCGGACGTCTCGACCGTGTCCTGAAGCCAAACGGCGTAGGGTCCACCATCCGCCGACACGCGGATCGTGTAGTCCCGGATCCCGGAGCCGGAGTCCGTCCCCGACCAGGAGACTGAGAAGCCCGGCGTCTCCTGGCTGGCTGCGAGCGGAACCACCTGGCTCGCTGGCGGGTTTGCGTCGACCGTGTTGAGCCATTCCCCGGTGGCGATCGGATCGTTCTCGTCGAAGGTGATCGTGGCCCGGTTGCGGACGCGCGTCCCGGTGGGGATCCCCGCGCGGGTCATGACCGTGAAGAGGACGCTCCCTTCACCCTCCGGAGGAGTCTTGTTGGGCGGGAGGAAGCCCGCGGTGTCATCCTCCAGCTTCGACAGCGACAACCTCGTCACCGGGTCGACCGAGGTGAACTTCCAGGTGACGACGCCCGAGGCGAGGGCGGCCTCGATCCTCAGGATCAGGTCCCGCTCGGGCCGTAGGTCCAGGAGCTGGCTGAAGTCCTTGAGGCCCGGAGGCGGCACGACCTGCCTCGCGCCGAAGGAGATGGGCCCCAGGCTGAAGGTCTCGAGGTCCAAGCTCGTCCCATCGAGCTGGTCCGTGATGACCACGGTCTGGGCAGGGACCACGGTCTGGGCAGGCGCCTCGGCCGTCTCCTTGTTCTCGAAGAGGATCGCGTAGCGGAGGGGCTCTCCCGCGGACACGTAGCGTAGGTCTCCGGTCCCGGCGGAGCCAAGCTTGTCGTTGGGGTCAACGGACGTGACCGTCCGGATGACCAGTCGCCTGAGGCTTTGCTGCCGCCAGGCTCCGAGGCACTCGCCGGCGACCTCCACGGCTTCATTGGCAAGCTCCCAGGCCTCGATGATGGTCCCCACCGCCGGGTGGATCAGCCCCACGCAGTCGCTCGCCCCGACGGACAGCACCTTGACGGCCGTCCTGGCGACGATCTTGAGCACCGAGTAGACGCGAGGGCCTTTGCCCGGCTCTAAAGGCTCGGTGAGTTCCACGATCTCCCCTGCCAGGGTGCTCACGAAGGTCTTCACGCAGTCTTCCCCCGGAAACCTCTCGAGGAGCTGGGTGAGGAGGAGCTTGGCGACGGCCTTCAGGCAGTTGGCCGCGGAGGCATTCGGCGCGGGCGCATCGACGGTCTGCGTCTCGATCCAGGGCGGGTTCACCCACGAGCGCAGCTCGAATTGCCGAGCGGTGGGCACGGCCACTTCGATGGGGATCACGCCGGTCGATCCGGGCGGCACGACGGGGAGGAGGAGCGGGATGGCGAGCTCGTCGCCGAGGTCGATATGGTCCGGAAGCTGATTCCAAGCGGCGGAGTCCACGCCCTCCGGAGGCGGAGGTGAGGCCTCGATGCCGAGCTTCCAGGCGGCGTCCTTCGGGATCCCGGCGATCCAGAGGGGCACCCCGCTGGCGTCGAGGTCGCCTTGATTGCCGTACTGGACCCGGAACGTCCGCCTCCGGGTTGGTCGCACCGCGTTCGGACCCAAGATGTCGCACCACACGCGCGCGCCCCTTGCCTCCTCCACGGTGAAGCCGCGCGGGAGCGCGAAGACCGTGCCGCTCGGGTTTCTCACCACGACGTCCCACGCCCCCTGCGCCTTCCCCATCAGGTCGAGGAGAGCGGTGACTGTCCGGGTGTCGGGACTCACCACCGCGGTGCTTCCGGGGACGTCCTGCTGGCCCGCCATCCGGAGAATCACCGCGGCGCCTCGGGCGAAGCCGCAGCCGTTGATGGTGACGGTGACGGACCCCGCGTCGCCACCCCTTGGAGGTGAGACGGACTCGATGCCCGCGTCGCGCGGGATCCGCTGCGCACGAGAGATCGAGCGTGGCGTTGACGGCGAGGACGCGCAGGTCGCGTTCGTGACGGAAATGCGGTAGGCGAGGTCTTGTCCCGCGGGAGCTTCCTCGTCGACGTAGGTCGTCACGTCCCAGGGAGCCTCGGCGATCCTCTGCCAGTCGCCCGTTCCCACCTGCCGCGCGATGACGAACCGGAGGCTGTCGTTCGCGATGGGATCCCACGTGAGCCGCACGGCCTCCGGGCAGATAGGAGTCAGGCTCCGGAGCCAGGGAGCCGTGAGGGCCCCCCCGGGGCCCGCCTTGCCCAGGTACGACGAATCGTCATTGTTGCCCACGACGACGAAGCCGCCATCCGGCGTTTGTCTCGTGGACGATGCGGTCCCCTCGTTCAAGCCGAAGAGGAGCTGCCACTGGGGTTCCCCAGAGGCGTCGGTCTTCAGGAGGTAGATGTCCTTGGCGGTGCACCCCCAGCATAGGGTCCACCGGGTGCCCGCGAGCACGTAGCCGCCATCTGCAGTCTCCTGGATGTCGCGGGCGCTCCGTGCGCCTGTCGCGTCGCCGTAGCACCTCTCCCACTGCTTCTCGCCGGAGGCATCGACCTTGACCACGTACGCGTCGGACACGTCGCGGACGTTCTGGGTGGAGCCGGACGCGATGAAGCCGCCGTCCGGGGTCTCCTGGACGGCGTACCCGTAGTCGGAGTAGGGGCCGCCGAACGTTTTCCGCCACAGGAGCTCCCCGCTCGCGTTCGTCCTCAGGATGCACAGGTCGCTGTGGGTGAACCCTGTGCCTGGGTCTTTCACGCTCCAAGAGCCTGCGAGGATGAACCCGCCGTCCCTCGTCTCCCGGACGGAGTATGCCTCGTCGCCATCAGGTCCGCCGAATATCCGGACCCATTCCTGAGCTCCTCTGCTGTCCGCCTTGAGCAGCAGGAGGTCGCCGGACAGGCCCCCCATGTGGATGCCGGCTAGCACGTAGCCGCCGTCCTGCGTCCGGCGCACGCATCGCGCCTCTTGTGTCCCCGGTCTCCCGTAGCTCTTCTCCCACTCCACCGCCCCCGAGGAGTCCGTCTTGACCAGGTAGACGTCCCCCTGAACATCGCTCGACCCCAGGGACCTCGTCTGCCCCGCGAGCACGAATCCACCGTCGCTGGCCGGCACGGCGCTCCTTCCAGAGTCAAACTTCGTGCCGCCAAGGGGTCGCAACCACTCCGTTTTCCCACAGGCGTCCGTTTTCAGGAGGTACGCGTCGCCCCCGTTGGCCGAGAAGGAGCCCGCCACGAGGTAGCCGCCATCGGAGGTCAGCTCGAGAGAATAGGCGTAGCTCCGATCTCGGATCGGATGTTCGGGTCGGGTCCCTCCCCACTCGACATCGAAGGGCGGCGCTTCCGTGGGCAGGGGGCAGTCGGCGAGGAGAGCGAAAGGGCAAACGAGAGCCGCGGAGAGAAAGAGAAGCAGTCGGGCTCGGGGCATGGGAGACCTCCTTATGAGATTCCTGTGCGTGACCTGGCCTCCAAGACGGCGCTCGCGGGCGCCACCCTAGCAGGAACAGATGGGCTGCCCGTTTCTCACGCTTTTCCTTGGTGGCCGCTCCCGAGGTCCCGCTTCCCCGGCTTCGGGGCGGGGAACGGCCGCCGCTCGCGATGGGGCCTGTCGTCAACCTTCAGTTCATGCCACCCAGGTCCCCGCAGGCCGCACCACGTGCCTCCCCGGGGGAGCGGCGAAGTAGCCCCTTGCGGGGCCGGCGCACTCCGTGAACCATGTGAGGAGGATGGCGACCGTTGACCTCATGGGCGACCTCATGAGTCGGACCCACAGCATGCTGGCATCCGGAGCGCGATGAAACGCCTCCTCGTCCTCGACGTCGTCGGACTCACGCCCTCGCTCCTCGGCGAGGACGCGCCGAACCTGCTGCGCCTGGCGCGCGAGGGGTTCCAGGCGCAGCTCGGGCCCGTGCTGCCCGCCGTGACCTGCACGGCGCAGTCGACGATGCTCACGGGGCTCCTCCCGCGCGGCCACGGGATCGTGGGGAACGGCTGGTACTTCCGGGACCTCTCCGAGGTCTGGCTCTGGCGCCAGTCGAACCGCCTCGTGGGGGGCAAGAAGGTCTGGGAGGCCGGCCGCGAGCGCGACGCGTCGTTCACCTGCGCGAAGCTCTTCTGGTGGCACAACATGTACTCGAGCGCGGACTGGTCCGTGACGCCGCGCCCCGTCTACCCCGCCGACGGGCGGAAGATCCCCGGGCTCTACAGCCACCCCGCCGAGCTCAAGGTCGCCCTCGAGCGGGAGATCGGCCCCTTCCCCTTCTTCAACTTCTGGGGGCCCAAGGCCGGAATCGCCTCGAGCGAGTGGATCGCCGGCGCGGCCGCCGCCGTGCTGCGCGGGAAGCGCCCGACCTTGACCCTCGCCTACCTCCCGCACCTCGACTACGACCTCCAGCGCCTCGGGCCGGACCACCCGTCGATCCCGGAGCAGGTGCGCGCGGTCGACCGCGTGGCGGGCGGGCTGATCGACGTCGCGCGGTCCCTCGACGTGGAGGTCATCGCCCTCAGCGAGTACGGGATCACGCCCGTGACGGGGAGCGTCTCGATCAACCGCGTCCTCCGCCGCGAGGGCCTCCTCGCCGTGCAGGAGGCCCTCGACTGGGAGCTCCTCGATGCCGGCGCGTCCCGGGCTTTCGCCGTGAGCGATCACCAGGTCGCGCACGTCTACGTGCGGGACCCGGCCGACGCCGGCGCCGTGAAGCGCCTCCTCGAGGGCGTGGAGGGCGTCGAGGCGGTCCTCGACCGCGAGGGCCAGGCCGCGCACGGCCTCGACCACCCGCGCTCGGGCGAGCTCGTGGCCGTGGCGCGGCGGGACCGGTGGTTCGACTACTACTACTGGCTCGACGACCGCCGCGCGCCGGACTTCGCGCCGACCGTGGACATCCACCGGAAGCCCGGCTACGACCCGGCCGAGCTCTTCCTCGACCCGCGCCAGCGGCTCGTCAAGCTCAAGGTCCTCTGGAAGCTCCTCGTGAAGCGCCTCGGGTTCCGGTACCTCATGGACGTGGTCCCGATCACCTCGGAGCTCG
Organism: Planctomycetota bacterium; assembly: GCA_016209535.1. GTDB lineage: Bacteria > Planctomycetota > UBA8108 > UBA8108 > SXIK01 > JACQVW01. The sequence continues at coordinate 3,102 of JACQVW010000140.1, read as the reverse complement.
TCCGCGGCTCGCACGGCCGCCTGCCCGACGACCCGCACGAGGGCCCGGTCCTCCTCTCGTCGTCGAAGGCCGGGCGCACCGAGCGGCTCGAGATGACGCGGGTGCCCGAGCTGATCCTCGAGACGATCTTCGCGGGTTAGGCTCCAGGGCCGCGACCGGTCAGTCCTGTCAGGACAGGAGGCTCTGCGCGAAGACCTCCGTGTGGACGGGCTCGCCGTCCACGACGAGGCTCGCGCCCACGAGCTCGGGGGTCTCGAGGCGCACGTCGGAGCCGAGGCCCGGGGACTTGAAGCTCTTCCCCGGCGTCGCGAGGGCTCGCTCGAGCCAGCTCGCGGCCTCGGCGCGGCCGGCGCGCAGCGGGGCCTCGGGCGCCTCGAAGGCGTCGAGCGCATAGCTCTTGACGAGCTTCGACCAGAGCTTCCGGAGCGTGGAGGGACGGTCGAAGAGGACCGCACCCGCCACGCTTCCGTTGACCGCGAAGACGGCGCCGGAGCAGTCTTCCGGCACCCCGAGCTGCTCGACGGCCTTCGCGAGCCGCGCATCGTGGTCCTCGTAGACCTGGTGGAGCGCGAACGTGGGCGACCTCGACTTGAGGGCGCCGAGCTTCCTCGAGACCTCGCCCCAGACGGCGCCCTGGTCCGAGCCCGCCGTGCCCGAGGCCTTGTAGGAGCCGTGCACCTGCTTCGCCATGAGGGCCCGCAGCTTCGAGTGCGAGCTCGAGCGGGCGCTCGCGAACGCTCGCGAGGCGTACCGCCAGCGGCCCGCCTCGACGCAGCTCACGGGGATCGGGAGGTCCGACCTCGCGCCCACGAGCACGCTCGTGTTGAGGACGCGGTTCTGCTTCGCGCCGACGAGCTCCTCGCCCGCGACGAGGAGGACGCTCGCGTCGCCTCGGTTCGAGACTTTCAGGACGGGGACGCTCCCGCCCTCGCTCACTTCTGTCACCTCGAAGGAGCCCGAGGCCAGGGCCTCGTCCAGGGTCGCGTACTCGAGCCGGCTACGCTCCGGCCGGCGCACGCCGAAGACCTGCAGGCTGCCGCCGCCGGCCGGCTCCAGGATCTCGAGCTCGCGAAGGACGTCTTTCAGGCAGCTTTCCATGGCGGTTGCCCCCCTTTCTCGGAGCGGTATGCGGCTGGCGGGGCGCACCCGCGGCGCCCCAGGAAACAGGAAGCGCCTATTCTGGGGCCTCCGCGCCGGCGCCGCCAGCGGCGCCCTCGATGGGTCGCTCGGGCCTCGTAGGCCCCGTAGGCCTCGTGCGCCACCAGTCCTGCCAGGCCTGCGCCGTGGCCTCCCACCCCGCCGGGTCGTCGCCTGCGGGGGCGGCGATGGGCTCCCCGGTCCAGACGGAGAGGATGCCATGCAACTTCCTGCGGTACTCTACGCTCGGCACCGACATCTCCTCGACGAGCGCCTCCGCGAGCCCCTTGAAGCCGCGGCGGTGGGCCAGGGTGACGAGGCGGGCCTTCAGCCGCGAGCTCTCGAGGCCCTTGAGCTCGCGCGCGAGCGCCGCGGCCGTGAGGCGCTCGTCCGCCTCGAGGGCGCGCACAGCCTCGAGCCGCTCCACCCAGGCGGCGTAGGCGCCGCGGTCGGAGCTCTTGAGGCCCGTGACCTCGGTGAGCGCCCTCCGCGCGAAGCTCGTGACCCTGTCGGGCCGCCTCCAGAGCGCGAGGAGGTGGGCCGCCAGGTCCTCCCTGGAGTCCGGCGAGTAGTTGCGCACGACCTCCTCGGCCACGGGCACGAGCTCGGGCCGCCTCGCCTCGCCGATGTGCTCCAGGAGGGCCCTCGCCGAGAGGAAGCCCTTGGCGCGTTCGACGTAGACGAGGTCCGATGCCGGGCCGCGGGCCCCTTCCTCCTTGCCTCCGGCTCCACCTCCGCCTCTGCCTCCGGTGTAGATCCGCGGGGCCGGCGAGGCGTCGAGGAGGCGCGTTGCGCGCGTGAGGAAGAGGAGCGCGAAGGATGTGTCCACGTAGCTCCCCCAGGACCCGTTGGGCCGCTGGGCCTCGAGGATCGCCTCGGCGCCCTCGCGGTACCAGTCGCGCTCCCCGAACTTCTCGATGCGCCCCAGGTCGCCCAGCTTCTCCAGGCTGTAGAGGGCGTAGAGGCGGTTCTTCCCGGCCGCCAGGAAGTCGTCGAAGCGCGCCGCGATCCAGGCGAAGGCCGAGTGGAGGGCTTTCTCGCTCTCCTCGAGGACCTTCCGCTCGTCCTTGCGAGCCCCGCGGCCCTGCTTCAGGGCCTCGAGGGCGATGACGAGGCTCGAGGCGCCGGCCGCGGTCATGCTCGCGTAGGGGTCGTCGCCCTTTCCCTTCCCGCGCCGCGGGTCGGTGTAGCCCCAGCCGCCGGGCGCGGCGCGGTGCCGCCGCAGGCCCGAGACCTTCGTGATGCCGAGCCGCGCCTCGAGCGGCGTCTCGAGCGTGACCGCGACGTCCACGACCTCCCCCTGCCGCGTGATGGCGCTCGAGAACAGGGCCGCGATTCCGAGGAAGGCCTCCCGCGGCACCTCGACCCCGTGCTCGAGGCCGATCTGGAGCCCGAGGACGGCGAACTGCGTGTTGGAGAAGTCGTGGCGGGGCCGCTTATCGGCCGCCTCGTAGGTCCAGCTCCCGTGCCCGGGGAGCCTCGAGCTCACGAGCCAGCGCACGAGCTCGGCGATCTTCCCCCGCGTCCGGGCATCGGCGTCCCCGGCGTCCCCGGCGGGCTCGCCGGAGCCTCCCGGCGGCGCGCTCCCCGCGACCTGCGCCCCGCGCGGTGCGGCTCCATGGGGTGCAGCTCCGTGGGGTGCAGCCTCGCGCGGTGCAGCCTCGCGCAACTCCCGCTCTCGCGCCTTGAGGAGCGCGTCGAGGGCGAAGAGGTAGCAGGCGGCGCAGTAGGTCTTCTCGACCTTCGCCCCGGCGAGCCGCGCGAGGGCGGCCTGCACCCTGAGCTCCTCGGACGGCGCGCCGGCCTTGAGGAGCGCCGCGACGGGCAGCGCGATCCGGCCTGCGGGGTAGTCGGCGGGAGCGGCCTTGAGGACCGCGTCGAGCCGCTTGAGGAGCTCCTCGCGGCCGCGCCGCACCGCCGCGTCCACGCGGGCCTCGAGGGACCCGCCGCCGGCGGGGGCCTGGG
>JACQVW010000129.1 GCA_016209535.1 Planctomycetota bacterium | reverse complement strand
GCCCTTGAGCATGCCCTCCACGCGGATCGTGACGTCCGTGAATATGACCTCACCCAGGTCGTGGAAGGGCGCGCGGTAGCTGCGGAGGCCGACGACCTCCCCGGTGAGGACCAGCTTCGACCTCAGGACGAGGTCGGGAAAGGTCAGGGGGATGACCGCGGCCGGCGCGATCGCGGGGCGCGCGACCGCGCTCAGGAGCAGCCCGCCCGCCGCGAGCCAGAGCCAACGAGATCGATGCCTTGGACCGTCCATGTCGGGTTCCTTCTCACCGTGCGTCACCGGGGGTCACCGGGGGTCGCCTGGCGGCGACCCCCACGAAGGCCCATTGTAGACCCCAGCGCATCCGAGAGCAACCTGCGGAAGCCCCGCCCGCGCTTGGGCTTGTAGAAGCGATCGGATAGGATCTCCGGCCGGAGGCGTGACGCCATGCTCGTCTACCAGGCCGATGCCAGGATCTGGCTCCGCGAGGAGTCCCGGCGCGAGCGGCGGCCCGTGACGCTCGGCTCGCTCTCGGCTTCCGCCCTCGACGCCCTCGCCGAGCGGGGTTTCCAGTGGCTCTGGCTGCGGGCGACGTGGGAGATCGACCCCGAGGAGCGGGAGGTCTCGAGGAGGCGGGCCGCCTGGCTCGAGGAGTACCGGGAGGCCCTCGTGGACGTCGAGCTCGAGGACATCGACGGCTCGCCCTTTGCGGTTCGCGAGCACAGGGTGCCGGCGGACGTCGGCGGCGACGGAGCCCTCGAGGACCTTCGCGAGGAGCTCCTGAGGCGCGACCTGCGCCTCATGGTGGACCTCGTCGCGGACCCGGCCGGGGCCGCATGCGCCCCCGCGGCCGCGCCTCGCGCTCCGGCTCCCGGCGACCTGCGCAGGGAGCTGGCGCGGCTCGCCGGGAAAGCCGACGGGCTCTGCGCCGTGGGGGCCGACCGGCCCGACCTCGGCGGGGGCTTCTGGCCGGAGGCCATCGAGCGGGCGCGGGCGGTACACCCCCGCGTGCTCCTCTGCGCCGAGTGCCGGGACGAGTCGGCGGCGGGCCTCCTCGAGCGGGGCTTCGACTTCGTCGTGGCGGCGGGCCTCGCCGGCGTCCTGACCGCGGGCGTCTCCTCGCGGCTCGAGACGCTCTTCTCGGAGCGCACGGACCGCCTCGCGAGGTTCCTCGAGTCCCACGGGGGCCGGCGCGTCGCCGGCTCGATGACCGAGCGCGTCCACGCGGCGGCCGCCGTCGTCGCCTACCTTCCCCCCGGCCTGCGCGTGGTCCACGATGGCCAGCTCGAGGGCCGCCGGCGGGCTCACCACCCGCGCCTCTCGCGGCGCGCCGCCGAGGAGCCCGACCGGGAGGTCCTCGGCTTTTACGAGCGCCTTCTCGAGGTCCTGGCGCGACCCGAGGCGCGAGGCCCCTGGCGGCGGCTGGGCGTGCGGGAGGCGTGGGAGGGCAACGAGACCTTCCGGCAGCTCGTGGTGTTCCTGCAGGGAGGCCCTCGAGACGGCGCGCTCCTCACGGCCGTGAACTATGGGCCCGAGCAGGGCCAGTGTTACGTGGAACTGTCGTGCCTCGAGACCCGCGGCCGCTCCTGGACCCTCCAGGACCTCTTCAGCCTCGCCGTCTACGAGCGGGACGGGGGCGACCTCGCGAACCGGGGCCTCTACCTGGACCTGGCCCCCTGGGACTACAACGTCTTCGAGGTCTCTCCAGGGCGGGCCCTATGATTGCCGAAGGAAAGGCCGTAAACTCCATGGCTCCTCCTGCGGTTCCATGGTGAGGGAATGAGCACCACGAGCACGAAGACCCGCCTCGACGAGGTGGATGACCTCTCCCGGGCGTACCCCGACGTGCCGCCCGAGGCGATCTTCAAGGAGGACATCCTGCGCACGGGGATCGACTTCTCCGAGGACGCGCTGCGGATCTCCTCGGGCTTCAAGCCGAAGAGCTACTTCATCTTCAGCTTCGACCGCCGGCCCATCGCGGGCCTCGAGCGCGGCGAGCACCTGCGGGCCCCCGAGGAGGTCGCGCTCGAGGGCGGGCCCCGCGGCTTCCGCCGCACCGTCGTGAGCGTGCGGCTCCTCCCTGGCTCGCCGTACCTCGTCGACGTGCGGGACGGCCGCCTCGAGCTCCTCGTCGAGGGCGTGCCCGTGGCCTCGGTGGAGCTCCAGGACACGCCGCGCTACTACCGCAGGACCCTCGCGAACGGGAAGCCGATCACCGAGATGGCTCCGACGATCGAGTGGGGCTACCTCGTGTACCTCACGGTCTACAGGAAGTGCCAGTACTTCGGCTTCCAGGAGGAGTGCCAGTTCTGCGATATCAACGAGAACTACCGGCAGCAGAAGGCTGCGGGCCGGCCCTACAACACCGTGAAGGCCGTGGACGAGATCCTCGAGGCCCTCCAGATCATCGACGAGGAGGACGTCGAGCGTCGCTCGAAGGCCTACACGATCACGGGCGGCAGCATCACGGAGCACCTCCGGGGGAAGGGGGAGGCCGAGTTCTACGCCGCGTACGCCCGGGCCATCAACGCCCGGTTCCCGGGCCGCTGGATCTCGAAGGTCGTGGTGCAGGCCCTGCCGAGGGAGGACCTCCTCGCCTTCCGCGACGCGGGCGTCCAGATCTACCACCCCAACTACGAGGTCTGGGACGCGCGCCTCTTCTCGGTCCTGTGTCCCGGCAAGGACCGCTACGTGGGCCGCGGCGAGTGGATCCGGCGCGTGGTGGACGCGGCCGAAATCTTCGGCCCGTCGCACGTGATCCCCAACTTCGTCGCGGGGATCGAGCTCGCGAGGCCCCACGGCTTCGAGCGCATCGAGGACGCCCTCGCCTCGACCGGGGAAGGGCTCGAGTTTTTCATGTCGAAGGGCATCACGCCTCGGTTCACGACGTGGTGCCCCGAGCCCCTGAGCGTCCTGGGCCGCGACCAGGGCCCCACCCCGCTCGCCTACCACGCGGGGCTCCTGCGCCTGTGGAGGGAGACCCTCCAGCGCCACAAGCTGCCGGCTCCGCCCGGCTACGGCGAGCCGGGGCCGGGGCGCGCGGTGTTCTCGGTGAGCGCCTTCATGGACGCGCTGCCCGTTGACACGCCGGTGGCGGCGGTGTGAGGCAACGTCACCTCTCGGCGATGCCGAACTCCCCGCTCAGGGTCCGCAGGCAGCTATGGACGTGGTACGCGCCGTTCTGGAAGTTGGCGTAGCTGATCACGAAGCCGGGCCCGTGGACGATGTACGAGTGCCCTTCCCCGGGCTCGAGGCCGCCGCGCCAGGCGACCTGGACGCCCTTCAGGGCCGGGAAAGCCCCGGCCTCCACGGTTGCCGCCAGGTCCGGGGCGAGGTGCCCCGTGTACTCGCGCACGAGCGCGAGCAGGGCCTTCCGCTGGGGCTCCGTGAGCCTCTCCGCCGCGAGCCCCTGCGGGAGGGGGCTCGCGTGGCGGTAGGTCTCGTTGCCCGTCACCTCCTGAGGCTCGCCCTCGCCCCGCGCGGCCTTGAGCTGCTGGGGTTCGAGGGACTTGAGGAGCTCCCGCGCAGCGTCCTCGGTGCCGGCGAGGACGCGGAGCCCCTTGCGGGGCCCGTCGCGCACGAGGGCTGGGTTCGCCCCGTAGAAGACCGGCGTGCTCGAGAGCACCCTCTCGCCCTCGAGCGAGAAGTTGAGGGCCAGGTGGTGGCCCTCGAAGCGCCAGCCCCACCGCGCGGCCTTCGCGGGCCTCCCGAAGAACGTGAGGAAGTAGAGCCCGGGGTCCCTGGGGAACCGCCGGTTGGCGCCTTCGATCTCCCCCAGGATGCCCTCGAGCTCCAGGACCTCCTGGGTCTTCCGGAAGCCGTCCTCGCTGAGGCCCGAGCGGAGCAGGTCGTGGAGCTTCGCGCGCTGCCCCTCGCTCAGGTCCTTGAGCGGCAGACCCTTCCTCTCCCGCGGAATGAAGTGCCAGTTGAAGCGCTCGGCGCTCGCGTAGTCGAAGAGGGCGAGCTTGCGCTGCGCCTCGGTCAGGGACTCCTGGAGCGTCGAGGCCGCCTCGAGCATGCGGCGGCCCGAGGCCGGCTCGCTGGACACGGTGACCCGGGCGGCGACGGCAGCGAGGACGACGAGGCCGCTCGCGACGAAGAGGTGCTTCTGCATGGAGTGGCTCCTGCTTCTTGTGGTGGATCGCCTGCAGGCGCGCATTGTAGCAGGTCCGGCCTCCGTGTCACCTCGAGCGCAGGTGGGCCTTCAGAAGGCTCAGGGCCTCCTCGGCGTCCTTGCGGGAGTCGGTCTCGTAGCTCACGACGAAGCGCGGGCCGGGACCGGCCTCGCGGGCGTAGAGGCTCGCCCCGCCGGCTCGACCGCCCTCGCCGGGGCCCGCCGCCCCCT
>JACQVW010000128.1 GCA_016209535.1 Planctomycetota bacterium | reverse complement strand
GGCCTCTACTGGCACTTCGTGGACCTCGTCTGGATCGTCCTCTTCACGATCATCTACTTGTTCTAGGAAAGCTGCCGTGTCGGAAGCTCACCCTCACCCCAAGTACATCGTCATCTTCCTCATCCTCGCCATCGCGACGGCCGTGGAGATCGCCCTCGCTTCGTACCTCAAGGCGAAGCTGCTCCTGATCTCTCTCCTCGTCTTGATCGCCCTCTACAAGGCGACCCTCGTGGCCTTGTACTTCATGCACCTCAAGTTCGAGAAGAAGACGTTCGTGGTGATCGTCACCGCGCCGATCGTCCTGGCCGTCGTCCTGGTCCTGGCGCTCCTGCCCGACGTGGGCGGCCTGGGGCACGCCCGGTAGCGCGGGACCGTGTCGAGCGGCGGCCCCGGGAGCGATGGCCCTCACGAGACCGAGCTGAAGGCGCCCCTCGTCGTCCTGGGCATCATCCTCGCCTGCTTCCTCCTCGGGCTGGCCCTCCTCGCCCTCAGCGTCTTCATCGGATAGCCGGGTCGTCGGCGAAGCCTCGGCCAGCTCGGCTCTCTCGGCTCTCTCGGCTCTCTCGGCTCTCTCGGCTCTCTCGGCTCTCTCGGCTAGTCCGCGAAGTCGAAGTCGCCCTCGGTGAAGAGCTTGGGCGGGACGAGCCAGACGAGCACGCCCTTCCCGTAGGCGGCGTCCTTCCAGCGCTCGATCGCGAGGTCGATCCGCGCCATGCACGCCGTGGGGAAGCGCAGGGCCCCCCCGCCGACGAGGAGGCTCGCGAGCTCGCTCAAGCTGGGCTCGTGGCCCGCCAGGAGGAGGCGCTCCGTCGCGTCCGGCTCGGCGCGGACCTCCTCGAGGACAGCGAAGGGCGTCGCCTCGTAGAGGGCCCTCGTGACGCGCACCGGACAGGCCCAGGAGCCCGCCTCGACGGCCAGCTCCACCGTGGTCCGGGCCCGGACGGCCGACGACGTGACGGCGGAGTCCGGCGCCTGCCCTGCCAGCTCGAGGAGCCTCCCCATGGTCCGCGCGGCCTTGCGGCCCCGCTTCGAGACGTTTCGGTCGTGGTCTCTGTCCGCCTCCGTGCTCCAGTCGGACTTCCCGTGCCGGAAGAGGATCAGGGTTTTCATCTTGCGCCTTGCGCCTCGCGCCTCGCCGTCTCCCGCGGCCGCTCGCCGCGGGGCTCGCTTTTCCCTTGTCGCCACCCCCCCATCGCGTATCCTGTAGCGCCGTAGCCCGCCCCGTCAAAGGATCTTTTCCGTGAGGACATGCATGCGCTCCCGCCGCGCCGTCGTGGTCTCGTGGTTCCTGGCCTGCCTTCCGGCTGCGCTCGCCTCGGGCGAGATCGAGTTCACGAAGAAGCACATCGATGCCACGTTTCGGTCCGAAGGCATTGCGGTGGCGGACGTGGACGGCGACGCGAAGACGGACATCCTCGCGGGGCCCCTCTGGTACAAGGCGCCGGACTGGAAGCCCCACGAGATCAGTGCCGTCAAGCAGTACAACGGCGAGAACGGCTACAGCGAGAGCTTCTGCTGCTTCGCCGATGACCTGAACCGCGACGGCCGGCCGGACCTGATCGTCGTGGGGTTCCCGGGGCTCCCCGTCAGGATCTACGAGAACCCCGGACCCGAGAAGCTCGGCTCCCACTGGAAGGAGCACCAGGCCTTCCCGAGCTGCACGAACGAGAGCCCGCACTACCTCGACCTGGACGGTGACGGGCGGCGCGAGCTCCTCTGCGGCTTCGAGCCCGAGGAGCGCATGGCGTGGTTCGCGCCGGGGGCGAAGATGGGCGACCCCTGGACCTGCTACCCCTTCAGCGGGCCGAAGGCCGCCGGGGCGCAGCGCTACTACCACGGGCTCGGCGCCGGGGACATCAACAAGGACGGCCGCCTCGACGTGGTGATTCCTCACGGCTGGTACGAGGCGCCGGCGGACCGGAAGGCGCCCGACTGGAAGCTCCACCCGATCTCGCCGAGCCCCGCGAGCGCCCACGTCCTCGTCTACGACTTCGACGGCGACGGCGACCAGGATCTCCTGGGCAGCTCGGCCCACGCCCACGGCATCTGGTGGTACGAGCAGTCGAAGGGTGCCGACGGAAGCCCGCAGTGGCAGCAGCACGAGATCGACAAGTCCTACTCCCAGACGCACGCCCTCGTGGCCGCCGACATCAACAAGGACGGCCTCCCCGACTTCGTTACGGGCAAGCGGTTCTGGGCGCACGGGCCCAAGGGAGACCCCGACTCGGACAAGCCCGCCGTCCTCCACTGGTACGAGCTCCAGAGGAAGGACGGGAAGCCCGCCTGGACCCGGCACACGGTCGACGGCGACTCGGGCGTGGGGACGCAGTTCGAGGTGGCTGACGTGAACATGGACGGCCTCCTCGACGTCGCGATCTCGAACAAGAAGGGTGTCTTCCTCCTGGAGCAGAAGGCGGCGCCCAAGGCGGACTGACGGCGATCCCGCACCGGCGCCCGCCATGCCCATCGAGAGGACTCTCGCGCGGGTCCGCGCCGAGGTCGCGGCCGGCGAGCTCGACACGGCGCGGGACCGGCTGCATGGGCTCATCCTGACCTACCCGGAGCGACTCGACCTGCGCCGCGAGCTCGGCGACGTGTACTGGAGGATGGGCGATCGGGCCATGGCCGGCCGCTTCTGGTACCTCGAGGAGCCCGCGGCGCCCGAGGTCCGGGCGGCCGTCGCGGCCTTCGAGCGGCGGCACGGGGGCGACCGCGGGCGCATCTCGAGGGCGCTGCGGTTCCGGGGGAGCCTCGATGCGGTCTCCTCTCCGCGGGCCCGGGAGGCGCTCGAGGGGCTCGGCTACCGGGCTGCTCCGCCGCCCGCGAGGCCGCGGGGCGCCGCTGCACGCCCCCACCCGGTCGTCCGCGAGCTCCTCCGCTTCGGCTGCATGGCGCTCCTGGCGCTCTCCGTGGTCCTCTGGGGGGTCGGGCTCGTCGCGGTGCTGCGGTACATCTTCGGGCCGTGAGCCTACACCCCCGGCCCCTTCCTCCGGAACCACCGCAGGTAGAGGCTCAAGGCGACGCCCCCGGCGAGGAAGCCGGCGCCGACCGCCACGTCCAGGCCGGATCGGCGCAGGAGAAACTCGTAGACGCCGAAGCCGAAGCAGAAGAGGATGCCGCAGGTGATCAGGAAGACGTGGAGCCGCAGGAGCATCGACGGAGGATTGTAGCACATGCGCCGCAGGACCTTCATGAGGAGAGCTCTCGCCGCGGGAAGCGCCCTCGCCGGCGCCTCCTGCTCGGCCGGGGCCGAGGCCCGGGGCCAGCCGGCGGCCCGGGCGGCGCCGAAGGAGATCCGCGCCGACCTCGTGGTCGCCGGCGGCGGGCTCGGGGGCTGCGCCGCGGCCCTCGCCGCGTGCCGCAACGGCCTGCGAGTCGTCATGACCGAGGAGACGGACTGGATCGGCGGCCAGCTCACGCAGCAGGCGGTGCCCCCCGACGAGCACCCCTGGATCGAGTCCTTCGGC
>JACQVW010000127.1 GCA_016209535.1 Planctomycetota bacterium | reverse complement strand
CCTCCTCGTCGAGCGCGGGACGACCCTGCGCTTCCGCTTCCGGGCCGCCGGGAGCGCTCCGGCGGGCCTGCGCCTCTCGGTCGCGGGCCTCGGCGACGTGCAGGTGCCCCTCGCCGGCCCCGAGGCGCCCGGCGCGCCGGTCCTCCTGCGGCCCGAGGGGCTGCGGGCCGGCGAATGGGCCGACGTCCGCCTCGACCTGCGCCCCGCCCTCGACGCCGTGGCCGCCTCAAAAGGCATCGCCCCGGCCCAGGCGCGCACCACCTGGGACGACGACTGGGTCGTGACCGCGGTCCGCTTCGCTCGCTCCTCCGATCCCGGAGGAGCGGGAACGGGCGACGAGGTCTACGAATTCGAGGGGGTCGAGGCGGCGGGCGCCGCCCCGCCCGCGCCCGCAAAGGGCGATTGACTCCACGGGAACGGACCGCCATGCTCCTCCTCGTCGACTCGCACCTCGACCTCGCCTGGAACGCGCTCTCCTTCAACCGCGACCAGACCCTGTCGGTCGAGGCGCTGCGGCGAGGCGAGGCGCACATGACCGATGAGCTCTCGCGCGGGCGCCTCACGACGAGCCTCCCGGAGCTGCGCCGCGCCAACGCGGGGGTCGTCGTGGCCACGCTCCTCGCCCGCGGCGGGCCCGAGCAGAAGCCGAAGGAGCGCTACGGCCGCACGGACCTCGACTTCGCGACGCAGGCCATCGCCCACGCCACGGCCCACGGGCACCTCGCGTACTACCGGCTGCTCGAATGGCAGGGGCACCTGCGCATGCTGCGGTCCGTGCGCGACCTCGACCGGCACCTCGAGGATTGGCGCCGCGACCCCTCGCGGACGCCCATCGGCTACGTCCTGAGCATGGAGGGGGCCGACCCCATCGTGACGCCGGCCCAGGTGGGGGAGTGGTGGAGCCTCGGCCTGCGCTTCGTCGGCCCGGCCCACTACGGCCGGAGCCACTACGCCTACGGGACGGGCGTCGACGGGCCCCTGAGCCCCCAGGGCGTGGAGCTCCTCCGCGAGATGCGGCGCGCGGGCATGGCCCTCGACGCGACGCACCTCTCGGACGCGAGCTTCCGGGCCGCCCTCGAGGTCTTCGACGGGCCCGTCCTCGCGAGCCACCACAACTGCCGGGCGCTCGTGCCGGGGGACCGGCAGCTCGCGGACGAGCAGATCGCGGCGCTCATCGAGCGCGACGCCGTGATCGGCGCGGCCCTCGACGCCTGGATGCTCCATCCCGGCTGGGAGCGGGGGAAGACGTCGCCCCAGGTCGTGAGCCTCGAGGCCGTGGCGGACCACATCGACCGCGTCTGCCAGATCGCGGGCGACGCCCGGCACGCGGCGATCGGGAGCGATCTCGACGGCGGCTTCGGCACGGAGCAGACCCCGCGCGACCTCGACACCTTCGCGGACCTGCACAAGCTCGAGGGCATCCTCGCCCGGCGAGGCTACTCGAGCGAGGACGTCGCCGCGGTCTTCCACGGCAACTGGCTCCGGTTCTTCCGCCGGGCGCTGCCGGCGGAGTGAGCCCCTGCCGCGGCCGCGCGTCGCGGCCTACCTCTGCCGCACGTCGTAGCAGAGGAGGACGTCCATGTCGCGCAGGTAGAGCCGCCCGCCCGCGACCACCGGGTGAGCCCAGGAGCTATCGCGGCTGCGGCTCGGCTGGTCGAAGCGGCCCTTCTCGCGCCAGCCCTCCGGCGTGGCCTCGATGAGGACGACCGTGCCCTTCCCGCCCTCGGCGCGGAGGTAGAGCATGCCATCGGCGTACGCGATGGAGCCCTTCCCGTGCTTGCCCTTCTCACTCCAGAGCGCCGTGCCCGTCTCGAGATCCTGGCACACCCAGCCCTTCCCGTCCGAGTAGCCGTAGAGGTGGTCCCCGACCAGAACGACGCCCCCGTGGTGGTTCACCATGTCCTTGCGCGAGTAGACCTCCTCGGCCTTGAGGCCGTCCCCGTCCTTCGCGACCCGGAAGAGGTTGCACCCCACGCCGTAGCCCGACGTGACGTAGACCAGGTCCTCGTGGCAGATCGGCGTGGGGACCACGGCCGTCTCGCCGCGGCGCGGGGCGCGCCAGAGGACCGCGCCCGTCTCGGGATCGATCCCCGCGAGCGTCTTGTGGGACAGGTGCACGTACTGCGGCTTCCCCGCCAGGGTCGCCTTGACCATCGAGGTGTACTCGGAGCGGTCCGAGTAGTCCTTCGAGCGCCATAGCTCCTTCCCCGTCGATCTCTCGAGGGCCACCACGGTGCCCGAGGACCCGCCGGGGGCGCAGACGAGCCTGTCGCCGTCGGCGAGGGGGCTCTCGGAGTAGTTCCACCCGCCGACGCGGCCCCCGAAGTCCTTCTCGAGGCTCCTGCGCCACAGCTCCTTGCCCGTCTTCGCCTCCGCGCAGACGAGGTCGCCGAACTGCCCGAGCCCGAAGACGAGGTCTCCGGCCACGGTGGGCGTGCACCGCGTCCCCTCGGTGTTGCCGCCCGTGGCCCCCACGGGGGCCGCCCAGAGCTTCTTCCCGCCGAGGTCGAGGGCCACGATGAGGCTCTTCCCCCTGCCGTCGCCCATGGTGAAGATCCGGCCGCCGGCCACGGCGACGCTCGAGTAGCCCACGCCGAGCCCCTCGGCCTTCCAGACGAGCCGGGGGCCGCCCGAGGGCCAGGCCTTCAGGAGCCCCGTGTCGGCCGAGAGGCCGTCGCGGTTGGGCCCGCGCCACTGGGGCCAGTCCCCCGCGGCGGGCGCGGCGAGGAGCGGAGGGGTGGCGACGGGGACGATGAGGGCAAAGAGCACGATCGATGACGAGAACATGGGCCAATGCATGGCGGTTCGCTTGCTTTCAGATCTCACGGGGCAGCGGAAACGGCCGAAGGCGGCACGAGTCGAGCCATGATGCCCCCTCGGGGGCCCTCGCGCCAGCGACAAAGGCCTACAAGCCCGCGTTTGACGGAGGCGGCGGGAGCCGTTAGCTTCAGGGCCATGTCGGTCCCACGATCGGGCGACTCTCGTACGGGAAAGATGTTCACGGTGTTTCCGACGGGCGCCAGGGTCCTCCCCTTGACCCTCCTCGCCTGGGTGGGCGCAACGCCCGCGAGTGACGTCCCGGCCGGCTTCGCGGAGCGCGTCCGGCCCTTCCTCGAGCGGCACTGCACGGCCTGCCACGACGCGGAGAAACACAAGGGCGACCTCGTGCTCGATGCCCGGGACGGCGCCGCGGCGGCCCGCGAGCCGGGCACATGGGAGAAGGTCCTCGCGAGGCTCGAGGCCGGGGAGATGCCGCCGCCCAAGAGGCCGCGCCCCGACCCGGGCGAGCTCGAGGCTGTCGCGGAGTGGATCCGGGGCCTCCTCGCGGGCCACGCGAGCTCGCCGCCCGACCCCGGCCGGGTCACCCTGCGGCGCTTGAACCGCGCCGAGTACGACAACACGCTGCGCGACCTCCTGGGGATCGACCTGCGCCTCTCGGCCCGGTTCCCTTCCGACGATGTGGGGAACGGCTTCGACAACATGGGCGAGGTGCTCTCGATGCCTCCCGTCCTCCTCGAGCGGTACCTCGAGGCGGCGGAGATGGCCCTCGAGGCGGCGCTGGGCCCCGTCCCGGTCAAGGCCCGGGCGTTCCGCTTCGATGTCGAGGGACCCCTCGCGGCCGAGCCTCCGAGGGCACCGGGGCGCGCTCGCGTCCTCGCATGCGAGCCGGCGGAGGCGGCCCCGGAGGCCTGCGCGCGGGAGATCCTCCGGCGCTTCGCCCGCCGCGCCTACCGGAGGCCCGTGCCGGAGGAGGAGGGCGAGCGGCTCCTGGGGCTCTCGCGGTCGGCCCTCGAGGCCGGGGAGACTTTCGAGGGCGCCCTGCGAGTGGCCCTCGAGGCGGTCCTCGTCTCGCCCCGGTTCCTCTTCCGCGTCGAGGCCGACGCCGAGCCGGGCGCAGGCCGCGTCCGGGCCCTCGACGAGCACGAGCTCGCCTCGCGCCTCTCCTACTTCCTCTGGAGCAGCATGCCCGACGACGAGCTCTTCCGCCTCGCCGAGGAGGGGAGGCTGCGCCGGGACCTCGGAGCGCAGGTGCGCCGCATGCTCGTCGACCCGAGATCGCGGGCCCTCGTCGACGATTTCGCTGCCCAGTGGCTCACGATCCGCAACCTCGAGGCGGTGAGCCCCGACCGCAAGCGGTTCTCCGCGTTCGATCAGGAGCTGCGGGCGGCCATGCGCCGGGAGACGGAGCTCTGCTTCGAGCGCATCCTGCGCGAGGACCGGAGCGTCCTCGAGCTCCTCGACGCCGACTACACCTTCCTCAACGAGCGGCTCGCGAGGCACTACGGGATCCAGGGGATCGTCGGCCCCGACTTCCGCCTCGTCCACCTCGCCGACCCGCGCCGCGGCGGCGTCCTCACGCAGGCCAGCGTGCTGACCGTGACCTCGAACCCGACGCGGACCTCGCCCGTGAAGCGCGGTAAGTGGGTCCTCGAGCAGATCCTCGGGACGCCGCCGCCCCCGCCGCCGCCCGACGTCCCCGAGCTGAAGGAGTCCGGGGAGCTGCGCGGGACCCTCCGCCAGCAGTTGGAGCAGCACCGCGCCGATCCGAGCTGCGCGACCTGCCACGAGCGGATGGACCCCCTGGGGTTCGGCCTCGAGAACTACGACGCCGTGGGCGCCTGGCGCGACGCGGACGGGGACCAGCCCGTGGACCCCTCGGGCGTCCTGCCCGACGGCAGGCGCTTCGATGGGCCCCTCGGCCTCAAGAGGCTCCTCGTGGAGGACGCCGCCGCCTTCGCGCGGTGCCTCGCCGAGAAGATGCTGACCTTTGCCCTCGGGCGCGGCCTCGAGTATGCTGACCGGGCCGCGGTCGACGAGATCGTCAGGCGCGTGAAGGAAAACGGGTTCCGGTTCTCGAGCGTGGTCGACGCCATCGTCGAGAGCGAGCCCTTCCAGAAACGGAGAGGAGACCGAGGTAGCCCATGAGCGACGCGAAGCAGATCTCCCGCCGGACCGTGCTGAGGGGTCTCGGCACCGCCCTGGCCCTCCCGTTCCTCGACGCGATGCTGCCCGCCAGGGGCGTCGCGCGCGGCGCCTTCGCGGGCGAGGTGGCCACGCGCTACCCCCTCCGCGTGGCGTTCGCGTACGTGCCGAACGGCATCCACATGGAGGACTGGACGCCCGAGAGGCTCGGGGCGGACTTCGAGCTGCCGCCGACCCTCGCGCCCCTCGAGCCGTACCGTAAGGAGCTCCTCGTCCTGAGCGGATTGACCCAGGACAAGGCGCGGCCCAACGGCGACGGCCCGGGCGACCACGCCCGCGCGGCCTCCGCGTTCCTCACGGGGGTCCAGCCGCTGAAGACGGCCGGCGCCAACATCCGCTCGGGCGTCTCGGTGGACCAGGTCGCGGCGGCGAGGGTGGGGCCCCTGACGAGGCTCCCGTCCCTCGAGCTCGGCTGCGACCGGGGCCCCCAGGCGGGGAACTGCGACTCCGGCTATAGCTGCGCGTACTCCGCGAACATCTCCTGGAAGGGGCCCTCGACGCCCATGGCCAAGGAGATCGACCCGCGTCTCGTCTTCGAGCGCCTCTTCCCGAGCGCCTCGCCCACCGAGGCCGCCGAGAGCCGCGGAGTGCGCGACCGGCACCGCAAGAGCATCCTCGACTTCGTCCTCGAGGACGCGCGCCGCCTCGAGGGGAAGCTCGGGGCCGCGGATCGCCGAAAGCTCGGCGAGTACCTCGCCGCCGTGCGCGAGGTCGAGGGCCGGATCGAGCGGAGCGAGGCGGACTCCCGGGAGGGGCAGGCCAGGCTGCCCGCCATCGCGCCGCCCGAGGGGATCCCGAGGGACTACGGCGAGCACCAGAGGCTCCTCTACGACATCCTGGCCTTCGCGTTCCAGGCCGACTTGAGCCGGGTCGCGACCTTCATGGTCGCCAATGAGGGGTCGAACAAGTCCTACGCGCCGGTCGGCGTGCCCGAGGGCCACCACGACCTGTCCCACCACGGCGGGAACAAGGAGAAGCAGGCGAAGATTGCGAAGATCAACCGCTTCCACATGGAGGGCTTCGCGTACTTCATCGCGAAGCTGAAGGGCGTGCGCGAGGGCGACGGGACGCTCCTCGATCACTGCATGATCGTCTACGGGAGCGGGATCGGGGATGGGAACCGGCACAACCACGACGAGCTGCCGGTGGTGCTGCTCGGCCGCGGCGGAGGTTCCATCGAGACGGGCCGCCACGTCCGCTACAAGCGGAACACGCCGCTCAACAACCTCTACCTCTGCCTGCTGGACCGCATGGACGCCTCGGTGGACGCCCTGGGCGACTCGACGGGCCGCCTCCCGTGGCTCGCCGAGGAGACGAGGGCCCTGTAGCGCGGACCCGGGGCGGCGCGGTACAGTGGGGCCGTGAACAGGATCACCCTGGCACTGGCCCTTGCCCCCCTCGCCGTCTTGCGCGCCGGCGGCGTGGTCCCCGAGGGCCGGATCGAGCTCCGCTCGGCCAAGCTTCGGGCCGTCGTGGCCGGCAACTCGGCCTACGGGCCCGACCACAAGGCCGGCTACAGCGGCGTCGCGGAGCTCTCCCACGCTGGGAGCGCGGACCTCTTCGTGCCGGCCTACTCGGGCCTCAACTTCGAGCACATCTTCAGCGGCGACGCCGCCACCTACGGCCGCGACATCTTCGAGCCCCGGCGCGCGGCCATGGCGCTTCACAAGGTCGCCGAGAAGCGCGTCGAGCTGCGCCAGGAGCGCACGGCGAGCTGGCCGCTCCGCACGGTGCTCACCTACGAGCTCGCGGGCGAGGACGCGGTCGACCTCACGGTGGCGTGCATGCCCCTCGAGGACGCCTGGAAGAAGCACGGCTACATCGGCCTCTTCTTCGCCTCGTACGTCCACGGCCCCGAGGACCTGGCGATCCACTTCATCGCGCGGTCGCGTCCGGGCAAGGGCGACGCGGCGCCACGCTGGGTCCGGTACCTCTCGGCGAAGCACGGAGAGGCGGCCTGCCACCGGGCCGCGGGCGTCGACTGGGACCCGCCGGTCGACCCGGGCTTCAACATCGCCCTGGCCGGCGGCCACTCCGACCTCGAGTACGTCCACCCCTTCTACTACGGCGTGGCGAGGGGGAAGGCGATGATCGTCATGCTCGAGCGGCCCAAGGGCGGCGCCGAGGCGCGCTTCGCCCAGTCGCCCACGGGCGGCGGCCAGGGGAACCCCGCCTGGGACTTCCTCTTCCTCAAACGGGGCTACGTGGTGGGGGAGGAGGTGCGCTTCCGCGCCCGTCTCGCCGTCCGCGACTTCCGGGGCCGCGAGGACGTGTTGAAGGCCTACGAGGCCTGGAGCGGCGAGAAAGTCGAGGCGCCGAAGGGTTGAGGCTCTTCCACCCTCAGCGTGCCGTCCAGCCTCCGTCGACGAAGAGGAGCGAGCCCGTCACGTAGCTCGAGGCGGGGCTCGCGAGGTAGATCGCCGCCCCCTGGATCTCGTGGAGCTCGCCCCAGCGGCCCAGGGCCGTCCCGCCCACGACGGAGCGGGTCGTATCGGGGCTGTCCTTGATTCCGGCGTTCATCTCCGTGAGGAACGGTCCGGGGCAAATGGCGTTCACCGTGATCCCCTGCGGGGCGCACTCGAGGGCCAGGACCTTCGTCAGCATGGCCACGGCCCCCTTGCTCGCGGCGTAGGGCGAGCGGTTGGGCAGCGCGATGGCGCTCAGCACGCTCGCCACGTTGATGATCCTCCCCCAGCCCGCCGCCCGCAGGACCGGGAGCACGGCGCGGCTCGCGAGCCAGGGCCCCACGGCGTTCGTCTCAAGGACCTGCCGGAAGTCCGCCGCGGAGAGCTCCTCGATGGGCCCGCGGATGTTGATCCCCGCGTTGTTGACGAGGATGTCGATCCGGCCCATGCCGGCGAACGTCCTCTCGACGAGGGCCGTGACGTCCTCCTCGCGCGTCACGTCGCAGCCGAGGCCCAGGGCCTTCCTCCCCGTGGAGGCGGCGATCTCGCGGGCCGCCGCGGCCGCCTCCTCGGGCTTCCTGCTGCAGAGG
The DNA here is from genome assembly GCA_016209535.1 of Planctomycetota bacterium. Lineage (GTDB taxonomy): Bacteria > Planctomycetota > UBA8108 > UBA8108 > SXIK01 > JACQVW01. The sequence continues at coordinate 8,135 of JACQVW010000127.1, read as the reverse complement.
ACGACATCGGCCCCGGCCGAGGCGAGCCCCTCGGCGATGCTCCTCCCGAGGCCCCTAGAGCCGCCCGTGACGAGCGCCACGCGGCCGTCGAGGCGAAAGAGGTCGATCCCCCGCATCGCCCGCCTCATGCCGTCTTCTTCCCGATCCACTTCTCGACGCCTTCCTCGGGCCGGTTGAGGATCTGGGGCGTCACGGGGAACTCCCGGCGCCCCGTCTCTTTCCGCAGCCGCTTCAGGAAGTCCGCGTGGCCTCCGAAGACGGTCCGGAGGTACTCGGGGATGCGCAGGTGGAGGTCCTTCGCCACGGCGGCGGCCATGGCAACCGACGGCTCGTCGAGCGTGAGCCGGACACCCTCCGAGCGCTCGAACTCGTCCTCGAACGCCTTCACCTCGCAGGCGGCGAACGCCTCCTCGGCGGCTCCGGGTTCCTCCTGGACGTTCCGGAGGGCCCCCTCCGGGTCGTCCACCGCCTCGCGGGTGACGACGAACCGCTGCACCTTCGTCCCCGGCAGGTGGAACTTGAAGGGCCTCAAGGTCGCCTCGAGGATCGTCATGAGCCCGCGGGCCCCGGTCTTCTCCTCCAGGGCCTTCGCGGCCACGGCGCGGAGCGCGTCGTCCTCGAACCTCACGTCGATCCCGTACCCCAGAAAGCTCTCCCCGTGCTGCTTGAGGATCGAACCTTCCGAGGTCGTGAGGATCTTGTAGAGGTCCTCCTCGGTGAGGTCCCGGAGCGCGACGCGGATGGGGAGGCGCCCGATGAACTCGGGCTCGAAGCCGTAGTCGATGAAGTCGCGCGTGGCCACCTGCTGGAAGATGTCCACCTTCTCGAGGCGCGCGCGGCCCGCGGCGGCGGCGAAGCCGATCTGTCGCTCGCTGAGGCGCTTCTCGATGATCTCCTCGAGCCCCGTGAACGCTCCGCTCACGACGAAGAGGATGTGCCCCGTGTTGATCGTGCGCTTGGCGGGCTTGCCGCGGCGCATCTGCATCAGCTCCTGGAGCTGCGCGCTCACCGAGTTGGGGCTGTGGACGGGCACGTCGGTCTCCTCGAGGAGCTTGAGGAGCCCCGTCTGGACGCCGCGCCCGCTCACGTCGCGGCCGATCAGGTTCGAGGCGCTCGCGATCTTGTCGATCTCGTCGAGGAAGATGATCCCGTACTCGGCGAGATCCACGTTTCCGTCGGCCATGCGCACGAGCTCACGCACGAGGTCGTCGACGTCGCCGCCCACGTAGCCCGTCTCGGAGAACTTCGTGATGTCCGCCTTGACGAAGGGGACGCCCACGAGCTGGGCGATGTTCCGGATCAGGTACGTCTTCCCCACGCCCGTCGGGCCGAGCAGGATGACGTTCTGCTTGACGTAGTCGGTCGCCTCGCCTCGCGAGCTCGCCGCGTGCACGTGCCGGACGTGGTTGTAGTGGTCGCAGACGGCGACGGCCAGGGTCTCCTTCGCCGCGTCCTGGCCGATGACGTAGCGGTCCAGGTGCGACTTCACCTGGCGAGGCGTCAGGTCGAACTTGAGGGCGTCGGCGACCCGTGACTTCTTGGGCTCCGGGTCGCGGTGCGACCCCGTCTCCTCGGGAGCCTCGGGGTCCAGGCCCAGCATGACGGTGATGCCGTCCCCCTCGAGCTTGCTCTTCAAGAACTCCCGGAGGTCTTTCGCGATCTCCTCCTCGGACTTGGGCGGCTTCTTCTCCCGGTCGCTCATGGTTATCCTTGGGGCCTGAACCCGTGCGAAACGAGCTGCGAGAATCTGTACCATGAAGGTCCGCGTTGGGCCAGCAAAAGACCCGCGAGGAGAAGGAGGCTCTCCCCGTGGACGCTGAGCGGTCGAGGCTGCGGGTCCTTGTCCTCGAGCCGTACTACGGCCTCTCCCACAGGACGTTCCTCGAGGGCTACGGGCGCCACTCGAGGCACCGTCTGGAGGTCTGGAAGCTCCCCGCCCGCAAGTGGAAGTGGAGGATGCGCGGCGCGGCCTTCCACTTCGCGGACCGGGCGCGCTCCGCGGGGGCCGGCGCCGGTCCGGACGCGGTCCTCGCCTCGGACTTCCTCAACCTCTGCGACTGGCGAGCCCTCGCGCCGCCGGCCTTCGGCCGCGCCCCGGCGGTCCTCTACTTCCACGAGAACCAGGTCACCTACCCGCTCGGCGCGGCGGCGCCGAGGGACTTCCACTACGGCTGGATCAACCTGAGCTCGGCCCTCGCCGCCGAGCGCGTGATCTTCAACTCGGCCTACCACCGCGGCGAGCTCCTCCGGGAGGTGGAGCGCGTGCTGGGGCTCATGCCGGACCACGTGCCGCCGGGGCTCCCGGAGAGGATCGGCGCGAAGTCCGCCGTCCTGCCCGTGGGGATCGACTTCGAGCCGCACCGCCGCGTCCTGGAATCCCCGCGGCGCGGGGGCGAGCCCCCCGCGATCGTCTGGAACCACCGCTGGGAGCACGACAAGGGGCCGGAGCTCATGGTGGAGGCCCTCCTGGAGCTCAAGGGGCGCGGCGTGCCGTTCCGGGCCGTCGTGTGCGGCCAGGCCTCCCGGCGTCGTCCCGAGGCCTTCGCCCGCCTCGAGGAAGCCCTGGGGCCGGCGCTCGTCCACCTGGGCTTCTTCGAGGACAGGACCCGCTACCTCGAGGCGCTCCGCGACGCCGACGTCGTGCTCTCGACGGCGCGCCACGAGTTCTTCGGCGTCTCGGTGGTGGAGGCGCTCTTCATGGGCTGCCTCCCCGTGCTTCCGCGGGCCTTGAGCTATCCCGAGATCGTGCCCGAAGGGCTCCACGGCGCTTTCCTCTACGACGGAGAGCGGGAGCTCCACGAGAGGCTCCGCGAGGTGGTCCTGCGCCCGCCCCGCGAGCACCGGGAGGAGCTCCGGCGGGCCGCGGCGCGCTTCGACGCTCGGCTCCTCGCCCCGGAGCTGGACAAGATCCTGGAGGAGGCGGCAACATGGGGGCCCCCATGACGAGGTGCGCCATGATCCGAGCCTGGTCCCTGCTACCGGTCCTCACCGGTTTCTTCGCCCTGCCCACGGTCCCCGCGCCCGCCGAGGATCCTCCCGGCGACAAGGTCTTCCACGATTACCTCGCGGCGCGGGCGGCCGAGATCGAGGCGCGGTTCCTGCCCGAGGTGCGCTCGCCCGCGGACTTCGAGCGGCTCAAGCCCCGCCTCCGCGAGGAGTACCTCCACATGCTCGGCCTCTGGCCCCTCCCGGAGCGGACGCCCCTCGAGGCGTCCGTGACGGGGACCCTGGACCGCGGAGACCACGTGGTCGAGAAGCTCCACTTCCAGAGCCGGCCGCGGCTCTACGTGACCGGGAACCTCTACCGGCCGAAGGAGACCGGCGGGAGGCGGCTTCCGGCGATCCTCTACCTCTGCGGGCACTCGGGGGCGGGCCGCAACGGGAACAAGGTGCAGTTCCAGGAGCACGGGATCTGGTTCGCGAAGCACGGCTACGTCTGCCTCGCCATCGACACGCTGCAGCTCGGGGAGATCGCGGCGATCCACCACGGCACGTACCGGGAGGGGCGGTGGTGGTGGCTCTCGGCGGGCTACACGCCCGCCGGGGTCGAGTGCTGGAACGGCGTCCGCGCGATCGACTACCTCGTCTCGAGGCCCGACGTCGACCCGGAGCGGATCGGCGTGACGGGGATCTCGGGCGGCGGTGCCGCCACGTTCTGGGTCGCCGCCGCCGACGACCGCGTGCGGGCGGCGGCGCCCGTGAGCGGCATGGCCGACCTCGAGAGCTACGTGGCGGACCGGGTCGTGAACGGCCACTGCGACTGCATGTTCCTCCACAACACGTTCCGGTGGAGCTGGACCAACATAGCGGCCCTCGTCTGCCCGCGGCCCCTCCTCTTCGCGAACTCGGACCAGGACTCGATCTTCCCCATGGACGCGAACGAGCGCGTCATCGCGCGGCTCGAGCGCCTCTACGCGGTCCTGGGGCAAGGGGACAAGGTCGACGCGGTAGTCTCGATCGGAGGCCACGCGTACCGCGAGGACCTCCGGCGGGCAGTCTTCGAGTTCTTCGACCGGGAGCTCAGGGGCGTGGCGGCTCCCGTCCTCGACTCGGGCGTGGGGCTCGCCGCGGGGGAGCCACCGAGGCCCCAGATCCCGTTCGAGGAGCTGCGGGCCTTCCCGCGCGACCAGGACCTGCCGCGGGACCAGCTCAACACGCGGATCGACGAGGTCTTCGTGCCGCGGGGCCGGCCCGGCCTCCCCGAGGCGGGGCGCGTCGACGCGTGGCGCGGGGAGCTTCTGGGAGAGCTCTCGCGCGCGTGCTTCGGAGCGTGGCCCAGGGACGCCGCGGATCCCCACGCGAGCTACGACGCCTCGAGCGGCCAGGGCGTCGCCGTGACGCAGCCCGGCATCACGATCTACTGGCGCGTGCCGAGCCGGCCCGAAGACCTCAGGCGCGACCTCTGGGTCGTCGTGCTGGGCCCCGGCGACTCGCGCGAGGAGCTGCCCCGGTGGGCGGCCGGCGCGGTGGGGGACTCGCCCGCGGTGCTCCTCCCCACGCGCGGCGCGGGCCACCCGCACCTCGAGTGGACCCGGAAGAGCCCGCCCAACACCGTGGAGAGGTCCCTGGTCCTCGTGGGGGAGACGGCGGACGGCGGACGCGTCCTCGACGTCGCGCGCACCTTGCGCGGGCTCAAGGCCCTCGGCGCGCGGCGCCTGCGCCTCGCGGGGCGCGGGGACGCGGGGGTCATCGCGGCCTACGCGGTCCTCTACGCGAGCGAGGCCGAAGAGGTCGTCGCCTTCGAGCCGCCGGCCTCTCACGCCCCGTCGAGGGGGGTCACCGCCGGCGGCCCCGCGATCCTCAACGTCCTCCGCGTCCTCGACATCCCCGAGGCCTTCGGCCTCCTCGCGCCGCGCCGTTTGACCCTCCGCGGCACGGACCCGGCCGACTTCCGCGGGACCGCCGAGATCTACGAGCGCGCCGGCGCTCGAGACGCTCTCGAGCTGCGGTGAGCGTCGGCGTGTGGCGGTGAGGGTCCTACCCCTCCGGCGCCTCGCCGGAGGGCGGGGTCACCTTGCCCTCGAGCTTCGCCAGGCGCTTCTCGTGCGCCGCGATCGACTTCTTGAACTCCGGGAGGCTGTCGATGAGGGTGAGGGCCTTCCGGGCCTGGCGGGCGTCGATGGCCGGGGAGCCGAGGACGATCTGCGCGTCGCCGATGTCCTTCGTGACGCCGGACTGGGCGCCGACGACGGCCCGCGTGCCGATCCTCAGATGGCCCGCGATCCCGGCCTGGCCCGCGATGGTCACATAGTCGCCCAGGGTGGTCGAGCCCGAGATCCCCGCCTGGGCCACCAGGATGCAGTGCCTGCCGACGGTGCAGTTGTGGCCGATCATGACGAGGTCGTCGATCTTGGTGCCGCGCCTCACGCGCGTCTCGTGGAGCGCCGCCCTGTCGATCGTCGTGTTGGCCCCGATCTCGACGTCGTCCTCGATGACAACGCGGCCCACCTGCCGCACCTTGCGGTGACGCAGCGGCTCCTCGCTCTCGGAATCTACCCCGGGAGCCTTCTCCTGGACGAAGCCGAAGCCATCGGCCCCCAAGACCGCGCCGGAGTGGATGATCACCCGGTTCCCGATGGCGGTCTCGTGGTACACGTGGACGCCCGAGTGGAGGACGCAGTCCTCGCCGATGGTCGCGCCTCGGCCGACGGTCACGCCCGGGTGGACCTCGGTCCCGCGGCCGATCCTCACGCCGTCGCCGATGTAGACCATGGGCCCGATCCCGACCCCGGGCCCGAGCTCGACGCCCTTTCCCAGAACGGCCTGCGGCGAGACGCCCTCGAAGCTCCTCGCCGGCGGCGCGAGGATGTCGACGGCCCTGGCCATGGCGTGCGCAGGCTGGCGCACGCGGATCCCCGACATGTCGGGCGGCGGCTCGATCCCTTCGGGGACGAGAGCGCACCCAGCCCTGGAGGCGCGGAGGTCCTCGAGGTGCTTCGGAGAGTCGACGAAGACGAGGTGCTCGCGCTCCGCGGCCCGCAGCGAGCAGACTCCGGAGATCCGCCGCTCCGGGTCGCCCAGGACCTCGCCGCCAATGTTAGCGGCGATCTCACGCACGGTGTACGTTCGGCTCATAGGCCGACATCGTACACCCGGGCTTCAGGCAGACAAGCCGAACACGCCCTCGCACCCCTCCTCGCCGGCCGCGGGGAAGCGGAAGCTCGCGACGATGGAGCGGAAAGCCGGGACGAGGTCGTCGAATCGAGGCGCGCGCGCCGTGAAGGTGAAGATCCGTTTCACCGCTCCGAGGTCGAGGAAGAGGTGGATTTCCCGGAAGTCCATCCCGTCCTTGACGTACCGGAACTCGAGCTCCCAGGAGCGGAGGTCGCCGCGGGCGGCGAAGCGCTCGTGCTCCGCGGCGAACGATCCGTAGAGGCGCCCATAGTCCACCTTGACGGCCCGCGCCAGGCTCCAGAGGGAGCTGGAGTCGGCGACGGTGGTCACGCCGAAGACGAGCGCCCCCTCGGGGTCCTTCAGCGCGAGCTCGCGTCCTTCGAGCCTCGTCTCGACCCAGGCCGCGGGCGCCTGGAAGGACATGGGGGCGGGCCCGGACAGCTCGAGCTCGACGCGAGGAGGCGGCGCCTCCGGGGCGCCATCGCGCTGGCCCGCGATCGCGTCCGGCGGGTCCTGGACGGCCGCGACGCGCAGGACGGTGCTCTTCTTCAGCCGCACCTCGCCGCCGGAGACCGCGATCACCCACGCGTCGGGCTCCTCCGCGGCGAGGGCCCCCTCGATCCGAGAGCCGTTCCGCAGCTCGACGGTCACGGGCGCGCGGGCCAGGGCAGGGCGCAAAGGGGCCTGGCCGAGAGCGGGAAGCACGAGGAGGTGGAGCAGGCTCGAGACGTCCATCCGAGTGGTCCTCACGGGTCCTGGAGCCCTCCTGCCCGGGGAGCCGCCGCCTACTTGCGCTGGGGCTCGGCGCCGGACCCTGAGCCGGAGACCTTCACCTTTCCTTCGGCGAAGAACCCGAAGAAGTTTACGACCACCTGCGGCTTTTCCGGATGGTCCGTGGTCACCGTCACGGTCCCGGAGAAGCTGGCATCGCGGGGCGGCTTCGCGCCCCCCGAGATCCTCGCGCGCAAGGTGTGCTCCGGAGCGCCCGCCTCCGCGGTCCCGCCCCGCGGCACGTCCTCGACGGCGACCTGAGCGTCGTCCACGGGGCGCCTCGTGAACTTCACGGCCATGCCCGTGATCCGGAACGGCCGCCCGTCGGTGGAGGTCAACACGCTTTCCTCGAGCAGGGTCGACGGGTCGCCGGCGACGACGCGGTTGAAGTTGAAGTAGGTGGGGACGACCTTGATTCCGCGGAACACCTCCCCGGTGATGGGCACGACGAGGAGCTTCCCCTCGAGCTTGCACTCGAGGTTCCCGTAGACCCTCCCCTCGGGGTGCGTGGGCCCGAGCGTCACGTCGACGCGCTTGCCCCCCGGCACGTCGACCACCTTCGCCGTGAAGTGGGGGACGGCACGCGGCGAGGCGCCGAAGGACTCCTTCACGGCCCCGGCCTCGAGGCTGAAAGGCGGCCCGGCCGCCGCCCCTGCGTCCCCCGGGCGCCGCACCTCGAAGGACCGGGTGATGGGCGGCCCCCCGACGATCCCGTCGAAGCGGAGGTCGAGCGGGTCCTGGCTGAAGCCATCGAAGACCCGCATGCGCGCGGCGACCCGGACCGGCCGCACGCGAGGGTCTACCGGGAGGATGTCGATGTGCTTCTCGAGCTTCCCGATGGCGCGGCCGCTGGCCATGTGCACTTGCAACTTGACGGAGCCGCCGGGCGGGATGGGGGCCTTGGCCGCCGCAGAGTCCAGCGTGATGCAGCTACAGCTCTGGCGGACCTCGCGGATCGCGAGGGGCTCGGTGCCCTCGTTCCGGATCTCCAGGAAGTCGCTCGGGGTCTCGTGGTGCCCGCGGTCCCCGAAGTCGAGGACCGGAGGGCTCACCGCGAGCTGCCCGGCGGCGGGGTCCGCGGAGACGAGGAAGACGCTGAGGCAGACGGCGCGGAACGCGATGGGTCTCATGGTTTCGAGCGCTCGAGAAAGTCGGCGTGGTTCAACGCCGGGTTACACCCGGCTATGAACCACGCGTTCATTCCCACGATACTGCCCCTACCAAACTGCCCCTGCTGAGCTCTTTCCTGT